>DATDRS010000386.1:0-8604 GCA_035291605.1 Anaerolineales bacterium | reverse complement strand
GTTTGACGCCACGCTCTTCCGGCCGGCGACCTTCATCGAGATGGCGATCGCCAATCTCACCCGGACGCTGGTCATCGGCGCGGTGCTCGCCGTTCTGGTTCTGGGCGCCTTTCTTTACGGGTGGCGCACCGCGTTGATCAGCCTCGCGGCGATCCCCTTGTCCCTGGTCGCCGCGCTGCTCGTGCTGTACCTGCGGGGGGCGACGCTCAATGCGATGGTTCTGGCGGGGTTGGTAATCGCCCTGGGCCTCGTCATTGATGACGCCGTCGTCGACGTCGAACGCATCGTGCAACGTCTGCGCCAAAAGCGCCGGGAGGGCAGTCCCCAATCGGCCGAGAGCGTTGTCCTGGAGGCTTCGGCCGAGATGCGCAGCGCCATCTTCTTCGCGACGCTGATCACCCTGCTGGCGGTGCTGCCGGTCTTCTTCATTGAGGGCGCGCCCGGCGCATTGTTCCGGCCCTTGGCCGTCTCCTATGCGCTGGCGGTGCTCGCCGCCATGGCCGTGGCGCTGACCCTCACGCCGGCGCTGAGCCTGATTCTGCTGCCAAGCATGTCCAATCCCCCGAAGGGGACCTTCGGCGCGCAGCTCGAGGGCCGCGAATCTCCGCTCATCCCCTGGCTGCAGGGCGGCTACGAACGGGTGCTGGCGCGGACCGTCCAGAGGCCGCGGCTGGCGTATGCGGCCGTCGTGGTGCTGGCGGCGGCCGGCGTCGCGGTGCTGCCATTCCTCAGGCAGAATCAATTGCTTCCATCGTTCCGAGAGCCCTACCTTATGATTCAGCTGGACGCCGCGCCGGGCACATCCCTTCCGGCAATGAACCAGACCGTAACCCGAGTCAGCAGTGACTTGAGGGCTGTTCCAGGTGTCCGCAACGTCGCCGCACATGTGGGCAGGGCCGTGTTTGGGGATCAGGTGGTCAACGTCAATTCCGCCCAGGTGTGGGTCAGCCTCGATCCGGGGGCCGACTATGACGCCACGGTAGCCGCCGTTCAGCAGAAGGTAGACGGCTACGCCGAGCTGGATCGCAAGGTTCAAACCTATTTGCAGCAAACGGTCGGCGCGGCACAGGCGAGCGCCTTCGACGGCATCACCGTGCGCGTCTATGGCGAGGACCATGATGTCCTGCGCGGCCAGGCGGAGAATCTGCGGCAAACCCTGGCGGGGATTGCCGGGGTCGTCGATCCGCGAGTGATGCTCCCCCTCGAAGAACCCACGGTGGAGATCGAGGTCGATCTCGCCTCGGCCCAACAATTTGGCGTCAAACCCGGCGATGTCCGCCGGTCGGCGGCCACCCTGCTCTCCGGCATTCAAGTCGGCAGCCTATTCGAGGAGCAGAAGGTGTTCGACGTCGTCGTGTGGGGCTTGCCCGAAATACGCGACAGCGTGGACGATATTCGCCAGCTGTTGATTGACACGCCCGGCGGCGGTCACGTGCTCCTGGGGGACGTGGCCGAGGTGCGTATCGCGTCATCCCCAGCCGTCATCCGGCGTGAAGGTATCTCGCCCTACCTTGACGTTGTCTTCAATGTGCGGGGAAGGGACGCCCGCGCTGTGACCAATGACGTCGAGGCGGCCATTCAGAGCTTCCCGTTCACGCTGGAGTATCACGCGGCGGTGCTGGGCGACTACGCGACGCGGCAGGCGACTCAGCAGCGCATCCTCATCGCCGCGCTGGTGGCAGTGTTCGGGATCTTCCTCCTCCTGCAGGCGTCCTTGGGGAGCTGGCGACTGGCGGCGGCGACCTTCCTGACCTTGCCCGCGGCGCTGGTGGGCGGCGTGCTGGCGGCGTTCCTCAGCGGCGGCGCGGCTTCGCTCGCTTCGCTCTTGGGATTGCTCACGGTGTTGGGGATTGGGGCGCGAAACGGCGTCCTGCTGATCAAGCACTATCAGCACCTCGAGCAGGAAGGCGAAGCCTTTGGCCCCGAGTTGGTCCTGCGCGGGTCACGCGAACGGCTGGCGCCGATGGTCATGACGGCGCTGACCACTGGCCTGGCCCTCGCGCCCTTCGCCCTCTTTGGCAATATCCCCGGCCACGAGATCGCGCGCCCAATGGTCATCGTCATTCTGGGTGGGTTGGTGACTTCGACGTTGTTCAGTCTGTTCGTGGTCCCCGCCGTGTCCTTGCGGTTTGGGGTTAGCCATGAACGTGAGCTTGAGTTTCTTCCAGTTTCAGCAGCGGCCGATTAAGAAGACATGCTTGATGTCGTGTCGAGAGCTCACAAGATAGACAAAGTTCAGCAATCAATTTTGGGAGGAAACTCTATGCAGGGCGCTGATCATCAGATACTCCTGGCCGAAGACTTGCGGAAGTCCTATGGGCCACGACCGGCGCTGCGGGGATTATCGTTCTCCTTGCAGGCCGGACGTATCCTGGGCTTCCTGGGTCCCAACGGCGCGGGAAAAACGACGGCCATCCGCATCCTGACCACGATGCTGGAGCCTGATGCGGGCCGCTTCGTCGTAGACGGCATCAGTTCTAAATATCCTGAGAAAATCCGCCGCAAGATCGGCGTCCTCCCGGAGAACCTGGGGTTTCCCAAGCAAATGACGGGAATCGAGTACCTGACTTACTTCGGCCAGCTTTATGGGCGGACCGCGGCCGAAGCCAGGGCCTATGGACAGACGCTTATCGAAGAAGTGGGCCTGCAGCAAAGGGCCAAATCCCTGATCGGGACCTACAGTCACGGGATGCGGCAGAGAATAGGCATCGCGCGCGCGCTCGTCAACGATCCGGTGGTCGTTTTCCTCGACGAGCCTACGCTGGGCCTGGATCCGCGGGGTCAACAAGAGCTGCTGGCGCTGGTGCGGCGGATCGTGCGAGAGCGCAATGTCGGCGTGATTTTGTGCAGCCACGCGTTGCCGGAGATTGAAGTCGTTTGCGACGACGTGGTCATCTTGAGCGCGGGTCAGGTCGTGGCGACCGGCGCCGTGGCCGAAGTCATTGGCCGCACCCGGCAAAACATCGTCCGGGGAGATATTCTCCGCATCCAGGTCCCGTCATCGTCGGTGGCCGAAGCCCAGAAAATATTAGAAGCGGCGCCGAACGTCAGGCAAGTAACTCCTATCGGCGAGACCACGGCGCCTGCGTCCGTGGCAGGTGTGGCGGGTTGGCTGAAGGTGGAACTCTTGCACTCGGCTAACGGGGCCTCAGGGGAGGACTATCACCTCAATAACCGAATCCTGGAGGCCCTGATCCGCGCCGAAATTCCCATCCTCAGCTTTGGGGCCGAAGGCGGCCGATTGCAAGATGTGTTCCTCCACCTCACGGAGGAGGCCATCAAATGAGCGACGCAACCCTGCAACTGAAGGACGAGCAAACCGTGGCCGACCGTCGGGTTAAACCGTCGGGTTCAGCCTTGCCCACGTGGTGGCTCGTTTTCATCCGGGAACTCGCCGACCTATGGATCGGAGGCAAAGCGCTTATCCTCACCGTGATTTACAGCATCGTGCTGGGAATCATGGTCTACGTGCTGGCATCCAGCGAAGAACTGAGTCTGATTCCCGCGAAAGAATTGGTGTACGAGTTGACCAAGAACGCCATCTCGGTCAGCCTGTTCATCTGCCTGATCATCGGCGCGGACAGCCTCAGCGGCGAGCGGGAACGAGCCACCTTCGAATCGCTTCTTCTGACGCCGACGAGTCGCAGGCAGATTATGGTCGGCAAGTTCCTGGCCGGCCTTTCGTTCTGGCCCGCGGCCTTGCTCATTGCCATTCCCTACCTGCAAGTGCTCTCCCAGGGCGATGATGTTTTAGGGCCGACGATCCTCTGGGGCGCCCTCTCGGGGACCGTGCTGGCCCTGGCCTACACGGGCCTGGGGATGCTGGCGAGTTTTTGGTCCAGCACTAACAAGACCAGCTATTTTGTGAGCCTGGGCCTTTACGTCCTTTTCCTCGTTCCGGCCCAATTGCCCGGGCGGGCCCAGACTGGGGCGGCGGGACAGTTTCTCCAATGGGTGAACCCGCTGGCGGCCACCAACCATTTCCTTTCGAAGCACCTGGTGAATTATCGGCCGGTGAGCGAATTTTGGACCTGGCTGATATCGCCCGTCGTGTTTGCCGTCCTTGTCCTGGGACTGCTGTTCCTGTACGCCGGTCCGGGTCTCCGCCTTGAGGCGGGACGATCGAGCAAGGTCTGGTCGCGCTTGAGCCGGGTCGTCGGCCTGTCGGTGATCGTCGGCTTCATGCTTTCTCTGGCTGCCTCTCCGGCGCTGGCTTTCCAAGAACAGCAGGCCGAAGAAAGCAGCCTGCAGATCTCCATTGACGTGGACTCCACGGTGGTGAAGACAGGCGACAAGATTGAGTTCAATACCTCGGTGACCAACAAGGCTGCGGAGGCGTCTCCGCCTTTGATTGTGGCGATGAACGTCATCAATCTCGACGCGACGGGAGATGTGGTGGACCCCGAGGACTGGTCGCCGCAGCGGACTCAATACATCGAGCAACTCGCGCCGGGCCAGTCCGCCAGTCAGGCCTGGATCATCAACACGATTCTGGACGGCGACTACATGGTGTACATGGTCCTCATTCCCGAACCCGACAGCCAGGAGACCACCAGCCAGCCGGTCGCCAGCTCGGGCATCCACCTGACGGTGACGCCGTTTACCCGGCTCAATCCCGGAGGCGTGCTTCCTTATGCGATCGGCGGGCCCATCGTATTGGCGGCGGCCATGGTCTTCATATACCGGCTCCGGCGCCGGCAGATTGATGCAGGCGGCGCCCGGTGAACATGCCGGAGGATGTCGTGCACAGTAAGTTGAGTGAGCAACAAACGGCCTCCTCCAAATCCAGGAGATAGATGCCGAGAAACTTCAGGCCTCGGAGGAACCTATGCGACACAATAACCGCTGGATACTTGTGATACTGGTCATGGCCGGCCTGCTACTTTCGGCCTGCGCATCGAAGCCGCCAGTGACAGAGAAAATCCAACCCGCCAAGGTCGAGCCTATCGAGGGGACGGACCTCAAGCGCGTGACGTTGACCGAGAAGGCGGCCGAACGGGTCGCCATCCAGACGGCCCTCGTGCGTGAAACGCAGGTCGTGCGGCAGCGGGAGGTCGGCGGCCAGGTGGTGGCCTCGCCGGCCGCGGAGGCGGGCACGGTCCTGGTGCGCGTGGCCCTGAGTGAGGCCGACCGGGCCAGGGTTGACCGGAGCCAACCGGCCGTCGTCCTGCCTCTCGACGACGACGGCGAGGACGACGACGAAGAGGCGGAGGGCCTGGAGGCCGAAGAGATTGACGACGTCGAAGACGACGACGACGAAGGAACGGCGCTGTACTTCTCGGTCAGCAGCTCCGGGCCGCAGGCCCTGGCCCCGGGGCAGGCGGTGCGCGTCAAGCTGGCCATGCTGGCCAGCGGGACGACGCCGCGCAAGCTCGTCCCCTACGCGGCGGTGATCTACGACGTGAACGGCGGGACCTGGGTGTACACCAAAGAACCTAATGCCCTGTCCTTCGTCCGGCAGAGCATCACCGTGGACTACATCGAGGGCGACGAGGCGTTCCTGACGGAGGGCCCGCCCGTTGGCACGGAGGTGGTCACGGTCGGTGGGGCCGAGCTGTATGGCGCCGAGACCGGGGTTTCAAAATGACGGGTTGCCCGGATCGGACGGGAACTGCGTAGAGGCGCGTCTGCGTGTGAGCGTGGGCCGCCGGGCAGGCACGTCGGGCAGACACATCGGGCAGACACATAGGTCTGCCCCTACGGAGCCGGGAGGGTATTGAAATGCGTTGGATAGTTAAAACCAGCCTGCAGTATCAATATTTGGTGGTCTTTCTCGCCGTGGTGCTGATGGTCTTCGGCATCGCCCGGCTTAGCGACTCGTCAGTGGATGTCTTTCCCGAGTTCGCGCCGCCCAAGGTGGAGGTGCAGACCTTATCCATGGGGCTATCCGCGGCCGACGTGGAAGAACTGGTCACCGTTCCGCTGGAGAATGCGCTCAACGGGGTGCCGGGGCTGGACGTGATGCGCTCCAGGTCGGTGCCTGACCTGTCGGATATCGTCCTCATCTTCAAGCCCGGGACCGACCTCATCCTTGCGCGGCAGTTGGTGAATGAGCGCCTCATGGCGGTGTACCCCTCGTTGCCCACCTGGGCCGCCCCGCCGGTGATGATCCAACCCCTGTCGTCAACCAGCCGGGCCATGAAGATCGGGATTTCCTCGGATCAATATGACCTGATGGACCTGTCCATGATCGCCTATTGGAAGATCCGCGCCCGTTTGCTAGACGTCCCCGGCGTAGCCAATGCCCCCATCTGGGGCGAGCGGATCAAGATGCCGCAGGTGCAGGTGGACCTGGAACGGATGCGCGCTTACAACGTTACGCTCAACGACGTCATGGACGTGACCGCCGACGCGCTGGATGTCGGGCTATTGCAATATTCGGAAGGCTCGGTCATCGGCACCGGGGGGTTCATTGACACCCCCGATCAGCGGCTCCAGATTCGGTCCGTCTTGCCCATCATAACGCCGGAAACGCTGGGCGAGGTGCCTATCTACGATCGAAAGAAACCTGACGGCGCGCCGCTGCTGCTCAAAGACGTGGGAGATATGGTTTGGGATACCTGGCCGCTCTTCGGGGACGCGGTCATCAACGAAGGTCCCGGCCTGATGATGATCGTCGAAAAGCTTCCGTGGGCCAACACCCTGGACGTGACGCAGGGGGTGGAAGCCGCGATCGAGGAGATGCGGCCCGGCCTGCGCGGTATTGATATTGACACGACCATCTTCCGGCCGGCGACCTTCATCGAGCTGTCCATCGAGAATCTCACCAATTCGCTGCTCGTCGGCGCTGTTCTGGTGGTCATCGTGCTGCTCTTCTTTCTTTACGAGTGGCGCGTGGCGTTGATCAGCGCCACGATCATCCCGTTGTCTCTGATGGCCTCGCTGCTCGTGCTCAACCTGCGCGGCGTGACGATCAACGTGATGACGCTGGCCGGGCTGGCCATCGCCATCGGCGCCGTCGTGGACGACGCCATCGTGGACGTCGAAAACATCGTGCGGCGCCTGCGCCGCCTGCGCCAGGAGGGAAGCACCCAGTCCACGGCGAGCATTATTCTGGAGGCCTCGCTCGAAGTGCGCGGCGCCATCGTCTACGCCTCGCTGATCGAAATCTCGGCTTTGCTGCCGGTCTTCTTCCTGCAGGGCCTGTCGGGCGCGTTCTTCCAGCCGCTGGCCACCGCCTATGTGGTGGCGGGGCTGGTCTCCCCGTTCGTTGCCCTGACCGTCACGCCGGCGATGGTCCTGATCCTGCTGTCCAATGCGCCGATTGATCACCGCCCATCCCCGATCATCCCGTGGCTGCACAGCGTCTACGACCAGGTTCTGTCGCGGGTCATCCCAAGACCGCGCCTGGCGTATGGCACCGTCGCCGGTATGATGTTGGCCGGCGTGGCGGTGTGGCCGTTTCTCGGCCAGGAACTGCTGCCGTCGTTCAAGGAGCGGGACTTCCTGATGCACTGGATCACCAAGCCCGGCACGTCCCACCCGGAAATGTGGCGGATCACGGCTCAGGCCTGCCGGGAGCTGCTGACTATCCCCGGCGTGCGCAACTGCGGCTCCCACATCGGGCAGGCCATGAGCGCCGATGAACCGTACGGCGTCTATTTCACCGAGAACTGGATCAGCGTGGATCCCTCGGTGGACTACGACGAGACGCTGGCCAAGGTTCAGGAGACGGTGGACGGCTACCCCGGGCTGATTCGCGATGTGCAGACCTATCTGAAAGAGAGGATCCGGGAGGTCCTGACGGGGTCGAGCGATACCGTCGTCATCCGCATCTATGGCCCCGAGCTGGAGGTGCTGCGCGAAAAGGCAGACGAGGTGCTGGCCGCCCTGGAGGGGATCGAGGGGATCGTGGATTTGAAAAAGGAGCTCCACATGGACACGCCCCAGGTGGAAGTCGAGGTTGACCTGGAAGCGGCCCAGCGTTATGGGCTGAAACCAGGCGATATCCGCCGGGCGGCATCCTTCTTGGTGCAGGGCGAAGAAGTCGGCGATATTTTCATCAGTGGGAAGACGTACGACGTGAACGTGTGGAGCACGCCGGAGACGCGCAACAGCCTGACCAATATTCGCGAGCTGCTGATTGACACGCCCGACGGCGGGCAGGTGCGCCTGGAGGACGTGGCCGACGTGCGCATCGCGCCGGTCCCGAACGTCGTCGAGCGTGAAGGCCAGTCGCGCAAGATTGACGTTTCGGCCAACGTGCGTGGACGCGACCTCGGCTCCGTGGCGCGCGACGTCGAAGCAACCCTCCAGACCGTGGAGTTCCCGCTCGAGTACCACGCGGAGGTGATCGGCGAATTTGCGGAGCGGCAGGCGGCCCAGCAGAATTTACTCATCGCCGGGGCGGTCGCGGTGATCGCGATCTACTTCCTCCTGTACACGTCCTTCGAGAACTGGCGTCTGGCGACGCTCACTTTCTTCACCCTGCCCTGGGCGCTGGTGGGCGGCGTGCTGGGGGCGTACTTTACCAGTGGGATCCTCTCGCTCGGTTCGCTCGTCGGACTGCTCACGATCCTGGGGATTGCGACCCGCAACGGGATCATGATGATCAGCCACTTCCAGCATCTGGAGGAGCAGGAAGGCGAGACCTTCGGCCCCGAG
>DATDRS010000385.1:0-4029 GCA_035291605.1 Anaerolineales bacterium | reverse complement strand
GCGACGACCAATCGGCGGCCAGGGGGGGCGGCCCGCCGTGCAGCCATTGCAACGCGATGTTGATGGTGCGCGACTGATCGTGCCCGAACTCGGTGTAACCCAGGCGCCGAAGCCGGAGCCACAGGGCGAGCAAGGCTAACGCGCCGGTCAGTAGATATGGGAGCTGTTTCAGGAGGCGGAACAGTCGTGTGGCCGCCGACTCTGCGCGCGGCTTTTCTGAGGGCGAGGCGGGCGAAACGGAGAAACGCATGGGCGGATAATGGCGGGCAATTATACCTGACTCGCGACTTCACACTTTGCTGAGCCTGTTATTGCACCCACCAAATACGGGACGTTGAGGCGGCAGTTGCCGCCTGGCCTGCCGCAGTGCAGCTGCGACAGGAACTGCGAAATCTAGGCTTAGCGAATCGGCAAAGTCAGGCGGCCGACGACCAGCAGGTCGCCCTCGCCATTGGCCAATGGAATCCGCTCGATCTCTGGAAACCAGTAGAACGCCGTCGCCAGCGAATACTCGCCGGGCGGCAAATCCGGGGGCAAAGGCAACTCCTATAACGTCTGAAGCCGCTTGGCGGCAAATTTTGTTTATTGACGTGACCCACCGAAAGTGCTACGGTGATAGCGATGGCGCACCGCAACCTCCACCCCTGGAATCTCCCGCCTGACGAGGCCGTGAAAGTCCAGTCCGAACTCCGCGCGCGGCTCGTGCTCACGTGGGATGGGCGCGAGGTGAAAACCGTCGCCGGGGTGGACGTGGACCTTGCAGAGGACAAGGCCCGCGCGGCGATTGTGGTCCTGCGTTACCCCGACCTCGCGCCGCTCGAAAGCGTGACCGCCGACGTCCCGCTCGTCTTCCCTTACATCCCGGGATTGCTGGCGTTCCGCGAAGGCCCGGCGGTGCTGGCCGCGTGGGAGAAATTGCAGACTCAACCCGACCTGCTCATGTTCGATGGGCAGGGCGTCGCGCACCCGCGCGGCATCGGCATTGCTTCGCAGATGGGCCTGTGGCTGGAGCGGCCCAGCATCGGCGTCGCCAAATCGCGGCTCTACGGCCGGCACGCCGAACCCGGCCCAAAGCGCGGCGAGCGGACCGAACTCCGCGACGAGCACGACCCGGCGCGCATCATTGGCGCGGTGCTGCGGACGCGCGACAATAGCAATCCGCTCTACATTTCGCCCGGCCATCTGATTGACCTGCCTCACGCCGTCGAAATTGTCGTGAACTGCTGCACCGGTTACCGTCTCCCCGAACCGACGCGTTGGGCGCACAAAGTGGGCGCAGGGGAGAAATTGCCGACTGAGGGCGGGCAACAGGCCCGATTGTTTTAAGTCTCATTTGCCTCATCGCTGACAGCAAAATCGTCGAACATCAGGGGGTTCAAAGCAACTTGCCCCGGCTCGTGACCGGGGCAAGTTGCTTTGTGCGCCAGTTTATGTTGTCATCCGCCGGAGCGAAGAAATCGTTTATACTTGCGCCTCTTTGGACGAAATGGGGTGTTCTAAGAGTCGGATTACCTCACTCCTTCGCCGCTGACGGCAGAAAGCCACATAACCCATGATCGAGGACAGCTTGCCACTCCCCGCAACCCGCAAAGCCGACACGCTGGCAATCCGAATCGCCAGAGGCCTCCTCCGGCTCATCGGCTGGCAGATAGAGGGCGATTTGCCCGATGCGCCGAAGTTCGTTCTCATCGTCTTCCCACACACTTCCAACTGGGACGTGCCGATTGGCCTGATCTGCGGCCACGCCCTGGGCCTGCTCAGCGGCTGGCCCTACGGCTATATGGTTAAGGACTCGGCCATCCGCTGGCCGGTCATTGGCCGCGTGCTGCGCGCGTTGGGCGGCATCCCGATCAACCGCCGCTCCGCCAACCACCTCGTCGAGCAAATAGCGGCCATCCTCCGCCAGAGTGACCGCCTGATGCTGGCGATTACGCCGGAAGGGACGCGCAAGAAGACGGCCTATTGGAAGACCGGTTTCTATCACATCGCGCGCGAGGCCCAGGTGCCGATTGTGCTGGCTTTTCTGGACTATGCCCGCAAGGTGGGGGGGATTGGCCCGACCATCCTCCCCTCTGGCGACATCGAGACCGACTTCGAAATCATCCGGCAGTTTTACGCGGGCGTCACCGCCAAATTCCCGCACGAGGCCGGCGAAGTCCGGATCAAGACCTCCTGAACCGCGCTCCCACGCTTTGATTTCAGACGATTAGGGTCTAATATGAAGGGCGTGAGCGACTCTCCGCCCTCCGCCGGGCCGCCGCCGCGCCTGCAGCACGACCGCTACCGCCTCGTCGAGCGGTTAGGCGGGGGCAGCATGGGTGTGATCTACAAAGCCCGCGACGAAACCCTCGCCCGGGACGTGGCGATCAAATTCCTCCTCCCAGAGCGAGTCGGCGGGGCGGAAGGGAGCGCCCGCTTTCTGCGTGAAGCCCGCGCGGTGGCCCGGCTCTCGCACCCCCACATCATGACGCTCTACGACGTGGGGCGCGAGGGCGCGTGGCACTACCTCGTCCTCGAATACATCCCCGGCCAGGACTTGCACAGCCTGATGCTCACGCGCGGCGAGCCGCTGCCGCTCCGCGAAGCCATTCAGGTGATGCGCGGCGTGCTCTCCGCGCTGGCCTACGCCCACGAACTCAACATCGTCCACCGTGACATCAAACCTGAAAACGTCATGGTCACCTCGGCGGGACAGGTGAAAGTCGCCGATTTCGGACTGGCGATGGCGCGCGGCGAAGCGCGCCTGACGCAGGAAGGCGCCATCGTCGGCACGGCGCTGTACCTCGCGCCCGAGCTCGTGACCGGGACCGAAGCCGACCGGCGCACCGACCTGTACGCCATCGGCGCCATCCTCTACGAGCTGCTCACCGGCCAGCCGCCCTTCGTCGGCGACGACCTGATGACGATCGTCTCGCGCATCGTCACCGCGCCGCTCGTCGCCCCGCGCACGCTCGCGCCGGGCATCCCGCCAGTTATCGAGCAGATCATCCTCAAACTGCTCGCGCGCGATCCGAACAACCGCTACGCCTCGGCGGACGAAGTGCTCGCGGCCCTGCCCGTCGAGGCGGACATCGAGCCGGCCGCGCCCGGCGCAACCGCCGCCGAGCGCGCCTCACTCACGCTGGTTGAGCGCATCGTGCGCAGCTCTTCCACCGCGCTGAAACGACAGCGGCCCACCGCGCCGCCCGACCCGGACGACCAGCCCCTCATCGCGCTCACGCAGACGGCCGAGGCGGCGCAGGCCCAGCTCACGCAAGCTCTGCTCGTCTACGCCGCGCTCGAAGACACGACCGCCGCTGTGGAGGCGGAGCGCCGCCGCCTCGCCTCGCTCTTGCAGGGCCAGGTCGTTGAGCCGCTGAACCTGCTCCTCTCGCAGGCCAGCCTCTACGAGCAGACCCTCGGCGCGAATCCCACTGCCCGCATGGCCGTCTCGGTGCTCACCACCCTTGCCCGGCAGGTGATCCAGCAGGTGCGTGACCTCGAAGCGAATCTGCGCCCGACGATCCTCGAGACCCTCGGCCTCGAGCCTGCGCTCGAAGCGCTGGCCAGCCAGTCCACGCGGGTTCACGGACTTCAGATCATCCTGGCCCTCGAGCGGATGCGGGAACGCCTCCCGGCCCCGGTCGAGCAGGCCCTCTTTCGCGCTACGCAGGACGCCCTCGACCGCACCATTCGCCACGCGCAGGCCTCGCAAGTCACCATCCGCCTGGAGCGCCGTGACGAGCGCCTCGTCTTCACCTACTCCGATAACGGTTTCGCGCCTACCGGTGACGACCTCCTGCGCCCTGCGCTGCAGCGCCTCACCCAACTGGGGGGCGCGGTCAAATCCGGCTTCAACCCGCAGGGCAATTTCGAGATGACCATCAGTTTCGCGCTCGACAAACCGGTTGACCTGACCCCGCGCGAACTGGAGACCCTGCAACTCCTGTCCGAGGGGTTGAGCAACAAGGAGATTGCCCGCGCCCTCTCGGTCAGCCCGCGCACCGTCAATTTCCACCTCGACAATATCTACTCCAAACTCGGCGTCAG
>DATDRS010000384.1:0-9397 GCA_035291605.1 Anaerolineales bacterium | reverse complement strand
CGGGAATTCGTGCAATTCGCGGCGATTTACCTCTGCCGCAAAAGCCGGGAGGAATTTGCGAGGATGCCGATATCCGGCAGGGATTGCGCGGCGGCGGCGAAGATGGGCGGCAGAAAACCCAGCGCGGCCAGCGACAATCCCGCGAGGTTGTAAACGGCGGTGAAGGCGATGTTCATCTTCACCACGCGCATCGTCCGCCGGGCGATGCGGAGCACGTCGGGCACCAGCCGCCAATCCTCGCGCATGAGCGCGATGTGCGCGGCCTCCAGCGCCACGTCGGTCCCCGCCGCGCCCATCGCAATGCCCACGTCCGCCTGCGCCAGCGCGGGCGCGTCGTTCACGCCGTCGCCGACCATGATGACCGTGTGGCCTTTGGCCTGATAGTCTCTCACGATGGCGATTTTCTCCTCTGGCAGGAGGTTGGCGCGGTATTGCACGCCGAGGCGCTCCGCGAGCGCGGCCGCCGTCCGCTCGTTGTCGCCTGTGAGCAGTTCAATCCGCTGTACGCCGAGCGCGCGCACGGCGGCGAGGGCCTCGGGCGCTTCGGGGCGGGGGGTGTCGGCGGCGGCGAGCAGGCCGATGAGTTGATCGTCCCGGCTCACGTACAACACCGTTTTCCCTTGCGCCTCCAGTTCGGCAGCGCGGGGCAAGATGCCATCTTGCCCTACCATGCGACGACTGCCGACGGTCACCGTGCAGCCGTCAACTCTTGCCCGCACTCCCAGGCCGGGAATCGCCTCGAAGGCCTGCGGCTCCAGCAGGGAGAGGCCTCGCTCGCGCGCGGCGGCGCGCACCGCCTCGGCCAGCGGATGCTCGGAATACCGCTCGGCGGAGGCGGCCAGTTGGAGGATTTGTGAGGGTGGAGGGTTGATGGTTGATTGAGCCGTTGCGGTCTCAAGCCTATCGGCAATCAGCAATCTAAAATCAGCCATATCCGTGATCTGCGGTCGCCCCAGCGTCAGCGTCCCGGTCTTGTCAATCAACAGCACATCCGCGCGGGCGAGCGCCTCCAGATACTTGCCGCCCTTGATGAGCAGGCCGCGTTTCGCGCCCGCGCCAATCGAGGCCAGCATCGCGATCGGCGTGGCGAGCGCAAACGAGCACGAGCAGGCCACGACCAGCACCGCCGCCGTCGCGAGCGGGTCACGGCGAATCAGAAAGGTCAACGCGGCGATGCCCGCGACGACCGGCAGGTAGTAGCCTGAGAACCGGTCGGCGAGGCGCTGGACGCCGGCGCGATGCGCTTCGGCCTCCTCGACGAGTTTAATCACGCGCCCGAAGGTAGTCTCCGCGCCCACATGCGTGGCGCGCACCCGCAGGCTCCCCAACCTGGCAAAGGTCGCCGCGAAAACTTTCGCGCCCGGCCCGACCTCGATGGGCATAGACTCGCCGGTAATCGCCGCCTGATCCACCGTGGCCTGCCCCGCCATCACTTCGCCGTCCACCGGGATTTTCTCGCCGGGCCGCACAATCGCCGTTTCTCCGACTCGGACTTCGGCGATGGGGACTTCCTGCTCTACGCCAGCGCGTTCGACGCGCGCCATTTGCGGGGCGAGCGCGGTCAGGTCCTTCACGGCGCGGCGGGCGCGCTCGGTGGTGAAGTGCTCGGCGTAGTCGCCCACGCGCATGAAGAACACGACGACGGCGGCCGTGGCCCACTCGCCCACGACCAGCGCAGCCAGCACGCCGGCGCTCATCAGCGTGTGCGCGATGACCTGCCCTTTGAGCGCTGCGCGGATGACGTTGCGAAACACGGGATAGCCCGCGACCAACACCATCGCCAGTCCCATCGGCCACGGCACGCGCTCAGTGACCATTTCAAACAATCCGAACCACTCGCCGATGACGACGACGAACAGCACCGCGCCGAAGACGAGGCCGAAGAGAGTCAGGATGCGATGGGTGAAATCGCCGAGGTCGGCTGGCGCGTCCTTCGACTGTGCGGCTTCGCCGCTCCGCTCAAGATGCGCTGCCAAGTCGGCCACAGAATATCCCGCGCCTTCCACCGCTTTGCGAATCGTGGGCAGGTCCACGCGGGCCGGGTCGAGCTGGATCACCGCCTTCTCCGAGGCCAGAAAAACATCCACCGCCTCGACGCCGGGCAGAGCCGCAATCGCGTGCTGCACATGCTGCGTGCACTCGGCGCAGTCCATCCCGCGCACGGGGACTTCAATCGTCTGAGCGTGAGCCACGTTTTGCCTCCTTAGGGGGAGTATAGCGGGTGCATTCATACACGCCCTTCGCCACATCGGCCAGCAGTTCGTCGGCGAGGCGCAGCAGTTGCGCCACGCGCTTGTCGCTCAGCTGGTAATAGACAAACCGCCCGTGTGGCTCGGCGCTCAACAGGCCGCAATCCCTCAGGCAGCTGAGGTGGTTGGAGGCGTTAGGTTGCGAGAGGCCGGTGGCCTCCACGATCTCGGTCACGGTGAGCGGCCCGTCGCGCAGGGCTTCGAGAATGCTCAGGCGCGAAGGGTCGCTAAAGCCGCGGAAAAGTTTGGCGCGAAGATCAATGGATTGAACTTTAGCAGTCATCAGCATGGCGGCAAACCCGATATATCAATATATCAAAATGTGATGATATATTACCTCGCCGCCGTGCGGCGGTCAAGCCGCCTGAATTTGAAATTTGCCCTTTCCTCCGCTGGTATAATCCGCCCCATGCGTTCCCGTGTCATGGCGCGCCGTGTGAGCCGCGCCCGCGCTGCCTGGCCGCTGGCGCTCCTCAGCTTGGGTGCGTTGATGCTTGCGGTGGGGCTGGGAGGCTGGTGGGCCTACGAGGACATCCCCAGCGTGCGCTTTCGCGTGCAGACGTGGTGGGGGCAGGCGCGCGACGTGATTGCCCCGCACCCAGATATCGTCCCGACACCCGCAGGGGCGGCGGCGGCCCCGGCTTTGACCTTCCCTTCGGCGACTCCCTCCCCGCAGCCGATGGCGACGGCGACTCCGCTGGCGGCGTCTTCTGACATCACTCCCCCCGCCGCCGCAACGCTCGTCGTCCGCACTCCCACGGCGACCCCGCCCTCCACAGTCATCCTCACGGGCTTCAAGCACGAATATCAACTCTACAACAACTGCGGCCCAGCCTCGCTCGCGGTTAACCTGAGTTACTGGGGCTGGGACGGGAACCAAAAGATTGCCGCCCCCGTACTTAAACCGAATCAGGACGACAAAAATGTCTCGCCGCGCGAACTTTACGAGTACCTGCTCACGCAGGGTTTCGACGCCTACATCCGCGTGAACGGCGACGTGGACACGCTCAAGCGTTTCATCGCCGCGGGCTACCCCGTGCTGGTGGAGAAGGGCTTTGTCTGCGAGAACACCGAGCGGTGCAAGGACTGGTTCGGGCACTACTCTGTGTTCGCGGGCTATGATGACGCGCGGCGCGTGTTCATCCTGCAGGACACCTATCGCGGCCCGGACATCAGACTCTCCTACGACGAGTTAGCGACGCACTGGCGCGCGTTCAACTTCCTCTACGTCGTCGCCTTCCCGGCCGGAGCGGAGCGGGACGCCCAGGTCGTTTCCCTGCTCGGCCCGGCGGCGGACCTCGACCAGAATTACCGCGATGCCCTCGCCCGCGCCCAGTACGAGGCCCTCACGCTCACCGGGCAGGACGCCGCCTTCGCGTGGTTCAACGTCGGCACGAACCTTTCCTATCTCAGGGATTACGCGGGCGCGGCGGCGGCTTACGATCAGGCCCGGCGCATCGGCCTGCCCTATCGCATGTTGTGGTATCAGTTCGGCCCTTATCGTTCCTACTACCAGATGGCGCGCTACCAGGACGTGATTGACCTCGCCACCTTCGCGATTGAGAGCGCCAACGTCCCCGGCCTCGAGGAGGCCTACTCCTGGCGCGGCCAGGCCGAAGAAACGCTCGGCCTCCGCGACCAGGCGATCGCCGATTACCGCGAAACGCTCAAGTGGCATCCGGGCGATGAAGAGGCGATGAAAGCGCTGGAGGCGCTAGGGGAGACGCCGTAATCGAGTATGGGGGTATGGGAGTATGAGACAACTCCCATACCTCCACACTCCCCTACATGAAAAATCGCCTTGTAAACGCCTCCCTCCTCGTCGCCTTTTTCTTCGGCGTGGACAAACTCGTCGCGCTCGCCCGGCAGGTGATCGTCGCCCGCGCCTTCGGCCTCGACCCCGTGCTCGACGCCTACAATGCCTCCAACAACCTGCCCGATACGCTCTTCGCGCTCATCTCCGGCGGCGCGCTCACCATCGCCTTCATCCCGGTGCTCACCGAGACGCTGGAGCGTGAGGGCCGCGCCGGGGGGTGGCGGCTCTTCTCGCTCGTCGCCAATCTGGCCTTCGTCGTCACCGCCGCCCTCGCCGCGCTCATCGCGCTGTTCCCGCTCACGCTGGCGAAGCGCGTCATCACCCCCGGCTTCCCGCTCGCGCAGCAAATGCTCGTCGCCGACCTGATGCGCCTCAACCTCATCGCCACGCTCATCTTCTCCCTCAGCGGGCTGGTGATGGGTGCGCTCCAGGCCAACCAGCACTTTCTGCTCCCGGCCCTCGCGCCCATCCTCTACAACGTCGGGCAGATCGCCGGCGTCACTTTGCTCAAACCCGCGCTCGGCATCCACGGCCTCGCCTACGGCGTCATCCTCGGCGCGGCGCTGCACCTCGCCATCCAAGTCCCCGGCCTCATCCGCTACGAGTTCAGGTGGACGCCGAGGTTCACCCTCGCGCACGACGGGGTGCGGCGCGTCCTCCGCCTCATGGGGCCGCGCATCCTCACCCTGGCCTGCCTGAACCTCATCTTCATCGCCAACGACAACCTTGCCTCGCGCCTCGGTATCGTGGGCGCGGTCTCGGCCCTCACCTACGGCTGGCTCATCCTGCAACTCCCGGAGACCGTCATCGGCACAGCCATTGGCACGGCCCTCCTGCCCACACTTTCGGAGTTGGCCGCGCAGCACAGGGCCGCCGAGATAAAACGCCTTCTGCGTCGGGCTGTTGTCGTCCTCCTCGCGCTTACCGCCCCGGTCACGCTCCTCAGCCTCGTCCTCGTGCGCCCCGCCGTCAAACTCGTCTTTGAAGGCCAAGCCTTCACGGCCGCGAATTCCGAGCTGGTCATCCTGTCCGCGCGCATGTTCCTGCTCGGCCTCGTCGGCCACTCGCTCGTCGAAACCGCCGCGCGCGCCTTCTACGCGCATCAGGACGCGCGCACGCCTCTACGCCTCGCCGTGCTCACCCTGGGTTTGTACATCGCGCTTGGCCTCGCCCTCGCGCCCATGCTAAACTTCGCTGCGCTCGCCCTCGCCAACTCCCTCGCCTTCACCGTCGAGGCCATGCTCATGCTCCTCATCCTCCGCCGCCGGAATATCTTATGAAATCCACACCCCTGCCTCCCTGCTCGCCTGCTCCCCTGTGCCTCATCGCCCTGGCTCTAATTCTTTCCCTGTCTGCCTGCGCGCCGACCGTCGCTCCCCCTTCGCCGACGATCCCCGCGCCCTCCTCGACCTCGCCTGCGCCGTCTACTGAAACTCCCAGTATCGTTCTCAGCCCGACCAATCCCCAACCTCCAACCTCTGATCTCCCAGCCACCCCCACCCCTGCTCCCCCGCTCCCCAGCCCCTCTGCAATCTTCCCCGTACCTCCCGATCCGAATGCCTATACCCTCCGCGCGATCGCGAGCGGCCTCGAGAGGCCCACCGACCTGGCCCATGCCGGGGACGGCTCGGGCCGCCTGTTCATCGTAGAACAGCCAGGCCGCATTCGCCTCCTGAAAGATGGCGCTTTGCTCCCGGAGCCGTTTCTCGACATCCGTGATCTCGTCGGCGACGAGGCGAATGAGCAGGGCCTCCTCGGCCTCGCCTTTCATCCCGCTTATGAGGCGAATGGTTATTTCTTCGTCAATTACACCGACGTGAACGGCGACACCGTCATCGCACGCTACTCAGTTGCCTCCGATTCCGACCACGCCGACCCGGCCAGCGCGCTCACCCTGCTGCACATCGCCCAGCCGTTCGTCAACCACAACGGCGGCGACTTGGCGTTCGGGCCGGATGGCTACCTCTACATCGGCATGGGCGACGGCGGCGGGGCGGGCGACCCACAAGGCAACGGGCAGAAGCTGACCACGCTCCTCGGCAAGCTGCTGCGGATTGACGTGAATCAGTCGGCCTACGCTATCCCGCCTGATAACCCATTCATGGATCGCCCGGACGCGCTCCCCGAAATCTGGGCCTACGGCTTGCGTAACCCGTGGCGCTTTTCTTTCGACCGCGCGACCGGCGATTTATACATGGGCGATGTAGGGCAGAACGCTTACGAGGAAATTGATTTTCAACCGGCGAGCAGCCGAGGGGGAGAGAACTACGGCTGGAATTTCATGGAGGGCAATCACCCCTACGAAGGGAACGCGCCTGCGGGCCTCGTCGCGCCCATCGCCGAATATGCCCGCCGGAACCACTGCGCGGTGACGGGCGGCTACGTCTATCGCGGCCCCAGCCTGCCCGCGCTCAATGGCATTTACCTGTTCGGCGACTATTGTTCGGGGCAAATCTGGGCGCTCTATCGCGCGGCCTCCGGCTGGCAGATGACGACGTTCCTTAATGCCTCCTTCACCGTCAGCTCCTTTGGCGAAGACGAAGCCGGGGAACTGTATCTCCTCAACCACCGCGGCGGGGCGGTGCATCAATTGGCGGCCGTGCCGTGACCCCACCTCCTCCCCGGCCTCGCCTCACTCGCTCTCCAGCGCCTCCGGCGCAACGCCCAGCAGCCTCTTCGTCAATTCCCCGCCTTCGACGACGATCGCGTGCAGGGCCTCGCGCAGGCGCGCGTCGGTCACCACGAGCGGGCCGGACTCGCCGCGGCTCTGGTCGGCGGCGATGAGGGCGGCTTTCCGCAGCAGTTCGCGGATGAAGGCTGCGCTCACGCCCTCGGTGCGGCGCACCATGGCTTCGATGTCCTCCGTTTGCAGGTTCAAGCCCTGCCCGTAGAGCGTGAGCAGCCGCCGGCGGCAGTCCGCGTCGGGCAGCGGGATTTCGATGGCCTGGTCAATCCGGCCAGGGCGCGCGACGAGCGCCGTTTCCAGCAGGTCCGGGCGGTTGGTGCTGAGGACGAATAAAACGTCCGTGTCCGCCGCGAGGCCGTCCATCTCGTTGAGCAGTTCAAACAGCAAGGGGCCGGTGTGTTCCTCGTCGCGCTCGCGCGCCACAAGGTCCACGTCTTCGAGCACCACGACCGAGGGGGCCAGCAGGCGGGCCAATTGGCACGATTGGGTGATCAACCCCAAGATGCGCCCGGTCAGCAGGATCGCCGTCCGGCCCCTCATTTGAGAGATCAGGAACATGATGGTGAGCGTCTTGCCGGTGCCGGGCGGGCCGTGGAAGAGCAGGCCGCGCTTGATGTGCCGTCCGGCGGCGCGCAGGCGCGGCGCGTGCTCGGCGAAGCCCAGCGTGTTGCGCTCGATAGTTTCCAGCAGGCGCGGAGGCAGGATGATAGCCTCGCGCTCGATCGGCGGGAGCGCGTGGAAGCGGACGTCGTCCGGGCCGGACGCGCCGAGCGAGATGACTTGCCCGCGATAGACGTTGTGCTCGTGCGCCAGCCGGCGAATTTCGGACAGGATGGCCTCGGCGCGGTCGGCTTCCGGGCACAGAATTTCGACGATGACGTTCTGGGTTCCCCAATACTGATCGCCGCCCCGGATGAAAGCCACCGCCCTGCGCCCGTGGTCGTGGATGAGAAACAGCCCCTTCTGCACGCATTGCAGCCGCTCGCCGTCGGCCAGCTCCACCGAGCGGTACTGCACCGGGCCTTCCGAGACGACCTGCCAGCGGCGCATCGAGAGAATCATGGACAGCCCGAAGTTGGGGTGGTCGTGCTCGACGCTGTAGCCGATCAACTCCGCCGACCGCTCCGGGCCGGTCAAAAAGTGGTTGAAGGCCAGCTGCAGGTTAGGCAGGTCGCGCTCTAGAAAAGTCTCCTTGAGGATCGTCATCGACGTAGGGTCCGCGCCCATGAAGGCGGTGAGTTTGTCCGCCAGCGGCGGCGTGGGCGACTCGGGCGGGGGAACCTGCGCGTTGACATACTCGATGAACTTTTGCCAGGCCGCGCCAAACTCGGCGGGGGAGAAATCAGAAGACATAGTTGTTCCCTCCTCAACATGGACTCAGGGGGCAGAGTTTTCGCATTATACTCCACTTGGCGTTGAGCATCACCGTCCCAACGTCCTAATCTCCAATTTCTAATCTCTAATCTCCAAAGGTATAATCTCCGCCCATCCGATAAGGAGGAGCCATGACCAAAGAACTCGTATTGATGAGCCACGACGGCGGCGTGGACGATTACTTGTCCGTCATCCTGCTCATGACGATGGATCACAGTCAGGTGATCGGCGTCAGCGTCACCCCCGCGGACTGCTATATCAAACCGGCGGTGAGCGCGACGCGCAAAATCCTGGAGTTGATGGGCCGCTCGGACGTGCCCGTGGCCGAGAGCACGGTGCGCGGCGTCAACCCCTTCCCGCGCATCTTCCGGCGCGACGCCTTCTCGGTGGATCACTTCCCCATTTTGAACGAACACCCCGAGATTCGTACGCCGCTCGCCTCCGAGCCGGGGCAGAAGTTCATCGCCCGCCTCCTGCGCGAGGCTCCGGAACCTGTCACCCTCCTCGAAACAGGGCCACTCACCACCGTCGCCGAGGCGCTCGATTTGGATCCGAGCATCGAGTCCAAAATCGAGCGCCTCGTCTGGATGGGCGGCGCGCTCAACGCGCCGGGGAACATTGACAAGATCATCGAGGGGGGGCAGGACGCCTCCGCCGAGTGGAACGTCTATTGGGACCCCTTCGCCGCCGACCGCATCTGGCGCACATCCATCCCCATCGTCCTCTGCCCGCTGGACATCACCAACCACGTGCCGATCACGTCCGAATTCGTGATGAAGCTGTGCCGCCAGCGCCGCTATCCGCTCTCCGACCTCGCCGGGATGTGCTATGCGCTCGTCACGCATCAGGATTACTTCGCCTGGGACGTGCTCACCACGGCGTATCTCGGCAGGCCAGAGATGTTCCAGCTGCGCGAGTGGGAGACGGTCATCGTCACTGAAGGGCCGAGCCAGGGGCGCACCCTCGTGCAGCCTGGCGGGCGCAAGATCATGGCGCTGGACCAGGTGGACCTGGAGCAGTTCTACGAGTATATTTTTAGACAATGGTCGCGATAAATTGAGTTCCCTGAGTTCCTTGAGTTCCTTCAGTTGCTGGAATTCAAGGAACTCAGGGAACTGAGGGAACTGAAACTATGCGCGGAAGTCGTCCCCGGATCACCGTCGTCGGCAGTTTCGCCGTCGGCCTCACGCTGCGCGCGCCGCGTTTCCCGGTGAAGGGCGAGACCCTCATCGGCTCCGATTTCAATATGGGGCCGGGCGGCAAAGGCTCCAA
>DATDRS010000383.1:0-4257 GCA_035291605.1 Anaerolineales bacterium | reverse complement strand
CGCCAACGAGATGGGCGTGAACATCAAAGTTACCGCCGGGCCGGTGATCGAGCGCGCGGGCGATCTGGCCGCCATCCTCACCAACCTGCGCGCGGGCGACATCCTCTTCATTGACGAAGTGCATCGGCTGGGCCGCGCAGTGGAGGAAGTGCTCTACCCGGCGATGGAGGATTTCGCGCTCGACATCGTGATTGGCAAGGGGCCAAGCGCGCGGAGCATCCGCCTGCAGCTGCCGAAGCTCACCGTCATCGGCGCGACCACGCGGCTGGCCCTGCTCACCGCGCCCCTGCGCGCCCGCTTCGGCGCAGTGTACCGGTTGGACTTCTATGAACTCGAAGCGATGCAGGCCATCGTCCGGCGGGCGGCGGATTTGCTGGGGGTGCACGTTGACCCGGAGGGCGTGAGCGAGATCGCGCGCCGGGGGCGCGGCACGCCCCGGGTGGCGCTGCGCCTGCTCAAGCGCGTGCGCGATTTCGCGCAGGTGCGCTCGGACGGGACGGTGACGCGCGAGGTGGCGCAGTCCGCGCTGGATCTGCTGGACGTGGACCCGCTCGGCCTCGACGAGATTGACCGCCGCGTCCTGCGCCTCATCATCGAAAAATATGGCGGCGGGCCGGTGGGCCTGGAGACCATCGCCGCCGCGATCAGCGAAGAGGCCGACACGATCATGGACGTGGTCGAGCCGTATCTGCTGCAAAAAGGCTTCCTCGACCGCACCGCGCGCGGGCGCACAGCCACGCGCGCCGCGTACGAGCACCTGGGGCTGCCCTATAACGCGGCGGAACAGCCGAAGTTGTTGTGACGATGGACACGACTGCTATTGGCAAATGGATCTTCATCGCTGGACTGGCCCTCGCCGCCCTCGGCGGCCTCGTGTGGCTCGTCGGCCGGACTGGCCTGCCGCTGGGGCGCCTGCCCGGCGACATCCGCATCGAGCGGGAGGGCTTTTCGTTTTATTTCCCGCTGGCAACCTCGATCCTGATCAGCGTCGGGCTGACAATTCTGCTCAACCTCCTCGCCCGTTTCTTCAAGCGCTGACCTCTCACTTCTCATCTCCCACCTCTCCCCTCTCTCTTCATGAATCTCTCCGATTTCGATTATGACCTGCCTGAGCATTTGATCGCCCAGACGCCGATAGAGCCGCGCGACGCCTCGCGCTTGATGGCGCTCAACCGGGCGGACGGCGCGATCACCCATGCGACCTTCCGCGACCTCCTACGGTTCCTGCGCCCCGGCGACGTATTGATCTTCAACGACACGCGCGTGATACCGGCCCGGCTGTTTGCGAAGAAGGCCGGCGCCGGGGGGAGTGTGGAATTGCTGATGCTCAAGCGGCGCGCGCCGCTCGTGTGGGAGGTGCTGGTCGGCGGCAAGGCGCACGTGGGCGCGCTGCTCAAGGTCGAGGGCCACCATGGCCTGGAGGCGGTGGTGATGCAGGAGTTTGGCGGCGCGCGGCGCCTGGTGCAGTTCTCTCAGCCCATCATGCCCCTGCTCGAAAAAGTCGGCCATGTCCCCCTGCCGCCGTACATCCGCGAGCCGCTGGCGAACGGAGAGCGGTATCAAACCGTTTATGCGAGAGTCCCTGGCTCATCTGCTGCGCCGACCGCCGGGCTGCATTTCACGCCGGGCCTGATCGCCCGGTTGATGGGCGACGGCGTGCAGATCGGTCATGTGACCTTGCACATCGGGCTGGACACTTTCGCGCCCGTGAAAACCGAGCAGGTCGAAGAGCACCTGATGCACGGCGAGTGGTGCGAGGTCGCCGATGAGACGGCGGCGCTCGTCAACGCGGCCAAACGCGAGGGGCGGCGGGTGATCGCGGTAGGCACGAGCGCCGTGCGGACGCTGGAATCCGCGCAGCAGGGCGCGCACGGCGATCAGACCATCGCGGCGCTGACGGGCATGACCGACCTGTACATCCTTCCCGGCCATCAGTTCCACGTGGTGGACGCGCTGATCACGAACTTTCACTTGCCACGCACCACGTTGATCATGCTGGTCTCAGCTTTCGCCGGGCGCGAGCGCATCCTCGCTGCTTACGAAGAGGCCAAAGGACAAGGCTATCGGTTTTACTCGTTCGGGGATGCGATGTTGATTCTATAGGGCCGGGCGTCACATCCCGTGCGGCTTGATGCGCGGCCAGGCGTGCAGCGCAAAGGCCGCCACCGCGAGCAGCTCGGCCGCGCGGCCCAACAACGGAATCCACGCGGGCCAGGCCAGCCACTGGCCGAGGCTCACGCTCAACACCCCGGCGTTGAGCAGGACGTAGGCTGCCCATACCCGCCTTTCGTCGCCGCGCGCCGGCCCTCGAACGAAACGGGGCAGGATCCAGAACCCCACCCCCATCGCCAGTTGGATCGTCCACCCAAAAAGCACGAACTCAATGTGCATCGGCAAGAGCCGCCAGAAGGCCGGGGCGAGGGGGAGGCCTTTGTTGAACAGCATCAGCCCGCCCAGGGTGAAACCCAGGGCGAGATACGCCAGGGCCGTGCGGATGAGCCAGACGCTCAAGCGAGGCATATCTAAAGCATCCTGACCCTTCGGCTTCGCTCAGGAGAGCGCCGCGCACCCTTCGACTCCATTGCATTCCGCTCACCTGTGCCTGCGCCACAGGTGCAGGCAGGGTGCGCGGCGCGCAGTCGAAGGATGCGGCCATTGAGACATTACTTTTCCTTCACTCGCCCCCACGTATTGGCGACGAACCCCAGCCCGGCCAGCCACTGGGAGGCCGCCGAGACCGCCAGCACCCAGCCGGCTGTCCCCGCCTCGGGTTGGAGGCCAACCAGCGGTTCCCCGATCGCGCGGAGGATCAGGCCCACGTTCAGCAGCCAGTACGTGGCCCAGCTTAGATTCTCGCTGCCGCGCGGCTTATCCGCCGAATACTTGGGGAACATCCAATACACCACGCCGAAGATCAGCTGCGTCACCCAGCCGACCATGAGCAGGTGAAAATACACGGGCGCGAGCGTGTTGAACAGCGGCGGCAACGCGGCGACTGAACGCACGGCGAGCGCCAGGCCGGCGAGCAGGGCCACGACGAAGTAAGCCAGGGCGGTTTTGATGTACCAGCGGGTGAGGGTAGGCATGGGGGTGGCGAGGTCGCGCGTGCCACGCGCTCCTACTCTCGGATGAGCGCCGAGCGCACCGTATTCCCCAGAAACACCAGGATCGCGATGACGTTGAGCATCCCGCCCCACATCCGCAGGGCCGGGTTGAAGGCCAGATCGCCTGCGACGCGCAGGATCAGCCCGGCGTGCAGCAGCGCCAGGTGCGCAAAGAAGGCGCGGCGGTAAGCCATCGCCACGTTCATGACCGCCGGGAGGATGACCGGCGCGTGGCCGAAGATCATCGAGAACACAAAGCCGAGCAGCAGGCTGTGCAGCATCGCGTCGTAGAGCGGCCCGCCGGCAAAGGCATCGGCGCGCCAAGCCCACAAAACCCCGGCGACGATCAACCAAACATAACCGGGCAGCAGGCAGGCCGCAATAAAGCGGGGCAGGCCAGCCTGCCGGATGGTCTTGCGAGCGAGGTCGTAACGCAGCAGCCACAGCCCGAGCGCGATCAACCCAACGCCGCTCAAGCGCACGCCGGTTTCAAAGACCAGCATCGCCAGCGCCGCGCCGGCGAGATAGAGGCTGCCGCTGGCGAGAAAACCGGCGAGCGCGCTCTTCCGCAGGAGCAGCAGGCGCGCGAGTTCCAACCGCTCGCCCGCGATGGTGAGGACGAGAAACCCCACCCACCACACGACGGCGCGCGAGAGCGGCTGTTGAGACAGCCACAGGCCGTTCCCGACGAGCCACAGCGCCGCGCCCAGGCCCATCGTCGCGTGCGCCCAGTCGAGCCGCAGACGGACGATGACGGCGAAGATGACCACCAGCCCCAGGCTGCCGAGCGCGATGAGGCTGCGCCCGACTTGGCCCGGCAGGCCAATGAGGATCGCCGCGCTGCCCAGCGCGGTGAGGACCGGCGCGGCGTAGGGCCATGCGGCGCGGCGCATGGCCGAGAGCGCGACGGCGCGCTCGAGGCTGATCAGCATGCCGAGAAAACCGGAGATCATCAGCGGACCGTGGTTGGCGACCCAGTTCGGGCGTAAGGGCGGGAAGGCCCAGCCCAGGCGCACCAACCCGGCCCACATGGCCGCCAGTAAAGTGAGCGCGGCGAGGGCGATCAAGGGAGCGCGAGTGAGGAGATGTGTTTTCATGCGGACTAGTAGGGGCGAAGCATTCGCGCTTCGGCTCGGCGTCAAACTGGTCTGCT
>DATDRS010000382.1:0-11150 GCA_035291605.1 Anaerolineales bacterium | reverse complement strand
GTGATAGCCTGTCGCCATCTGGATCAGCGCGTCGTCCGGCTTCTCGGCGGCGCCGCCGGGGGTGTGGCACTGTTTGCAGGCGAAGTCCAACGCGATCTGCGACTTGGCCGTGAGGCCGTCCTCGCTGAACTGGCCGACCTGCGTGGGATCAATCGCCATCAGGTGCGCGCGGATGTCGCCAGTGAATTTGGCGGGATCGCCCACGGCCGTCTTGACGATGCGCGGCATATGACAGTCCACGCAGTCCACGAAACCCTCGTGCTTGGGATTCTTCTGGTACTGAGCCTGCTTGTAGTGGCAGTTGGCGCACTGGGTGCGCGTGGTCGGCTCACCCGCTTTGCGCAGCTGCACCACTCCCTTGTGCGGGTCGTGGCAGAGCACGCAGTCGAGGGTGACGTGCTTGCTCTGGTACAGCTCCTCATACTGCTCGTGGTGCTCGATGAAGCCGCCCTTGGCATTGACCTGCGTCACGTCGCCTCGGCGGTGGCATTTGCCGCACAACTCGGGGTCGCGATCCACCTTCATCTCAATGCCATACGGACTGGCGGCATGCAGGCTGCCCGGCCCATGGCAAGCCTCGCACTGGATGCCCGGCTCGGCCCACTGGCCCACGATGCCTTCCATGCCATCCTGGTGTCCATCGGGCCGGTAACCGGTGGTGTGGCAGGGACCGCAGTCGTACTTGAGCTGGGGCACACCGGAGTTGTACTTCGCCCAGCCAGCCTGCGTGCCTACGATTGGGTTCGCGAAGTTATACTGGTTGAGATAGGCGGTATCGCTGACGGTCGCGCCCGGCTTGTCGGTGATGATGTACCCGTTGTTGTCAACGAAGCGGGCCTTCCAGTTGTAGCCGCCGATAATGTAGGAGACGTCGTTCCAGGTCCACCCTTCGGGCGGGTTGGGGACATCGGTGAAGGGGTACTGCGGCGGTTTGCCATCTACTACTTTGCTCAATTTCCAGGGGTGGCCGGACTTCACGAAGGTCTCATAAGTGGCCGTATGGCATTCGCCGCATTTGGCTGATCCAACATACTCGGCGCCAGACGGGCCGGCCGGGCCGGTATCACCTTTGGCGCCCGCCGGCCCCTGAGGGCCGATTGGGCCGGCTGGACCCGCCGGGCCGGCCAGGCCCGCCGGGCCTTGCGCCCCAGCGCACGCGGCGAGGATCACCACGACGAGTATGATGATCCCGGGGAGCAACATTTTGCGTAGCATAGACAATCCTCCTTTGAAAACCAGAGTATTATGGGGTCAAGATGAATTGGATGGGTAGAGACGTTCCGCCCGAATGTCTCTGCTTCTTCTTGTTGTGAAGACTAGAGCAATTGCAAATTTGCAGAAACCCCCCTTCGGTGCAAAGTTGATTATACATGGGGGTGAGGCTGCCGACTACCCTATCGGATAGTGGATGGGTGATTAGGGTTTAGGAAGTCGAAATTGACTTTCCGATGATTTCTGTCAGAATACCTGAGGATGACTGTCACTAAATATACCCACGTTCTGCGTCTAAAATGGCGGCGAGGTCGTCACTACCCATTCGGGTCATTAGTTTATGTCATCAAGCATTCTCCACTCTGCTTGCACACTGTGCCTGTTCGCCTCATTATTACTCAGCGCCGCACCTGTGCAAGCGCAGGACAGCATCGAGTTATCTTCGCTCAGAGTCGAGTTGTGGCCGGAATATGATAAGCCCTCGGTGCTGGTCATCATTGACGGCGTATTAAAACCCGAAGTGCCGCTCCCGGCCACTGTCACCATCCACATCCCGACGACGACCGGGGCGCCGCACGCCGTGGCAATGAAAGACGCCGGGGGCGCTCTACTGACCGCCCCCTTCACGACGACGCCGGCGGGTGACCGCCTCGCCGTTACATTAGCAACCGACTATCCGGGCTTCCACGTGGAATATTACGACCCGACTCTGGCTTTCAACGCGAGCGCGCGCGACTATGCGTTTGAGTGGGTCTCCGATTATCCAGTGGAGGCCGCGGCCGTCCGGGTGCAGCAGCCGGTGGGCGCAAGCGGGATGACGTTCACGCCGTCCCTCACGTCGAGCGGCCTGGCCGACTTTGGCCTGAACTACTACGCGGGATCGCTCGGCGCGCTAAAAGCGGGGCAGGCGCTAACGTTGAAAGTGAGTTACACCAAGGCTGACTCACGTCTCTCCGCCGAAGCGATAGGCGGCAATGAATCTGCTCCGGCCCCCGCGCCACCGGGCTCGCCCGAGGGCGGGCCTGCCGTTGCCGCGCAACCGGCGACATCTTCAGCCACACCCGCGTTGGTGATTGGAATCGTCGGCGGGGCGCTGCTCGTCGGCGGAGGCGTTTATTATTGGTACACAAGGCAGGCCGAAGCCCGTGCGACGCCGCGCGCGAAGGGCAAGGCCCACACCCGAAAACATCGAACCCGCGCGGGCAGGGCGCAACTGTTCGCTCACGCGCCCCCAGGCTCGCCCGAGGGCGGGCCCGAACGGAGGCCGGTGGCCAGCGCCCCGGCGCGCTTCTGCACGCAGTGCGGTCACGAGGTTCTGGCGGGGGATCAGTTCTGCCGGAACTGCGGGGCGCAGGTGAGGCCGTAGCGCTGCTCATCTGTCATTTATCCACGGATGAGATAATCGGAGAAACCTGGTTTCCCGAAGGGAGCAACCCGGTTTCTGAGCTGCATGCTTAAGGAGACGTTTACTCATGAGTCAATCAGTTGCCACTCCCCATGTCGCGCCGGTCGCCAGAAGCGGCGGCCGGGCCAAGTTCCTGATCGGCGGCCTGCTGATCGTGGGCGCGATCATCTACCTGATTGCGACGACGCTGCAGAGCACGGCGCAGTATTTTTACACCGTGGACGAGATCCAGGCCAAAGGCAGCAGCCTCGTCGGCAAGAACCTGCGGGCCTCGGGCGCGGTGCTGGGCGATACCATCGCGTTCGACTCGAGCACGCTCACCGTCTCGTTCGTGATGGCGAACGTCTCGAACGACGCGCAGGACATTGAAGCCGCCGGCGGACTGGCCGAGGCGCTGCACGACGCGGCGGCCGACCCGGACGCGGGCCGCATCAAAGTCGTGTACGTCGGCCCGACGCCGGACCTGTTGAAGGACGAAGCGCAGGCGATTGTGACCGGCAAGATCGGCGAAGATGGGGTGTTCTACGCCGACGAGCTTTTGCTCAAGTGCCCCACGCGGTACGAGGAGCAGGTCCCGGCGCAGGCCCAGGGCAACTGATATGATCGCTAACCTCGGCTATTTCTCTCTTCTTGTCGCCCTCGCCAGCTCGGCCTACGCGACGGTGATGGCGGTCCTCAGCGTGCGCCGCCGCCGACCCGCGTGGCTGGCCAGCGCGCACAACGCCGCGCTGCTCACCTGGCCGCTCATTACCCTGGCCAGTCTGTGCCTGATCTATCTGCTCGTCACCGAGCAGTACGAAATCGAGTACGTGGCGAACGTCTCCAGCCGCGCCATGCCGACCTACCTGAAAGTCACGGCGTTGTGGGGTGGGCAGGCGGGCAGCCTGCTCTTCTGGGGCTGGCTCATGGCCTCGTTTGCGGGCCTGGCCATGCTCCGCAAGTGGGACCGTGACCGCGTGCTTATGCCGTATGTCATCGCGGTGACGATGATCACACTCGGCTTTTTCCTCGGCCTGGTGGTGTTCGTAGAGAACCCGTTCGCGCGCATCTGGCAGCTGCCCAGCGGCGAGAACGTCATCGCGATGCTGCAACCGGCGGGCACGGTGCAATACATCCCGCCGGACGGCCAGGGGTTGAACCCGCTGCTCCGCCACCCAGGCATGATCATCCACCCGCCGATGCTCTACCTGGGCTTCGTGAGCTTCGCCATCCCGTACGCGTTTGCGATGGCGGCGCTCATCACGCGCCGCGCCGACGACGCGTGGATCCGCACCACGCGCCGCTGGACGCTGGTCGGCTGGCTGTTCCTCTCGCTGGGCCTCATCCTCGGCGGGCGCTGGGCGTACGACGTGCTGGGGTGGGGCGGTTACTGGGGCTGGGACCCGGTAGAGAACGCGGCCTTCATGCCCTGGCTCACCAGCACGGCTTTCCTGCACTCGGTCATGATCCAGGAAAAGCGCGGGATGCTCAAGAAGTGGAACATGGTCTTGATCATCCTCACCTACGCGCTCGTCATCTTCGGGACCTTCCTCACCCGCTCGGGCGTCCTTTCGTCGGTGCACGCCTTTGCCCAGAGCGCCATCGGCCCGGCGTTCTTTACCTTCATCGGCCTCACCTTCATCGCCTCACTCACCCTGTTGTTCCGTGAGTGGGATCACCTGCGGAGCGAGAGCCAACTGGACAGCCTGCTCTCGCGCGAGTCGGCTTTCCTGCTCAATAACCTGCTGTTCATGGGGATCGCGGCCTCGGTCTTCTGGGGCACGGTGTTCCCGATGATTTCCGAGCTGGCGACCGGGCAGAAGATCAGCGTCGGGCCGCCGTTCTACAACCGCGTGGCCGGCCCGCAATTCGCCGCGCTCGTCCTGCTCATGGGCGTTGCGCCGCTCGTGGCGTGGCGCAAGGCCTCGGCGCGGCAGTTGGGGCGGATGATGCTCGTCCCGTTCGCCGCCGCCGTCGTCCTCGTCGTCGCGCTGGCGGCGACAGGCATGCGCAGTTGGGGCGCGCTGCTCGGGTTCGGCATCTCGGCCTTCGTCGCGCTGACCACGCTCATCGAGTTCGGGCGCGGGACGCGCGCCCGGATGAAGACGAGTCAGGAGAACGCCTTCACGGCGCTCTTCACGCTCATGGCGCGCAACCGCCGCCGCTACGGCGGTTACATCATCCACCTCGGCGTGGTGCTGATGACGATTGGCGTGGTCGGCACCAACTTCTTCCAGCAGGAGACGCAGGGCCGCCTGCGCCTGGGCGAGCAGCTGACGCTCGGCCGCTACGTGATGACCTACGACGGGCTGGACGAGTTCGTCACCGACGACGACCGGCAGGTCGCCCGCGCGACGGTGAGCGTGTATCGCGATGCCAGGCTCATCACGCAACTCCACCCGCGCCGCGACTTCTATTTCGCCAGCAGCCAGCCGATGACCATCCCCGGCGTGCGCAGCTCGATTGAGGACGACTTGTACGTTTTGCTCGTGGACTGGGAGCCGATCGCCTCGAACGGCGCGACGTTCAAGCTGTACGTGAACCCGCTGGTGAACTGGATTTGGGTGGGCGGACTGGTGTTCATCCTGGGCACGCTCGTGGCCGCCTGGCCCGACGCCGAGGAGCGGCGGCGGGTGGTCGTGGCGGCAGGCGTTAGAGTGGGGAGTTAGAGCGCCAGGCGTATTGCGTAGCGCGTATTCCGTAGGAAGCGTTCCAGCCATGCTCAAGAAGATTCTGTTTTGCCTCATCCTGCTGGCCCTCGCGGCCCCCCTCGCGCGCACGGCAGACGCGCAGGACGCCACGCCCGTCTGCGTGGGGGCGGGTTGCGTCCACGACGACGACGTGAACCGCGTGGCGAAGAAACTCTTTTGCCCGGTGTGCGAAAACGTGCCGCTGGATGTGTGCCCCACCCAGGCCTGTATCCAATGGCGCGCGACCATCCGCGAAAAGCTCGAGGCCGGGTGGAGCGAGCAGCAGATTTTAGACTACTTTGCCCAGCAATACGGCGAGCGCGTGCTGGCCCAGCCCTCCACGCGCGGCATCAACATCCTGGTATGGGTCATCCCGCCGGTCGCCGTGCTGGGCGGGGCCGTGGCTGTCTGGTACTTCCTGCGGCAGATGACCAGGGCGCGCCCCGCGCCCCCGGGCGCGCCCGAGGGCGGGCCTGAGCCGGCCGAAGCCGGGCCGTCGCCCGCCGCAGCCGACAAATACGCCGCGCAGCTGGAACAAGAACTAGAACGCCGCCGCTGACGCGGCGAAACTCCCCAATCCCAACGTCCCATCTCCAAATTCGGAGAACGGGTGGGAGGACATTGTCTTGGGATTGGGAGATTAGGATTTCAAACTATGGCTCAAACCCTGAGTGAAACTCAAACGGCGTCTTCAACCAAAATGCGCCTGGGGCAAATCCTCGTCTTTGCGCTCGTCCTCAGCCTGCTGGCGCTCGTGGCCTTCCAGATGAGGCGCAACGGGCCGCTGGCGGCCGGGCCGGTGGGCGCGGGCGAGAAGGCCCCGGACTTCAGCCTCACCACGTTCGACGGGCAGCCCTACAAGTTGTCTGAATTGCGGGGCAAAGTCGTCGTCGTCAACTTCTGGGCTTCGTGGTGCATCCCCTGTGAGCAGGAGGCGCCCGCGCTGGAGAACGCCTGGCGGCATTACAAAGATAAGGACGTGGTCTTCATCGGCGTGGATTACGTGGACACCGAGACGGAGGCGCGCGCCTTCATGAAACGCTTCGACGTCACCTATCCCAATGGCCCCGATCTCGGCACAGCCATCTCACAAGCCTACCGCATCAAAGGCGTGCCGGAGACGTACTTTGTGGACAAGACCGGCACACTCGCCTTCGTCAAGGTCGGCCCGTTTCTGGATCAGTCGGAGTTGATGGGGGTGATTGAGCCGTTGTTAAACAAGTAGGCTGGAGATGACCATGGATTTAGGTTCCCTCTTCCTCGGCATCGCGCTGTTGCTCGGCGTCGTCTTCCTCGTCGCACGGCCGCTGATCGACAAGCAGACTTTGAAAGAGAAAGACATCAGCGCAGCCGATCACCTCGTCGCCCAGCGCGAAGCGCTGCTGGCCGCGCTGCGGGATCTGGATTTCGACCACACCACGGGCAAGATCACCGCCGAGGACTACGCTCCCCAGCGGGCGCAGCTCGTGGCGGAGGGCGTGGCCGTGCTCAAAGAGTTGGAGGCGCTCGGCGGCTCCGCTCAAAACCCGACCGCCGATGATCCGGTCGAGCGGGCTATCCGCGCCCGCCGCAAAGCGGCTTCCGCGGGCGATTTGGATGACCTCGTCGAGGCCGCTGTGGCGTCGCGCCGCGGCGCCCCGGCCGCCTCCGCCGAAGGGGTGAGCTGTCCCCGGTGCGGCGCTGCGACCCGCGCGGCCGACAAATTCTGCCCCCGGTGCGGCGTGACGCTCTCGACCACCTGCCCAGAATGCGGCCGCGTCGCCCTCCCTGCCGACAGGTTCTGCGCCGGCTGCGGCGCAAAACTTTCCCTGTCCGAGGCGGTCGCATGAGTCGTGATGAAACTTTAAAGCTGAAGATTCGGGCTTTGTCTCCTTCGCACCGCTTCGTGGATCTTCGACGATCTGGGATTGGGCTTTTAGGTCTTGGCCTCTTGTTTGCCGTCTCCGCCTGCTCCCTCGCGGGCGACCTGACCCCGCCCCCCGGCGCACGCTCGGTGTCTGTGGACACCCAGCCGACCGTCTCCGCCCCGGCTGCCGAACCACTGCCGTTGGCCCTGCCCACCATCGAGCCGGTTGATGTCAACAAAGTTTTTCCGGCGACTCGTCCCTCGGCGGCGGAAGGCGGGGCGATTTTTGCCGAGCATTGCGCGGAGTGCCATGGGGATACGGGCAGAGGGGACGGGCCGCGCAGTATCCAATTGATGGCGGAGCGCACGGAGCCGCTGCCTGATTTCTCGCAGCCCGATCTCGCGCAGGGGACGACGCCGGCGGCATGGTTCAAGACCATCACCGAGGGCCGCCTGGACAAGTTCATGCCGCCCTGGGCCAATAAACTCTCCGAGGCCGAGCGCTGGAATGTCATCGCTTTCCTGTACACGTTGAGCACGCCGCCGGAACAGATGGATTCCGGCGAGGCGCTCTATGCAGCCCACTGCGCGGCGTGCCACGGCGAGACGGGGCAGGGCGACGGACCGGAGGCTAAGGATCAAAAGCTGCCGGACTTCACCGACCTCGCCTCTATGGCGAAACTCGGCCAGACGGATTTATTGAGCGCGCTGTCCGACGCAACGCATTCGTTTGACACGCTGACCGAAACCGAGCGCCGGGCGGTAGGGGATTACGTGCGCGCATTCTCGTACGACTATGCCGCGCCGGGCGCGCCCGCGCCTGAACAGATCGGCGCGGTGCGGGGCCTCATCGTCAATGGCACGGGCGGCGGAGCCGTGCCCGCCGGCCTGGAGGTGACTCTGCACGGCTTCGACGCCGCCGGAGGAAGATTCGGCCTCGCCGCGACGTTGACGGTCACGAGCCAGGCCGATGGCGCGTTTCAATTCGAGGCCGTTCCCTACAAGGCTGGCCGCCAGTTCCTGCTGACGACCCAATATGGCGGCGTGACCTACAGCTCGGACGTGGCCGCCTTTGAGGCCGGGCAGGCTGCGCTGGAGATGCCGGTGCACGTCTACGAGACGACCGCCGACGCCTCGAGCCTGCGCGTTGACCGCCTGCACATGTTTGTGGATTTCGCAAGCGCGGAGGAGGTCACGATCGGGCAGCTGTACATCCTCTCGAACCTCGGCGACAAGACGATTGCCGCCTCCGACGGCGGCAAAACCTTTGAGCTGGTGCTGCCGCCGGAGGCCGCCGGCGTCGCCGTGAGAGACGAAACGGAAGGCCAGGACTATTTCCGCACGCCCAACGGGTTGGCCGACACCCTGCCGGTCGCCCCGGGCTCAGGCACGGCGCAGTTCCTGGTATCTTACTCCTTGCCGTACGGCAGCAAATTCAAGTTTGAACAGGAGACGCTCTATCCGGTTGACGCGGCGAATCTGCTGGTTTCCGACGTCGACGTGAAATTGAGCGGCGACGGGCTCACGTACGAGGGACAACAAGAGTTTGAGGGGAGCCCCTTCCAGAGTTTCACCCGCCAGAATTTGGCGGCGGGCGACGTGCTGGCTTTTGAGATGTCCGGCCGGCCCGGCTCGGCCGCGGCCCCGGCCGGCGTGGTCGTAGGGGAGACGACGAATCTGGCCGTGGGCATTGGCGCGGTGGCCCTCGTCCTGTTAGGCGCGGGGGTCTGGTGGTACCGGCGCAGCCAGGTAGACGCCGATGTGACCATGAGCAAGGAGGAACTGCTGCAAGCCGTCGCCGAACTGGACGACGAGTTTGAAGCCGGCAACCTGGACGAGCGCGAATACGAGAAAGAGCGCCGACGGCTGAAGGCGAGGTTGATGAAGGTGTGGGAGTGATTGAAACCCGCGCGCTCACTAAAAATTTCGGCCTCAAGCCGGTTCTCCGCGGCGTTGACCTCGACGTGGCTCCCGGCGAGTTTGTGGTCCTGTTCGGTCCCAACGGGGCAGGCAAGACCACCCTCCTGCGCATCCTCGCCACGCTGTCCAAGCCGTCGTTCGGGCGCGCCGCCGTGGCCGGGTTTCCGCTGCCGGCCGGGGCGGGCGAGGTCCGGCGGCGCTTGGGCGTAGTCTCCCATCACACCTTAATCTATGGCGATTTGACGGCCGAGGAAAATTTGCGCTTCTACGCCCGGATGTACGGCGTGCCGAGCCCCGGGAAACGCATCGCCGAAGTGCTGAGGCAGGTAGGCCTCTCCGCGCGGCGGCGCGACCTGGCGCGCACTTTTTCGCGCGGCATGCAGCAGCGCCTCGCCATCGGCCGCGCGGTGCTGCACGATCCCGAGGTGATGTTGTTCGACGAGCCGTACACCGGCCTCGACCAAGACGCCTCGGCAATGCTCGACGGGGTCCTGCGCGAGGTGGCGGCCCGGGGCCGCACGGTGCTGATGACCACGCACGACCTGGCGCGCGGCCTGGCCGTCGCCGACCGGGTGCTCATCCTCTCGCGCGGCGTCGTCGCCTTTTCGGCGAAGGCGCGGGAGGTGGAATTAGGGGAGTTTGCGCGCGTTTATGATGAAATGGTCAGGCAGTAGCCAGATGTCAGTAGCCAGTAGCCAGACAGAGCCTGATGTTGCGAATATCGCACCGCGTAAGCAGAGCCTATCTGACTACTGGCTACTGTTTACTGATTACTGGCGCACGGTGGGCGCGGTGCTCTGGAAAGACTTCACCGCCGAACTGCGGAGCAAAGAACTGCTCAGTTCGATGCTGGTCTTCTCGCTGCTCGTCGTGCTGATCTTCAACTTCGCGCTGGAGCTTGACCGGGCCGCGCGCGAGAACGTGGCGGCGGGCGTGCTGTGGGTGACGGCGATTTTCGCGGGGACGCTGGGCCTCAACCGCAGCCTCTCGATGGAGAAGGACCGCGGCTCGCTCGACGGCCTGCTGCTCGCCCCAGTGGACCGGAGCGCGTTGTACTTCGGCAAGGCGCTGGGCAACCTGCTGTTCATGCTGCTGGTGCAGGCCGTCATCCTGCCCGTGTTCAGCATCCTGTTCAACCTGCCGCTGATCAAGCCGCTGATGCTGGTGGTCGTCCTGCTGGGGACGGTGGGGTACGCCTCTGTGGGAACCCTGCTGGCCTCGATGGCGGTGCACAGCCGCGCGCGCGACGTGATGCTGCCCATCCTGCTGTTCCCGGTGGCCGTGCCGGTGCTGGTCGCCGCCGTGCGCGCCAGCAGCGCCATCCTGGTCGCGGCGGCCTGGGAAGAAATCAGCCCGTGGTTCAACCTGCTCATCGGCTACGACGTGATCTTCGTCGCCGTCGCCTACATGGTCTTCGACTACGTCGTGGAGGAGTAAAACTCATGGAGAAAGCAAGCCGCAATCTACAAATCTTGAACGTCCTGACCATTGTTTTGCTGGTGATCGCTACGGCGCTGGTGTTCTTCTACGCCCCGCGCGAACGCGTGATGGGCGACGTGCAGCGCATTTTCTACTTCCACGTCCCCTCGGCGTGGGTGGGCTTCCTCGCCTTCCTGGTCACGCTCGTCGCGGGCATCGCTTACCTGCGCACCGGCAGCCGCGGGTGGGATAGGGTGGGCTATGCCTCTGTGGAGATCGGCCTGGTCTTCACCGTCATGACGATCGTCTCCGGCTCCATCTGGGCGCGGCCGGCCTGGAACACGTGGTGGACGTGGGACCCACGCCTGACGACGTACACCATCCTTGCGTTGATTTACGTCGCTTACATGATGCTCCGGCAGGGGATGGAGGACCCCGACCGGCGGGCGCGGTTCGCCGCAGTGTACGGCATCGTCGGCTTCATCAGCGTGCCTATTACGTTCTTCTCCATCCGCTGGTGGCGCACCATCCATCCGGTCGTCATCGGCAGCAGCTCGCCCACGGCGGAGGGCGGCTTCGACATGACCTCGCCGATGCGCCTCGTCTTTTTCTTCTCGCTCTTCACGTTCACCGTGCTGTACTTCTGCTTCCTCGCCAACCGCCTGCGCCTCGAGCGCCT
>DATDRS010000381.1:0-7665 GCA_035291605.1 Anaerolineales bacterium | reverse complement strand
CAGAAGTACACGGAACTTCTGAATGAGTTCAACTGGTTTCGCTATGTCGAGAGTATCACTTTATTGGGAACTGAGGCGCAACCCTCATAGCCTCCCCACTTTTTGCCTGTTATTCTGAGGCGCGAAGCGCCGAAGAATCTCTAAAAGTGCCACAAAGAGCGAGATTCTTCGCTACGCTCAGAATGACAGGTAAACACAGTTTGAGGACACTCAAGGAGATAAGATGAGCGACGTCAAACAAACTGTAGGCTTCTTGCAGCGCGTCCCCTTGTTTCGGGGCCTGAAGACGCGTCAGCTCGAGCACATCGCCAAACGTTTTGTCGAGCGCGAGTTCGCCGCGGGACAGGCCGTCGTGACTCAGGGGCAGGGGGGCGAGGGGTTCTTTGTGATTGTATCCGGCAAAGCGGAGGTGATCCGGGAACGTTCGGATGGCACGAAGGCGGTGGTCAACACCTTTGGCCCGACGGATTTTTTCGGCGAACTGGCGTTGCTGGATGACGGCCTGCGCACGGCCTCGGTCGTCACGACCGAAGCCACGCAATGCCTGGTCCTCACCCGCTGGGATTTCCTGGCCGCGCTGCGGGAGGACGTGGAAATGTCCGTCATCATCCTACAGGAACTCGCAAAACGCTTCCGCCGGGCGCTGGACGCCTTGTAACCCACTACCTGCGAAGCAGCCGAGGTTTTTGCAGGGCGCTCCAGCACTAGCGGACGCGCCCTGTCTTCGTTGTTCGAGTAGCCAATTGTGAATTGCCCGAACTGCGGTTTTGACTGCCCCCCCGAGATGCGCTACTGCGGCATGTGCGGCGTGCGCCTGGCCCAGGTTTGCCCAGCCTGCAATTTTGCGAACCCGGCCAGTTACCGCTACTGCGGCATGTGCGGCGCACGGCTGACCGCTGAAGCCCTGGGGGGGGCCGCCGTCGCGCTGCCACCGTCGGCGCAGTCCTCTCCTCCCTTGCTGCCAACCGAGGTCGAGGCCATCCAACGCGGCCCGGTCGCGCTTCCATTAGAGGGCGAGCGGCGGGTCGTGACGGTGATCCTCACCGATTTCACCGGCTCCACGCCTCTCCTTGAAAAGGTGGGCACCGAAGCCTGGGTGGAGCTGATGAATCGCCTCCTCCACATTCTCGAGACGGAGGTCTATCGTTTTGGCGGCGAAGTGGATCAGTTCCGGGGCGATGGCCTGGTGGCGTTCTTCGGCGCGACCTCGGCCCACGAGGACGACCCGGAGCGCGCTGTCCTCGCGGCGCTAGCCATGCAGGAGGCGCTCGGCCGTTACGCCAGCCAACTGGCTCAACACGGAGAGATTGACCTGCGGATGCGCGTGGGCGTGGACACAGGAGAAGTGATCGTCGCCAGCGTCGGGGACCGCCGCCAGCACAGCGAGGCGACGGCGATGGGAGTGGCGGTGGCGATTGCAGCCCGGATGGAGGCCGCCGCCGAGCCGGGCACGGTATTGGTCAGTGAGAACAACTACCGCCTTGTGGAAGCGCATTTCCGCTGGCAGCCGTTGGGAACGATCCCGGTCAAGGGGATGAGCCAGCCCATGGCGGTTTATCGCCCATTGGCGTACATCGCCCACGCGGACCGGCCGCCCCAGCCGGCTTTCCCGTATTCCATTCCGTTGGTCGGGCGCGAGGCGGAATTCCAGACCCTGAAGCATTCCGTCGAGGGCCTGTTCGATGGCCGAGGCCGGATCGTCATGCTGACCGGGGACAAAGGGAGCGGCAAATCTTTCCTGGCGAACGAGGTGCGCGAGTACTTCATCCACCGGGGCGCGCTGCTGGCCGAGACTCAAACGGAGGCGGCGCCGGAGGTCGCTTCGCTCACCTGGCTGCGCGGGCGCTGCCGGTCCTACAGTCAGACGCGGCCTTACTCCATGTGGCTTGATCTATTGCATGACTGGCTGGGGATGCGCTTAGAGGAGGCCGATAAGGAAAAAATGCGCGTCCGCCTGCGCCGCCAGGCTGAGGCGTTATGGGGGGAAGGCTTCGGCGAACATTATCCTTATCTGGCGACTTTTCTTTCGCTGCCGCTGGAGGCGGAGTTTACCGAAAAGGTCAGGCACCTGGATGGCGAGGGGCTGCGCCGGAGATTCTTCCTGGCCGTGCGGAACTGGGTCGAGGCTCTGAGCCAGAGCGGCCCATTGGCGCTGGCTTTTTCCGACATGCACTGGGCCGACACCTCGTCCCTGAATCTGCTGAAACATTGCCTGCCCGTGTGTGACCACGAGGCGTTACTCTGCCTCCTGGTGTTCCGCCCCGAGCGCGCCTCGCCCGTCTGGGATCTGCGACATTTCGTGGAAACGGAGTACCCTCACCGGCTGGCCCGGGTAGAATTGTCGCCGCTGACCGAGGCTCAGAGCAGTGAGTTGATTGACTGTCTCATCGGACCTGACGCTTTGTCGCCCGAAACGCGCAGCCTGATCATCAGGAATGCGGAGGGCAATCCGTATTACATTCAAGAGTTGATCCATTCCCTGATCGCCGAGGGGGTCCTGGATCGAGACAGTGAAAGCCGCCGATGGCGCATGACGCGCGCCGTGACGACGCTCGACCTGCCGGACAATCTACAGCGGCTGTTATTGGCGCGCATTGACCAACTGGCGCCCGAAGAGCGGCACGTGCTTCAGGTCGCCGCCGTGATCGGCCCCGTCTTCTGGCTGGACTTGTTGCAGGCCCTGGCGGGCGAGGCCCGCCCGCTTAAGGCCAGCCTGGCGGCGCTCCAGCGCGCCCAGTTGGTTCAGGAAAGCGGGCGGATACCTGAGTTGGGGATGCAATATCAATTCAAGTCCACCCTCGTCCGCGATGCGGCTTACGAGAGTCTGCTCACCGCCCAACGCGCGGGTTACCATCTCAAGGCGGCTGAATATCTTGAGGGGCTGGTTAAGTCCGAAGCGGTGGTTGGCTACTATGGCCTGCTGGCATACCATTATCGCCGGGCGGGCAACTCCCAAAAGGAGCTGTTCTATGCGCTGCTGGCGGCCGAGCAGGCGCGCAAGATCTACGCGAGCGCCGAGACCCTCCAACACTACACACGCGCGCTTGAACTGCTGGATCAGATGGAGGTGGGGGCCTCGCGGCACGGGCAGCTGCGCGCCATCTATGCCCAGCGCTTCGAGGTGCTCAAGGGGCGGCGCGAGGTGTTCTATCAATTGGGCAGTCTAGAAGCCGCGCGCGCCGATGCGCGGGCCTTGCTGCCGTTAGCGCAGCAAATGGCAGATGATCCGGCGTGGAAGATTGACGCTTTGCTCGCCCCCTTGTTTGCTTTAGACAGCCGCGAGGAACTGGAGGAAGGAATGCGCCTGGCCCGGGAGGCTCTGGCCTTGTCTCAACAAGCGGGTGACCGGCAGCGCGAGATGCAAAGCCGGGTGGCCATCGCCAGCATCGGCTTCTATCTTCGAGACCCTGTCTCGAAGGAAATGGCCGAGCGCGCGCTTGACCTGGCCCGCCAACTCGGCGATCTTACGACCGAGGTCAATCTCCTCGTCGGCATGGGCGGGGCTTATGGCGTGGATGATTTGCCGCGCAGCCAAGAGTATTTGGAAGCCGCGCTCTCCAAGTCGGAAAAACTGAACGACAAGGCGACGGAGCTCGCCTTGCTCGGCGCGCTTGGGCCGCAGTTGGAGCGCCGAGGCGATTATTACCGGCAGTTGACCGAGTACGAGCAGAAACGGCTGCGGATCAGCCGGGAAATCGGCAATCGCCTGGTCGAAGGACAGGCGCTCATGTTCTGCGGGCAGGTTCAGGGCCTCTACCTGGGTGACCACGAAGCCGGGCTGGAGTTACAACAGCAAGCGCTGCGTATCTGGGAGGAGCTGCCGAGCAGGCTGTTTCCCCTGCTGCGCATGGCGCAATTGCAGACGGCATCAGGCCAGTACGAGGAAGCGTTGGCGACGCTCGACGCGGCTCGCCCCATTAGCGCGGGCATTTTTGATGAATTGGGCCGTGTCGGCTTGAGGCTGGTCACGGCCATTCTCTATAACACTCTGGGCGACGAGGCGCATTTGCAGCAGGTGCTTGAGATCACCTCACAGATTCAGCAGACGGTCGCCAACAACTTAGTCTCCCGGCAATATCGCGTTGCCGCGGCCTGCGAGGCGGCGGCCGCCCACCTGGGGCTGGCGCACTGCCTCGCGGGCGTTGACGCTGCCGAGACGGCGCGCCAGGATCACTTGAGGCAGGCGTTGGAAGCCTCGCGGACTGCGTTGAACCTTTATCAGGAGTTTGGCTTCATGCAGATCGTCGAATGCACCAGCGAGGAGATTCTCTACCGCCACAGCCTGACGCTGGCCGCCAGTGGCCGCGAGGCGGAAGCTGCCGAGTACCTGAAGCGCGCCTACGATGAAATGAGGCGTAAGCACGATCTGATCCCGCCCGACAGCCCCTTCCGCACAACCTATCTGAATATGCAGCTGCACCGGGACATCCAGCGCGCCTATGCCGCGCCGGCGCGATCCGAGATGGGCATCGGCAGCCCTCAAGGCCTGGGTTGAAAAATGACCCCCGCCTCTCCCAAGCCGTTTGTCCGTGATGGCCTCACCTGGTTAGCCTATGCGATGCTGGCCTACGTGGCCTACGTGCAGTCCACGCTCGGCCCGCTGATGCCATTTCTCCGCGATGAGCTTGAGCTGAATTACACGCGGGGGGGTTTTCTCCCCGCGGCTTTAGCCCTGGGCATAATCGCCTGCGGCCTGACCAGCGATCGGATCGCGCGTCGCTGGGGCCGGCGGTCTGCGCTGTGGGGTGGAGGCGCGGGTGTGGCCGCGAGCGCCGTAGGCCTGGCGTTGAGCGGTCAATTCCTCCTGACGCTCCTCGCGGCGCTGAGCCTGGGCTTCTGCAGTTCCCTGGCGCTGATCATGATTCAGGCGATCCTCTCCGACCAGCATGGCGAGCGGCGGGCGATTGCGTTCACCGAGGCGAATGTCGGGGCCAGCCTCAGCTCGACGCTTGCGCCGCTGTGCATCGGGGGCTTTCAACGCGCGGGTGTTGGCTGGCGCAGCGCCCTCTACCTGGCGGTCCTGGTCCTGGCGCTGGCCGCGGCGAGGTTTCGCCTCCAGGTTGTGCCGGACGCCCAGGCCGGTTCCCTATCGGCGGCCGGCGGGCGGCGCGCGGGCCTGCCGCTGTCTTTCTGGTTATACTGGGTCGTCGTTTGTCTGGTCGTATCCATCGAAATGTGCCTCATCGTCTGGGGCGCAGATTTTCTGGAAAACGTGGTGGGCTTGAGCAAAGTCAATGCGGCGATGACGATCGGTGTCTTTCTGGCGGCGATGGTGATTGGCCGCTGGGCCGGAAGCCGGTTGACCCGGGTCTGGCCGAGCACAACGCTCCTGCTGATGGCCCTCGGGATCGCGCTGGTCGGCTTCCCCGTCTTCTGGCTGTCTCGCCTGGCGGCGCTGAACATCCTGGGGCTGTTCGTCGCTGGCCTCGGCGTCGCCAACCTGTATCCGCTGACGCTCTCTATCGCCGTCGGCCTCGCGCCGGAGCAAGCGAATACGGCGAGCGCCAAGATATCGTTGGGCGTCGGCACGGCGCTTTTGACTGCGCCCCTGCTGCTGGGCTGGCTCGCCGACCGGCTGAGCCTCCAAAACGCCTACGGCTTGGTCGCCGTGCTGCTGGTGATCGCTATCGGCGTCACCTCTCTAAACAACCGTGTGTTTGTGAGGCGCGAAGCGCCCGCCCGGCCATAGGGAGGAGCATGACGCGAATGTTGCGGAACATTGGATCCCCGAAGAGAGGGGCGGTGGTCCGGACGATCTGCCAGCGCGACACGGACAACGTGGAGGCGCAGGTGCTGTGAAAATCTTCTGGTCCTTTGCCCGCCAGGCTTTTCACAACGCAGCCGTTTACCGGTTCGAGTTTTGGATGCGCTTCGTCTCGATTTTCCTGACGATGTACAGCATTCACTGGGTCTGGAGAACTCTTTACACGCAGAGGCCCGGGGCGTTCGGCGTCAGCCTCGAGCAAATGGTGACCTACGGCTTGCTGGGCATGGCGCTCGAGGCGTTCCTCGACGTGGGGCCGGAATGGTACATGGCCATGCAGGTCAGATCGGGCGCGATTGACACCGACTTAATGAAACCGCTTGACTTCCACGTTTATATGCTGGCGATGAGCACGGGAGAAATGTTGTTCAACCTCGGCGTGTTGTCCGTTCCTGCGCTGGTGATGGGGCACTATCTTTTCAATCTGCAACTTCCCCCGAACGTTTCGACTGGCCTGCTATTCGGGATCAGCCTGGTGTTCGGCTATTTGGTGCTCTTTCATCTTGGCTTCTTGCTCGGCTCGCTGGTCCTGGTCACCCTCGACATTCGCAGCATCAGCTGGGCTTACTACTCGCTGGTCTCATTTTTTGCCGGACAGATGGTGCCCTTGTGGCTGTTCCCGCAATTCCTCCGCGCCCTGGCTGAGGTCCTCCCGTTCAAGAGCGTCTACTACATTCCGATGTCCATCTACATCGGGACGTTAGCGGGTGAGAGCGCGCTGCAAGCCATCGGGTTTCAAGTCATCTGGGCGGTTCTCCTCGTGCTGGTCTCGCGTTGGGCCTGGCGACAGGTTCACGCCCGTCTCATCGTGCAAGGGGGATGACATTATCCCGGGGTCATCATGGAAGCGCTGCGCCTCTACCTCAAACTGATCCGCATTTCCATGCAGGCCCGCATGCAGTACCGGGCCGATTTCATCACGGGTATGATCGGCGTAATCGTCCTGAATGTGGTCAATCTTGGACTGATCGGCATTCTCGTCAGCCGATTTACGCACTTAAACGGCTGGACGATCTGGGAAATGGTCTTTCTCTATTGCCTGTGGATCCTCGGGCACGGCATTTACAGCTTGTTTTTCTGGCACATCCGCACCCTGGAGGATTATCTCGTGCAGGGGACGTTCGACCAGTTTCTCCTTCGGCCCGTAAGCCCCTTCATCCTGTTCCTGGGGCGTGAGGTCCAGTATTTGGGAGTAGCCGACCTGTTCTTCGGCGTATCGGGCGCCAGCCTGGCTTATACGGCGCTCGGTCTGCGGTGGGATTGGGTCAAGTGGATGTTTTTCGGGCTAGCGATCGTCTCGGGAACTTTGATCGAGACGACCCTGGCGCTGATGATCGCTTGCATTGCGTTTTGGACCGGCCGCTCTCGCAGAGTGAATTCCCTGGTGATGCAGCTCAATGTGATGGTCCAGCATTATCCGGTTGACATTTTCGGCTACACGTTTCGGGTGATCGTCACCGGTTTGATCCCGGTGGCGTTCATGAACTATTATCCTGCGCTGATGCTGCTGGACAAGCTTGATCGCAACAGCGAATGGTGGTGGCTGGGGTACATGTCGCCGGCCGTCGCCCTGCTGCTCGTGGGCGTAGCCGCCGGCGTCTGGCGCCTGGCGTTGAGCCGCTACGCCAGTTCCGGCGGTTGAAAACCAGGAGAGGTTCATCATGGAACTCGACGCGACGCGTTCAACAATCAACCGCATCGCATTCATCGGCAACTACCTGCCGCGCCAGTGCGGCATCGCCACATTCACCACCGACTTATGCGAGGCCATCGCCGCCGAATACAGCGGAACAACGTGCATTGCCCTGCCGGTCAATGACGTCGAGGCCGGCTACGCCTACCCAGCCCGCGTTCGCTTTGAATTGACGGAGCGGGACATTGACTCCTATCGCCGCGCTGCC
>DATDRS010000380.1:0-17479 GCA_035291605.1 Anaerolineales bacterium | reverse complement strand
CCCACCGGCATCAATTCGATGAACCGTACATGCCAGGGATGATGTTGCGTCAGCCGGGCGATGTCTGATAACTCGTCATCGTTCACTTGCCGGATCACGACCGTGTTGAGTTTGATCGGCATGAGGCCAGCGCGCTCGGCGATGTCCAGGTGGGCCCCAGCATCCGCGGCGTACCATTGAACCAGTCGTTTTTTGAACTTTGTGAGTGTATCCATTTGCCGGTGAGCAATGTCCTAAACCTTGAGTCCAGTCTCAGCCTCCGCTTTGCCCATCGCCCCCGTTGCGGGGCTTTTTTTGACTGTATCCCTTTCTCAGGTTGTTTCGTCTCTATAGGTAGAGGCACAGCACACCTTAGATCTATCGAAGGAGACAGAAATGAAAAAGGCACGGACGTTGAATCCCGATTTGTATGGACCGATTGCGTGGGGCGTGTTCTTTGTCTGGTGGGGCGCCCTGGAGCCGTTCAAATCCCTGCCTGAGAGTGCAGCCTATGGCGCGCTGAGTGTTGGTATCGGCCTGATTTTGCTCGCCTTGAATGCAGCCCGAGCGCTGAACGGTATTCCTACTCGCTGGTTCACGACCGCCCTTGGCATCCTCGCGCTCGTGTTGGGCGGACTGCTACTGGCGATTTCGGTCATGCGTCTGCCGTTCGAACTGCCTGTCTTTGCCATCCTGCTGATCACGTTTGGCGCGATCTTGCTCGCGCGTGTGTTACAACGAAGCAGAGCCGGGTGACGAGCGCGGTCGTAAGACAGGCCAGGAGGGACACGGCGGCACCGTGACCCTGGCTCAGTGGCCTCAGTCAAGAATCTCAAAATATGCCTGAAAGGAGATGGTCATGGGATCCGATGGGATGCGAGTTTTTCTCACGATCTGGGCGGGGCAGTTTGTTTCGGTATTCGGCTCGGCGCTGAGCAGCTTCGCGCTGGGTGTGTGGATTTACCAGACCACCCACTCGGTGGAGCTGTTCGCCGGGCAGATGCTGGCATTCGGCATTCCGCAGGTGGTCTTCTCGCCGCTGGCCGGGGCGCTGGCCGACCGCTGGGATCGCCGGGTCGCCATGATGGTGAGTGACGTGGGAGCGGGCCTCGCAATGCTGACGATTGCGGTGTTATTCATCAGCGGCAACCTCGCCCCGTGGAACATCATCGTATGCACCTTTGCCATGTCCAGCTTTAGCACGATGATGTGGCTGGCTTACTCTGCCGCGACCACCCTGCTCGTCCCCAAGCAGCACCTGGGGCGCGCCAGCGGAATGGTCCAGATGGCCGAGGCCGCCTCCCAGCTTGCCGCGCCTACTCTGGCGGGTGTGCTCTACGCCTTCGCCGGGTTGGGGAACATCGTCCTGATCGACTTTGCAGCTACGCCATCTCCGTCTTGATCCTGCTGCTGGTCCGCATCCCCCGGCCTGAGACCTCCGAGGAGGGCCGCAAGGCGAGGGCATCATTGCTCTCGGATATGAAGTTCGGCTGGACGTACATCACGGCGCGGGCGGGATTGCTGGGTCTGCTGCTGTACTTTGCCTTGAGTAATCTGCTGACTGGGTTCGTACAGCCTCTCTACGGGCCGATGATCCTGGACACCTGGGATGAGCAGGTATTCGGCTACCTGAGCTCGATCATCAGACTTGGCATGCTGACCGGGACGATTGTGATGAGCGCCTGGGGCGGCAGCAGGCGGCGAGTGTATTCGCTGCTCGGGGCAAGCGCGCTCGGCGGGCTGTTTATCATGATCTTCGGACTGCGCCCCTCGATCCCACTCCTGGCCATTGGGGGGTTCGGCGTCATGTTCACGATGCCCATCGTAAACGCCTCCAGCCAGGCCATCTGGCAGAGCAAAGTCGAGCCAGATGTCCAGGGGCGGGTCTTTGCGGTGCGGCGCATGATCGCCTGGTCAACCGGGCCGCTGGCGATGGCGCTGGCCGGGCCGCTCGCGGAGCGCGTCTTCAAGCCGCTGATGACTCAGGGCGGGGCGCTGGCTCCCACGCTTGGCCCCGTGATCGGCGTCGGCCCGGCGCGCGGCGTTGCCCTGATGATTATGCTGGTCGGACTGCTGGTCGTGCTGCTCACGGCCGTCGCGGCTGCCATCCCGCGCGTCCGCCGGGTTGAGCTGGACATCCCAGACGCCATTGGCGACGGACCATCAACCGAGGAGATACTCCCCTCCGCTGAACCCAACGCTGCCATAGTGGAGCAATGACCACCTTACAGCAGGAGAGATAAACATGACCACGGAGACATCGCTGGCCCCAAAAGAGGCAGAGCTTATCGCCGTCGGCGCGTCCATTGCGGCTGGCTGCCAGCCCTGCACCCGGTTCCATTTCCAGGCCGCACGCGCTGCTGGGGCGGATGATGAAGAAATCCGTCAGGCAGTGCGCGATGCGCTGGAGGTGCGTTCGAAAGTGAGGCTGAATCTGGTGTGACGGCCTGATTTCCGTAGCACTGGCAGGGTTTCCTATGACGAACAGAACCGAACGTGAACAGGCGGGCTATCTGCCCACCTATTCATCTCCCCGCCGAGATCTTCAAGGCCATATCCGTGACAAAATCCGGGATGTGGAGTGTGTGCCGACCGGCAGTGACCGGCAAAGTTGCCACCGTGTTCCCGGTTGCCGGGTCATACCAAATGGCTGTGCCCGCTACCGGCACATCGGCGGCCAACTTCTCGGCAAACTCGTCCTGCTGGGGCTGACCTTCAAAGTCGGCAAGCGAGGAAAAGGCCAGTATGTGAAAGCCGTCTTGGACACACAATGCCGTCGCCTGACCGTGTATTCGGCTGGACGCATTGCCAAGTCCTGGCCCTATGTTTTCTTGAACGAGTAGCCGACACTTCCAGTTTTCTTGCAGAGCTCAATCGTTCACTCGGTGGTGATACTCACGAGCTCGATGCGCTCGTCACCGCCTTTGACCATCACGCCGAGAATGAATCCGACACCCTCGGCATAGTACTTGTCCTCGACGACCCCCTTATCCAGCGGAGTCCATTCCTTGGTCCGGAGCAGGTTATCGTAGCAGCCGTAAGGCACACACGCGGATTCCTTTAGGCTGGACACCTGAGCCATGTCCTCCGCCACGCCTGGGGCATTCTCTTGTTGGTAGCGATCGCCTACTTTCGGATCCGCCTGCATGACGATGCCTGGCTGCGCACCGTTGACCCCGGCTTCCCAGGAGCCCTCTGTGCTGATCACATTGCCGTTTGGATCCAGTTCCCTAGAGTCTTCCCCGAAGTACCAGACATTGCCGTCAACGTCCTGGGCGTACCAGTCGAAGGTCTCTTCGACCAGTACCCCATTCTCGTAGGTCCGCTCGCGAACGACGGCGCACTTGACACCCAGGATCTGTTTCGTACGGTGGGTGACATACACCTCAGTGCGGATGGGAATCCCATCCTCCGCGCCCTCGTAGAAGAACGTCATTCCCGGCTGGAGTGGGAAGAACTTGTTGTCAACCTGGTCCACGAAGTTGGCGGGGTCTATGTCTGACGGCGGCGCTGGTGCAGTGTCTTTCGCCTCAGCGGCAGATACCATGGCCAAGAGCATCACCAGCCCGCCTGTTAATGAGATATAGAGTTGCCTCTTCCATTTCATGGTTGAATCTCCTGAGAATGACCTTATCCCGCAACCACCCTGCCCTCCAGCGTAACGGCCCTGCCGCCAGAAGGCTATCAGACAAGGCCTGATAACGTTGTAGGACAAGGCCTGACAACCGTGTAGGACGCGGGCAGATGGTGTTGTCAGTCATTGCGCGGACGGAAGGAGTGCAACACTACATCGAGATGGTCGGGTTGGCCGGGTTCGAGGACTATTTCAGGAGCAGGGCGCATCCCTCTTCAAATGGGCATTACGGGGGCACGCAGGGTGCGGACGGACACGAATAAGAATCGCGCCATTGGCACCCATCCGTGCAATCTGTTTCATCCGTTGACTAAGGCGTGAGCAGGGGGCGAGGCAGCCCCTGTTCCACGAATTGCCTGGCGAGGGGATCGGCGAAATAGCGCAGATACCGAACGACGAGCGCGCGTTCCTGCGGCGAGAGCACATCACGATAGTCGGGCATCGCGGTCTGCGGGACGCCGTCGGCGATGACGGCGAAGAGGCGCTCATCCAATTGCTTGGACATCCAGGCCACGTCGGTGAAATCGCGCGGCGCAGGCCGCAGCAACTGCCCCACTATGCCGATCCCGTTGCCGCCTTCGCCATGACAGCCAGCGCAGTGTGTCTGGTACAAGGCTCCGCCCGCGCGATAGTTCTCCACCGAGTCGCCGATGGCGAGCATGGTCTCTGGCGCGCTCGTCGTCTCCGGCGACTGGCTCTGTGACTGAAGAAACGCAACCAATGCGATGAGGTCATCTTGTGAGAGGTGTGCGAACGAGGGCATCGCCGACCCGCCGACGACGGCTCCCGGATTGATCAGATGCGCCACCTGCCAATCGTCCGTCCGGCGTCCGCCTTCGTGTCCAAGGTCGAGGCCGCTCCGGGCCGGGTCGAACGCAGCCGATGCTGGCGTTTCATTCAACGTGTGGCAAAAGAAGCAGCGCTCGCGCCGGAAAACCCGCGCGCCGCGCCGGGCGACTTCGGCCGCGGGAATGGGAGCTGGAGGCGCCGCGGCGCCGAGCCACGCGCCTCCAATCAGAAAAATCCCTGCGGACGCGACCAGCCAGACTTCCCGCCACGACCAGTTCGATACGCGATGTCGCATCTTGGCTTAATCAGAACAACTGCGAAACTAATTCCATCAAATCCACGATCTTCAAGTCCGTGACCATGCCGCCCTGCGCCAGATGCATCCGCTCGAAGCACGCCGGGCAGTCAATGACCAGCGTGTCCGCGCCGACGGCCTCGGCGTCGGCCATCAGCCGCCGCGCCATCTCCACCGACAGCGCCGGATCGCAGCGCCGCAGCCCACCCCCCGCGCCGCAGCACCGGGACCGTTCGCGGCAGTGGGCCATCTCCACGAAGTCCACATTCGGGATCTGCGCGATCACCGCGCGCGGTTCGTCAATAATCCGCACGCCCCGGCTGAGGTAGCACGGGTCGTGGTAGGTCAGGCGGTCAGAGACGCTCTTGGTCAACTTGAACTGTCCGGCGGCGATCATCTCGGCGATGAATTGCGTGGTGTGGACGATCTCGAACGGCAATTCGGCCCCATAAAATTCCGGCCAGCGTTCACGCAGCATGAACGTGCAGCAGGGGCACGAGACGAGCAGTTTCTTCACCCCGCGCGCCGCGAAGCCCTCGACGTTGTGCCGCACCAATTCGGCCACCTGCTCATTCTCCCCAATGATGAAGAGTGGAAAACCACAGCACCACTCGTCAGGGAAGAGCGTGAAGGGGATGCCGCGGTGCGCAAACGCGCGCACCGCGCCGACGACCATCGGCTGGGCGACGTAGGCTCCGGAGCAGCCGACGTAGAAACCGATCTCGGCGTGGCCGGCCACCTCGACATCCGGCGGCAGCCAGGCGAAGCGCTCGGCGTGCGGGCGGCCATAGGGGTTGTGGTATTCGGCGGTCAGGGGGCCCGTCTGATCCTGCGCGCCCATTGGGCCGATCCCCATCTCCACCAGCTTCTCGCGCATCGCCGGCCAGAGTTGCTGGGTGTTGATGCCGACCTCGCACACCTCGCCGCAGCGGCCACAGGTGGTGCAGGTATAAAGCGCCTCCTTCAGCTTCTCCAGCAGCGCGTTCTCGACCTCCGGCGGCCCGGTCAGTCTGGAGAGCAGGCCGTGCCGCGCCCGGATCAAATCGCCGTAGATGCGAATTTTCTCTGGCGTGGTCAGACTCTCGTCGCCGGTCACGTCGAGCACGGGACACCAGTTGAGGCACTCGTTGCACCGCGTGCAGGCATCGAAGGCGATCAGTTGGAGTGGGGTGAGGTTGTCCACCAGTGAAAGTTCAATGCGCGTTTTCATCGTGCGGTTCCCGCAGCGTGAGATTGAAGCTCGCCCTACGCGCAGCAAACGTCGTGATCTGCGCGGCGAACAGGTGAAACAGTTTCGAGAACGGCAAATATGCCACAAGGCTGAAGCCAAATCCGGCATGGGCCAGGTAGGTCGCCAGATACAGCCGTTCCCAGAACTCGGGCTGCCGGTTGAGCCAATTGAGCGCCGCCCCCAGGCTCGCGCCCACCGGCCAGCGCAGCCCGGCCTCCCATCCCGACCCGGCCAGCCGTAAGCCTTCCAGCAGCAGCCCTGAAAACACCACAAGCGTAAAGAGAATCAACAGCGCGCCGTCGGCGCTGACCGAGATCCAGCGCTGGGGCGGAAACAGATAACGCCGGGCCAGCGCCGCCAGGAGACCGAGCAGGAGGATCAACCCGGCAGCGTCGAGCACGGGCGAGGCCCATTGATCGAGGCCGGCCGGCATCGCACGGTTCAACAGGTAGAAGCCAGTCGAGAGGAACACAGCGGCGGCGAGCGCCAGCGATCCCCACACGAACGCGATCACCATCCAGCCGCGCCATCGGCTGCGCACGAACACGCGCCGGGCGAAGAGACAATCCGTCGAGAAAAGTTTGGTCAGGCTCAACCAGATCAAGTGACCGAGGCCCGCATCGGCCAGCGGCCCGCGCCCATCTTTTCGTCCCATGCCCCACAGCCGAACCCTGGCCCACGTCCCGCCGAGCGCCAACAATACGGCCAGTATCCCGGCGGCATAGAAAGGCACGCGCCAGGGTGAGGGGATCACGCTGAAACTCTGGAAGAGCGATTGCATGTCTACTTGAGACTCGTCAAATAATCCACCAATGCCATCAACTGCGCCTCGCTCAAATCATAGGCAGGCATTTGTCCATTGGGGAAGACGCGCGCCGGGTCGGTCAGCAAGTTCCGCAGCCAGGCCGCATCGCGCGCTCGCCCGACGTGGGACAGCGCCGGGCCGACTTCGCCGCCCGTTAGCCTCACGCGATGACAGACAGAGCATGCCAGACCTTCGAACAGCTTTCTGCCGTCGTAGTCGGGTGCAGTCTCCCCTCCCCTGTCGGCGCCTCTCGCGACGGGGGAGCCCCTTCCGCTTTGCTTCAGGGGGGCTTCGCGCGGGGCAGGCGTGGGGGTGATCAACACCGGCTCTATGGTCAGGTAAGTTACATCCGAGACATGGTCGCGCGGGTTGAGCCGTGTGAGCAGAAAAGCGGTGATCGCCGTCGCTTCGCCCCGGCGAAGGCCAAAATCGGGCATCGTCGAACCGGGCACGAGCGCGTCCGGCTTCAGCAAGTGCGCGTACAGTTCCGCCCAGTTGCGCTGCGAGGCGATGGCGCTCAAGTCCGGGCCGACGCTCCCGCCTCGGGGGCGCGACCTTTGGCCGATACCGTCCAGTTGGTGACAGCGCAGGCACTTGTACTCGTTGATCAACTTGATCCCCTCGGCTCCAGTAATGATTGTCACGTTGACCGTATTCCTGCGTCAGATTCAACTGGCATTCTATCTTTTGGTAGACGACAGGCGGGTGGGTTTACACCTATGCTGACAGTGGTCACGGACTTGGCGTGGCGCCAGGCAACCTGGTCATTTTGGACTTCCTTTCTCCAAGTTGATCAACGTTGTGACAGGGCCGCCCTGCTGTGACACACGGGAGGCCGCGTGTGTTGTTATGAATAGCTTTCTGCTACAAATCGTCGCTGAGCTTTATGGGGTGTCTGCCGAGCAACTCGCGCCATTGCGCGGCGGGCAATTCAGCCACGTCTACGCATTTCAGCGCAACGGCCAGGATGGCGTGCTACGCCTGCCGCCGTCGGATGGCGAGATTGACGAGCGTTCGACCTGCACCAGGACTATGACCCCCGCACCTCGACGGGCTGGGTGGGCGCGTTCATGGCGGGCCGCAGAGCCAGGATTGAAAACGGCCTCCCGTTTATCGGCCTGGATTGGGAGGATATCCTGGAAAAAACCGGACGACGTAATCGCGCGGAATAGATCTCCACAATCCCTTTATGCCGGAGTTTGTCGCGCGGGCGCACCAACTTGAATTGGCGTCGTCGAATTTCGTGTTTGGGATGTTGTTGGTCGGGTTGTTGTTGTGGCGGCCTCGACGCGTGCTCAGGCCTTCAGCGCCTTCGAGGGTGACCGGGCCAAGTACGCACTGATGCGAGATACGTGCATGGAACAAGCGGGTGGGCTGGATGTGGATTTCGCCCTCAACCCGGCGAGTGGCTGGAACACATCCCGTGTTCGCCCATTACGACCGCAAGGACATCGCCCGCGCATTGTGGGCGACGATGGCGTTGTTCCGCTGGACGGCAATGGAGACGGTTCAACGCTGGCAGTACGCTTACCCAGCCTCCAGCGATCAAGCCGTCACAAATTTGGTCGAGCAACTGCTGGCCGGGATGAACGAAGCCGCAGCGCGAGGAGTCGCCATACGGAGCTAACCTGATGCTCAAACCAACTGCTCAATCGGTATCGTGATTGGAAGTAACCTGCTTGGAATCGGATCGGCGGTGGGCGGCGGTATCTTCACGCTGGCTCTCTGTCCACTCACCTGGACGTTGCTGCGGGGCGAAGCGTCTTCTCAACCGCAAATCAAGCCTGCCACGGTGTGAAGTTGTCTAGATCGGGTGATCCCTCTCCCGAAACGTTCAAGCGGCTCGCCAGGCGCACGCTGTTGCGAACCGACATGAGCGGCAACATTACGCTGTTCGCCGACGGCCGGCCATTGTGGGGGGAGACGGAACGGTGGAGATCGCTCAGCAAATGCGGGGCAAGAGTTCACCGGCGGGCAGGTCCACCACGCGCGAACTGCCAATCAGCGTTCGGGCGGCGACCAACCCCGGATGTTCGGCGGTGACGCGCCCGATTAGCGCGGCCTCGCGCCCGAGCGGGTGCGCGCGCATGGCGGCCAGCAGGGCCTCGGCGTGCGCTTCCGGCGCGATGGCGACAAGTTTGCCTTCGTTCGCCACGTAAAACGGATCGAGACCCAGCATTTCACAGGCGGCGTGCACTTCCGCGCGGACGGGGACGCGCCGCTCCTCGAAATCAATGCCCGCCTGAGACGCGGCGGCCAATTCGTTGAGCACTGCCGCCAGTCCGCCGCGCGTCGCGTCGCGCAGGCAGTGGATGTCTGGAGTGACGGCCAGCATCGCCTGCACCAGCCCGTTGAGCGGCGCCGTGTCGCTCTCGATCACCGTTTCAAACTCCAGCCCCTCGCGCACCGACATGATCGCCATGCCGTGATCGCCCATGGTCCCGCTGACGATCACGGCGTCGCCGGGGCGAGCGCGGTTCGGCGCGATGTCCACACCGGGCGGGATCACGCCAAGGCCCGAGGTGTTGAGGTACAACCCATCGCCGTGTCCTTTGTTGACCACTTTGGTGTCGCCGGCCACCAACTGGACTCCGGCGGCCCGGCACGCGGCGGCGACCGAGGTCGCAATTTTCCCGAGGGTCTCCATCGGCAGTCCTTCTTCCAAAATGAATCCCGCGCTCAGAAATAGCGGGCGCGCGCCGCTCATCGCGAGGTCGTTGACCGTGCCGTTGACGGCCAGTTCGCCGATGTCGCCGCCGGGGAAGACGAGCGGGCTGACGACGAAGGAGTCGGTGGTGAAGGCAATGCGCGTATCGCGCAGGGCGGATGGCGTATCGTCAGGCGATGAACCATCCGCCATACGCGATAAGCCGATGACCGTTGAGTCCCCCAGTTGGGCCAGCAGGTCGTTGTCGAACAGCGGCGCGAACAGGTGCTGGATGAGGTCGGCCATCATCTGGCCGCCGCTGCCGTGCCCCATGACGATGGCGGGGTAGTTTTTCAGCGGAAGCGGGCACGTCCACTCGCTGAAGTTGACTCGGGCTGGAGCAGTCATGCGGACACCTCGCTGGGCTGAAGGCTCGCGGCGTAGCGGCCATAACGGTAGTAGGCGGCGCAGGCGCCTTCCGCGGAAACCATCGTCGCTCCCAGCGGAGTCTGCGGCGTGCATTCTTTGCCGAAAGCCGGACACTGGTTGGGTTTCTTGAGCCCCTGCAAAACCAACCCGCTCAGGCACAGGCTCGATTCGCGCGTGGCAATGGCTTGAACGCCGGGGAAGCGCAGTTCGGCGTCGAATTCGGCGTAAGCCTCGCGGAACTTGTAACCGCTCTGCGGGATGACGCCGATGCCGCGCCAGGGGCGATCACAGGGCTTGAAGACCTCGTTGATGATGGCTTGAGCCGGAACATTGCCCTCGCGGCGCACGGAACGCGCATAAGCGTTTTCCACTTCGGCCCGCCCCTCTTCCAGCTGCTTCACGCACATCAACAGGCCGCGTGCAATATCCACCGGCTCGAACCCCATCACCACAATCGGCACGCGATATTTCTTCGCCAGCGGCTCGTACTCCCAGTAGCCCATCACCGTGCACACATGCCCGGCCGCGAGGAAGCCATTCACGCGCACGTCAGGCGACTCCATCAGCACACACAGGGCCGGCGGCACGGTGACGTGCGAGACGAGCATGGCGAAATTCCGGAGGCCTTGCTTTTTGGCTTGCACCACCGCCATCGCATTCGCCGGGGCGGTGGTTTCAAAACCAATGCCGAAGAAGACGATGGTCTGGTCCGGGTTCTCGCGCGCGATCTTGAGCGAATCGAGCGGCGAGTAGACGACGCGGACGTTGCCCCCCGCGGCCTTGACGCTGAACAGGTCGCGCTCCGAGCCGGGGACGCGCAGCATGTCGCCGTAGGAGACGAAGATCACGTCCGGGCGCGAGGCCAGCGCGATGGCTTTGTCGATCAATTCGAGCGGCGTCACGCACACCGGGCAGCCGGGGCCGTGCACCAGTTCAATCTCCGGCGGCAAAAGTTGGTCGAGGCCGCTCCTGAGAATGGAATGCGTCTGCCCGCCGCAGACCTCCATGAGTTTCCACGGGCGCGTGACGGCGACCCGGATTTCGTCGAGCAGGCTGCGCGTGAGCGCTTCGTCGCGGTATTCGTCGATGTATTTCATGATGCACCTCGCGCCACAACAAAAAGGGGAACCGCGGATGACGCCGATTTCACGGATTTTGCATTGGGCTCAGCATCAGCGTAATCCGTGAAATCCGTGGTTAAGAATCTGCCAGCTCAGGAAGTTCACTGGCCAGCATGTCCATCTCCCTCAGCAGGGCGAGCGTCTGCTGGGCTTCCTCTTCGTCCAGTTGGCTGATGCCGAAACCCACGTGAATGATGGTGTAGTCGCCGACCTGAATATCGGGAAGGTATTCGAGGCAGGCCTCCTTCACCACGCCGCCGAAATCCACCCTGCCCATCTTCAGGCCGTTGGCGATGTAGATTTCCGTTACCTTGCCGGGGATGCCGAGACACATTTTGACCTCCAATTTCGGATTGCGGATTTCAGATTGCGGAACAGAAGATCAATCCGAAACCTGCCTTGGGGATTTTACTGTCACGTGCGCCGCGATGATGGCTTGCCCAAGCGCAAGCCCGCCATCGTTCGGCGGCACGAGGTGATGCGTGAAGACTTCGAGGCCGGCGCTGCGTAATAACGCCAGCGTTTTGCTGAGCAGAGTGACATTCTGGAACACGCCGCCGCTGAGCGCCACCTGCTTGATCCCATGCCGTTCTTGCAGCCGGAGACAAATGTCGCGGATCATTGCCGCAACCCCGTTGTGAAAACGCGCCGAGATAACCGGCGCGGGCACGCCAACACGAAAGTCATTCACCACAGCGCGAATGAGCGGGTGGGGCAAGATAGCGTCTTGTCCTGCATCAAAAGCGTATGCGGCCGTCTCCGCCGGATCGGCGATGGCCTCCAGCTCAATCGCCGCCTGGCCTTCGTAATTCACTTCCTGCCGCACGCCGATGATCGAGGCGACCGCGTCGAACAATCGCCCCATGCTGGAGGTCGGCGGGGAGTTGAGGCCGGCGGCGATTTGTCGTTCGACGAGGCGCCGCTCGTGAGCCGACAAGGCGGCGAGGGGCGGGAGGTTGTCGTCGAGCGGGACTCCGGCGGCGAAGAGATGGGAGAGCGCCACCCGCGCGGGTTTGCGCGTCCCTGCGTCGCCGCCGGGGAGGGGCACGTAGGCGAGGTGAGCCACACGCTCAAAGGTTGAATAATCGGCAATCAGGAATTCACCGCCCCAGATCGCGCCGTCGGTTCCGTAGCCCGCGCCGTCGAAGGCGACCCCGACGACGGGGCGTGACCCGTCGTGACCATTCTCGGCGAGGCACGCGGCGATGTGAGCGTGATGGTGTTGCACACCGATACGTGCTGCGCCCCGACGGGATGCTTCGCGATGTGGCGTGTTGCGTAACGCGTAACGCGTGCTGAGGTAGTCGGGATGGAGATCGTGGGCGATGATTTCGGGCGTGACGCGAAAGAGATTCTCGAAATGCCGCACACCCGCCTCGAACGAGCGCAGAGTCTCGAGGTTTTGCATGTCGCCGATGTGGTGGCTGAGGAAGGCATATTGATCACGCGCCACGCAGAAGGTGTTTTTGAGCTCGCCGCCGACGGCGAGAATGGGCGGCACGGCCAAGGGCAGCTTGAGGGGGTAGGGGGCATAACCGCGCGAGCGGCGGATGGGCAATTCCCTGCCCTCAAAGATGCGCACGACCGAATCGTCGGTGCGGACGTGAATGTCGCGGTCGTGCAGGAGAAAAGCATCGGCCAGCGGAACCAGCCGCGTTAACGCCTCGTCGTTGCGGGTGGCGATCGGCTCTTCGGAAAAGTTGCCGCTGGTCATCACTAAAGGATGAGGGCCGAAGGCTGAAGGCTGAAGCGAACCGTTGTCGGTCAGCGGTTGTCCATCGGCAAACAGCAGGTAATGCAGAGGCGTGTAGGGCAGCATGACGCCGAGCGTGCGCTGGCCGGGAGCGACGGAGGCGGCGATGGGCGGAGCTGCCCCATCCCGTTTCCACAGCAACACGATGGGCCGCTTGCGCGACTCCAACAGGGCGCGCTCTTCGGGTGAGACGTGACAGTAGTGTTCGACGCTCGCCATGTCGGCCATCATCAGCGCAAAGGGTTTGTCCACTCTCCCTTTGCGGCGGCGCAGTTCGGCGACAGCAGTTTCGTTGACCGCGTCACACGCCAGATGAAACCCGCCGAGACCTTTGACGGCGACGGTCTTGCCATTAGCCAGCCAGCGCCGTGCTTCTTCAATGGCTGATGGCTGATGGCTGATGGCTGATGGCTGGCGACTGGCGACTGGCGACTGACCTCCAGCCACACCTTCGGCCCACACGCCGGGCACGCCACCGGTTGAGCGTGGAACCGGCGATCCAGCGGGTCGTGGTATTCCCGCGCGCAGTCCGGGCACATCTCGAACGGGGCCATCGTCGTCTGAGGCCGGTCGTAAGGAATGTCTTTGATGATGGTGAAGCGCGGCCCGCAGTTGGTGCAGTTGAGGAAGGGATAGCGGTAGCGGCGGTCGTCAGGATCGAATAATTCGCGGAGACAATCGGGGCAGAGGCAGATGTCGGGAGAGATCGGCTGGAATGCGCCGGGCACCGGGCGGCTCTCACGGATTTCGAAACGTGTGAAGCCTGCGGGTGTAAGAACCTCGGTGGTGATGTCCTCGATCCGGGCGAGGGGCGGGGCGTCCCGAATGAGCGCGAGGCCAAATTCGTCCACCACGGCCGGCTGGCCTTCGACCTCGATGGTCACGCCGGCCGAAGTGTTGCACACCCACCCCGCCAGGCCGAGGCGCGTCGCCAGGCCGTAGACGAACGGCCGGAAGCCGACGCCCTGCACGACGCCGGTCACCACGAGCCGATCGCGGATTGCGGGATGCGAATTGCGGGATGCGGATTGCGGCTCGGTGTGCTTTGCGATAAGCGATAGGTCATCAGCCATAAGCCATCCGCCATCAACCGTCATGTCTCAACGTCGAGACTGTCCAGGTAGACCGCGTTTCCGCCAGTGACGACGAGCGGGAACGCGCCGCACGCGGGGCACGCGGCAAAGAGTTCGGCGACGGCGACATCGCGCCCGCAGGCGTTGCAGTGCGCCTGGCCAGGGGCAGTGCTGAATTCGAGGATCGCGCCTTCGGCCAGCGTGCCGGGCGCGAGCGTCTCGAAGTAGAAACGGATCGAATCGGCGGTGGCGTCCGAAAGCGCGCCGATGACGACCTTCACGCGGAGGATGCGGCGGGCGTTGGCCTCCTGCGCGTGCTGGAGGGCGTGGGTGAACAGGTCTTCGGTGAGGCCGCTTTCGTGCATACCCTGAAATCCCCGATTATCTTGGTGTAATTGGGGGAATTAGGGTACTGACGAATGCCACTAGAAAAGAGGATGAAAATCATGTCGCGCTCTGGGGCCTATCCGCCGGGTTGGCTCCAATTGGCGGCAGCCGGAAGCAGGGACAGGCGCCGGGCGATTTTCTGGCTGGCGGCGAGAATCGCCTCGTGTGTTCCCTGAGTCAAGCCCGGCTCGATCATCTGGGGGACGACCCCTACATCGCAGGCGATGACCGTGACCCTGATTCCGCATCGATCCTGCAATTCGCGGAGCAGGTTGGACGTGGGGACCTGATGGAGCGAGAAGTCGTCCACCTTGGTGGCGGGCAGCGCCTCAACTGGAATCTCGAACACCTGCCCAGGGTCCTGCCCCCAATCCACGGCGTCCACAATAATGATCTCCTCGGGGCGGGCCTCGCTGAGCGCGAGATTGAAGAGTATTTTGCGCGCGCCCGTGCCCACATCCATCACGTAGACGTCGTCGGGGATGTGATAATGGCGGCTCAGGTAGTTCACCGCCTCCGGCCCGAAGCCGTCATCGCCGAACAAGACGTTGCCCACGCCGAGGATCAGCACGCGAGCCCGGCAAAAGGCAGGAAGGTGATCGGGGTTGATATCGGTATCAGTCAGCATAATCAAAGGTTAGCCGTGTCGGCTGCAGACAGTGGTGGGCAGCGCATCAGCCGCGCGGCGGGTAGAGGGCAACCCGCGTTAGTTCTGGAATGGTCATTTCTCCGCGACGGCACATAAGCCCAGGCCAGCTCGATGAACCCCCTTCGCCTCGAATCTAGCCTGGGAGAATCCCACCTCCTTGAGCAGTTGCACCGCTTCATCGCCGCTGTATAACGTGAACACCCCCGTCTGCGTGAACTCCTGTTTCTTGAAACCCTCCTTGTCAATGAAGCCCAGCGCCATGCGCCCACCGGGTTTTAGCACCCGTTTCGTTTCACGCAGGGCCGCCAGCGGATCCTCCCAGAAATAGTGAACATTGACGGCGAAGGCTTTATCGAATTTTCCGTCCGCATAGGGCAGAGACGTGACGTTGCCCTGCCTTAGCTCGGCCCGGCGCAGAACACGGTGGACTTCAAAGTGCAATACGCCGACGACGAAACGCTGGCCTTCGTGGTGCGCGCCGGGCGACAACCCATGCCTGCTTTCACTGAACAGATGTTAAGTGATCAGCAACTGACAGACATCATCGCCTACATCCGGTCACTGCCCGCGCCGTAATGCACAGCAGTCACCCGCCAGAGAGAGGCGCAGGCACGGGGCCAAAATCCTACGCGCTAATCAAGATCGCCCCAATCATTATGATTGCCGCGCCCGGCAATCGGCGGGGTACATCCTTTTCCCGAAGAAAGAGGTATGCCCACAGCAACGCGAAGACCGAACTCATCTTGAACAGGGCCGAGACGTATCCGACGAGGCCAAGACTGAAAGCGGCGTAACCCAGCAGCGGCGCGGTCCCGCCGATGACGCCGAGCGCCACAAAACCGCGCAGCCGGGCGCGAATCTGCGTGACCGGATGGTGTGCACGCCACTGCATGATCGGAAACAACATCAGCGCCAACGCCAACAGTGCGCCAAAAGCGGCGGCGGCGGGATTTTCAGGGAAGGTGTGCTGAATCGCGGTCTTCTCAAACACCGGCGTGAGTCCCCACAGCAGGCTGGCCCCCAACGCCAGCCACAAAGCCCGCTGATAAACGACGGCCCGCAGCGGCGCAAGCGCCTCGCGCCACGAGGGGAGCGCGAGCAGGTACGCGCCGACGATCACCAACCCTACTCCGACCAGCGGCACAGGTGCCGGTATTTCTCGCAGCATCACTGACGAAACTAACAGCGTACAGGCCGGGCTGAGGACGAACAGCGGAGCGACGAGGGAGGCTTCACCCTCCTTCAAAGCCTGCGTGGCCGTCAAGTGGGCCAACGCGTTGAGGATCGCCGAGCCGAGAATGCCGGTGAAGAACCAACTATCCACGTGCGGGAGCGGGCCAAAGAACAGGACGAGATTGAACGCTAGCAACGGCAGACCAAATGCCTGCCCCGCCCAGGCGACTACCGAAACATCCGTATCGGCCAGCAAGCGTTTGTTGATGATGGGATTGAACGAGGCCAGTAGCGCCGCGCCAAGGGCGAAAATAACCCACATGCGCCCCATTATAGTTCTCCTGCGCACGTCTCGAACAAAAGTCACCCTCATTGAATGACATCCTTCCTTGACCACGTTGCCCCCCCAGGTATAATTCAATCTAGATTGAACTAATTTGTTGAAGGAGCCCGCTCGTGAAAGGCATTGCCTCTCCTCCCACCAACCTGCAAGCCCTCGCCGACCACCTCAAGGTGCTGGCCGAGCCAAAACGTTTGCTCATCCTGCACATGCTCATGGAAGGTGTGCAGTGTAACTGCGAGTTGGGCGACGCGCTCAAGATGCCGCCTAACTTGATCTCGCACCACCTGCGCGCGCTGCGGGAGGCCGGGTTGGTGGACGTAGAACGCGACGCGCTCGACGCCCGGTGGGTGTACTACTCTATCAATCGCAAAGCCCTCGACGAACTCAACGAAATCTTCGGCATGTTCTTCGACCCCGCGCGCATCAAGCCCCGCCGCCCAACGTGTGGCCCTCAAGGCGCGCTGGTCCGTGTCGGTGAAATCGCCCTGGTCGAACGGTGACTTTTTTTATCCTATTACTTCAACGGAGATTGAATTATCATGACCCAACCTGTTCCGCTTTTCGAGTCCGCTCCCACGCAGACTCACACGGCGACGGTCGAACTGTTCGACCCGCCGATGTGCTGCCCGACTGGCCTGTGCGGTCCCACCCTCGACCAGACCCTGCTGGACGTGAACGAAATGGTGCTTGCCCTGCAAGCCGAGGGCGTGCGCGTGGAACGCTACCAGATGACCAGCCATCCCAACGCCTTTCTGGGCAACGCCGAGGTGATGAGCCTGGTGCGCGAAAAACAGATGGCCGCCCTGCCCATCACCGTCGTGCGCGGGCGAGTGCTCAAAGTCGGCGCGTATCCGACGCTGGCCGAGGTCAGAGCCGCGTTGAATGGAGCCTCCGCATGACCCACTTCATCTTCTTCTCCGGCAAAGGCGGTGTGGGCAAGACCAGCATGGCCTGCGCACATGCCGTGCGCTACGCCGACGAAGGCCGGCGCACGCTCATCGTCACCACCGATCCAGCCTCAAACCTGGCCGACGTATTCGAGCAGCCCATCGGGCACCAAGTCACGCCAATCGACGGCGTGGCTAACTTGTGGGCGATGGAGATCGACCCCGACCGCGCGACCGAGGAATACATCGACCGCGCCATGGCCTCGATCCGCGCCGCGTTCCCG
>DATDRS010000379.1:0-2602 GCA_035291605.1 Anaerolineales bacterium | reverse complement strand
TGGCTTGGTCTATCACGGGTTGGATGACAACCAGACTGCCCAGCAGTACTGTAAGCGCGCTTTGGCTATCCAGCAGGAGGTTGGCGACCGGCGTGGGCAGGGGTATAGCCTGACTTATCTGGGACATGCGCTGGCCGGGCTAGGCGAGTTTGAGGCGGCGGCGAAAGCCTACGATGAAGCCTTACAACTGCGGCGAGAGTTGGGCCAGCAGGGCCTGACGATGGACGACCTGGCCGGGTTGGCACGGGTGGCGATGGCGCAAGGCCAGGCTCAACATGCCCGAGAACAGGTCAACGAAATCCTGGCGTGGCTGGACGCCAACGGCGCGAGCGGGATCGAGTATCCGCTGCAGGTTTACTTGACGTGTTATCAGGTCTTACGGGCGACGACGGACGGCGACCCGGCAGCAATGGAGCGCGCGCAGGCGATCCTGACCACGGCGTACAATACGCTGATGGAACAAACTGATCGCGTCCGTGACCCGGCGCTGCGGCAGTCGTTCCTGGAGGGGATTCAGGCGAACCGGGAAATCGTCGTCGCCTGGAAGGGCTAGTATTTGTGCAAAATACCAGTTGACGACGGTGCGTGTTTTGTGTTACTCTCACGCGTAACTGAATAGCACACTCTTATCCAGAGAGGCGGAGGGACCGGCCCGACGATGCCTCGACAACCTGCCCGCAGGGGCAAGGTGCCAATTCCGGCAGATCGAACGGATGACCCTGGCGGTTATCCACTTCTGGAAGATGAGAGCGAGGCAGCGCGCTTTGTCTGACCCCTTCTCATTCCAGAAGGGGTTTTTGTTTCGTCATCAACCCCCTCTGGTCTCTCGCGGATAGGATATTCTGAAACAGGAGAGACCGATGACTACTTCCGATCTGCAACCGCAAACCCAGATCGCCGCATTGGCGCCACGTGTAAAGCGCGGCCCCTCCACGGAGGCCGTCCACGCAGGCGCTGGCGCGGCGCGTCCGAACGCCTACCACGCGCTGACCGTCCCTGTGGTGCAGACAGCCACCTATACTTTCGAGGACACAGCCGACCTGTGCGCCTTTCAAGAGGCGCGCATGTGGGGCGGGGCGCGGGATCGCACGGAATACGGGCGTTACGGCAACCCCACGGTCGCCGCATGCGAGGCCAAGCTCGCCGCGCTCGACCACGGCGACGGCGCGATCCTGTTCGCCTCCGGCATGTCGGCAGTCACGACGGTCCTGTTGGCGATGCTGCCCACAGGCGCGCACATCGTCATCGGCGACGATTGTTACCGCCGCACCCGGCAGTTTTGCCTCACCTTCCTCAAGCGCCTGGGCATCACGACCACGGTCGTCCCGATGGGCGACTTCGCCGCGCTCGACGGCGCGATCCAGCCCCACACGCGTCTCATCGTCTCCGAGTCGCCGACGAACCCTTACCTGCGCGTCGTGGACCTGGTCCGGTTGGCCGAGATTGCGCAGCGGCACGGCGTCAAGACATTGATTGACGCCACGTTCGCCACGCCGGTCAACCAATGCCCGCTAGACTTCGGCATTGACCTGGTCGTCCACTCGGCCACCAAATATCTGAGCGGGCACAACGATTTGCTCGCGGGCGTGGCCATCGGGCGGGCGGGGCTGATCGACTCGCTGCGGCAGGCGCTGGGGGTGCTGGGCGGGGTGAGCGACCCGCATAACGCCGCGCTGCTCGCACGGGGGTTGAAGACGCTCGCGCTCCGCGTCCAGCGGCAAAACGAAAACGGCCAGGCCGTCGCCGAATTTTTGGAGGCGCACCCCCGCGTGAGCCGGGTCTGGTATCCGGGCCTGCGCTCTCACCCCGATCATGCTATCGCCCGCGCACAGATGCTCGGCTTCGGCGGCGTCGTCAGTTTCGAGATTGACGGCTCGTTGGAGGAGGCGAGCCGCTTCATTGACGCGCTCGAAATCCCGCTCATCGCGCCATCGCTCGGGGGCTGCGAGACGCTGGTCGAGCAGCCGGCGCTGATGTCGTACTACGAGCTTTCGACGGAAGAGCGGCTGGCGGTCGGGATCAAGGATAATCTGGTGCGCCTGGCCCTGGGCGTGGAGGACGCCGACGACCTGATCGCGGATCTGGAGCAGGCCCTGGCGAGAATCTACTCAGACCCGAAGGGTTTCTAAAATCCTTCCGGCTGACCCGGGGCGAATATGTTTCAAATTTCACTTTCTTGACTCTGCCTCCTATTCCTGCCATACTATCCCTAAGTTGTCCGCTTAGCTAAATTGGAGGAACCTATGCTGAAGAAACACGTCACTTTCTACCTGGTATTGGGCATCGTCGCCGGGTTGTTCCTCACCGCCTGCGCGGGGGTAGTGACAGGCAGGGTGGATATGCCCGTGGGAGGCACGACACTGCTCGGCCCCGCCGTGGACATCTGGCAGGCCCCGGCGCTCGACTTCCTCCGCCCGGAGGTCATGCACTTCAAGTCGGAGCAGGCTGTGCGGGCGCAGGTTCAGGAAATGCTTCAGACTGGTGCTGGTCACTGGTGCAACGGAGGGGACTAAGCCCTTGACGTCTCCCGCATGCTCGTGATACGCTTGCGCGCGCGATGACGAACGTCGTGTTTGCCCCGCACCATCATCACCTGCCTCCC
>DATDRS010000378.1:0-2531 GCA_035291605.1 Anaerolineales bacterium | reverse complement strand
ACTACGGCATCCGGTTATGGACGGCGCGCTCCATTCTGCGTGCGCGGCTGGTGCAACCCGCCGAAGCCAAGTTGCTGCAACTCTCGAAGAACAGCCCGGTGATTTACAGCGAGCAAAACACGTTTTCGCCCGAAGGCCACGCGGTCGAGTTCCTGAAGTCTGTCTGGCGCAGCGACCGCTACGATTTTGTGGTCAACCTGTCGCGCTCGCCGATGCGGGCCTAATGCCCCTGCGCGCCCCGGCGGGCCATTTCTGAAAAAGGAGGCTCCCCATGGCGACACCATTGAAGTTTTCGGCCAACATCAACACCTTCAACGCGTGCGCCGACCGCTACGTGTTGACCGGCTACGGCCAGCGCTATTCCACTGACGAGTTGATCCGTCGGGCGACGCAGGTTGAAGGATTGACCGGGGTCGAGGTCGTCGGGCTGTGGCACGTCAACGACGACAACGTCGAGGACATCAAGCGGCAGGTCAAAGAGGCCGGGTTCGTAGTCACATGCGTGACGCCGGACATCTGGGCGCAGGGCAAGTGGGGGATGGGCTCATTCGCCAGCAACGACCCCGAGATTCGCGCCGCCGCCATCGCCGAGGTCAAGAAGTCCATGATGTGGGCGAAGCGCCTTGGGTGCGAGGTGATTGACCTGTGGTTCGGCCAGGACGGGTATGACTATCCCTTTCAGGCCGACTTCATCACCGCGTGGGAGCGCATCATCGCCGGGACGCAGGCGTGCGCCGACTATCTGCCGGAGATCAAGATCGTCGTCGAGTACAAACCCAAAGAGCCGCGCACTCACTGCTTCATCGGCACGGTGGGCGCGACGCTGCTTCTGCTCAACGAAGTGAACCGCCCCAACGTCGGTGCGATGATTGACGTGGGCCACGCGCTGATGGCCTACGAGAACGCCGCCGAGTCGGCGGCCATCCTTCAGCGCTTCGGCAAGAAACTGTTCTACATGCATTTCAACGACAACTGGCGGCTGTGGGACGACGACCTGACCGTCGGTTCCATCCACGTCGTCGAGTTGCTCGAACTCATGTATTGGCTTGACCGCCTGGACTATCAGGGCTGGTATGCGCTCGACATCTTCCCCTATCGGGAGGACGGTGTGCGCGCGGCGACTGAGAGCATCAAATGGATCAGGGCCGCGCATAGCCTGCTGGATCGGATCGGGCGAGATAAGATTGCGGCGGTGATCGCGAAGAGCGATGCGATGACGGCCTCCGCAATGATCCGCGATGCGATGCTGGGCTAGCCCCCACAGGCGCGATGCATTTTGATGCTGCATCGCGCCCGTATGTTAACTGGAAGGAAATCACCATGAAACTGTATTACGAACCCCGCATGTTTGACTACATGCCGGAAAGCGTGGATCGTGATCGGATGGTGGTCGCCATCTACTACGTGGAGGATGTCCGCGGGGAGGACGAGTTCATTGACCATCTGAGGCAGGTCGAGCGCCTGGCGCTCGAAGGCTCGACCTCGTCGTGGATGGACGTGGCCGAGGAGACCGACGAACTGCGCGAGCGGCTTACGAGCAAGGTGCTGGGCTACTACGAAATCCCGGCGCCCAAGGGCACGAAGAAGGCCATCGTCCAGCTGGGTTTCCCCGACGGAGCGTGGGACAAAAACCTCAACGTGCCGATGCTGCTCCTTTCCATTGCCGGAAACTTTTTCGCCTTTCCAACCAAGACACGCCTGCTTGACGTGACGATTCCCTCCGCCGTCGCCAAAAGGTTCCAGGGGCCAAAGTATGGCATCGAGGGCATCCGCAAAATCCTGGGGGTCGAGAAGCGGCCGCTGTGCTTGCAGATCATCAAACCCAAGATGGGGATGACGCCGCAGCAGACGGCCGATCAGGTCTATCAGAGCGCACTCGGGGGGGCCGACCTTTGTAAAGACGACGAGATGCTCAGCGAACTCGACATCTGCCCGCTCGAGGCGCGATTGGAGGCCGTGCTCAAGGCGCTGGAGAAAGCCGAGAAGGAGACCGGCCACAAGACGCTGTACATGGTCAGCATCACCGACGAGGTAGACAAGATCAACGAGAAGGCGCGCAAAGCCGTCAACATGGGCGCGACCGGCCTGCTGCTCGCCTACTCCGCCGGGCTGTCGGCGCTGCGCGTGCTGGCCGAAGACCCGGAAGTTCAGGCGCCGATCCTGCTGCACGTCTCGCACATGCTTGGCCTGTTGCCGACGATCAATTTCCCGACGCTGGCGAAGTTGTGCCGCCTGTGCGGCGCGGACATGATGCTCACGCCCTCCATCTGGTCGAGCATCCCCGTCGCCTCCCTGGAAGAGTCGCTGCGCGTCAGCCAGACTCTTCACGCGCCGCTCTATCACATTAAGCGCACGTGGCCGATGCCCGCCGCCGGCATGTATCCCGGCCTGATGCCCGAACTTGTCAAAGAGAACGGGCCGGACATCATCGTCCCGGCGGGCGGCGGCATGTTGGGGCATCCGATGGGCTACAAGGCCGGCGCGATGGCGTGGCGGCAGGCGATTGACGCGGTGATGAACGACATCCCGCT
>DATDRS010000377.1:0-6613 GCA_035291605.1 Anaerolineales bacterium | reverse complement strand
GTTGATGCTCGTCGGCGGCATGACCTCCTTCGGGCGCTGAGCCTCGTCTGTGCCCATGGGGTTGTGGCACAGCACACAGTATTCAGTGTTCTGCCGGATGGTGCCGTGGAGGGCCAGGCTCTTGTGGCAGGCGTTGCACAGTTCGCGATCCACCACCTGCCGCCGGGGTGAGAGTTCGCCGCCGTCCAGTGCCACGTAAGTCACCGGATTAAAGCCAGCCACTCGCACGGGATCCTTTATCCCCGGCAACGTTTCCATCATGAAACCTTCCATGCCGACGGCGTACGTGCCGGTCGCCTCTTCGGGTATCTTGGCTTTGAAGGTGTACTTGAAATTTCCGCCGCCCGCGTCCACGGCGGTGGAGGTCACACTGAACGCCGTCGAGGCGACGATTTCAGTCCAGCGGTTGACGTAGTCGCTGGTCGGGCCGGCCAATGTCAGGGCTAGGTAGGCCATGCGGGCGGGGGCGATAGCCTCGCCCGCATTATTGGTGACCTTGAAGGTCACCAGGGGCGACCCACCGGGCGCTGCGCCTTCGACCCCGACGATCTCCAGTTTCACGCCTTTGATCATCACCGAATTGGCCGGGATGACGTGCGCGCCAGTGATCGAGGCGTCGAACTCGTCGCCATCGGGCGTGTGGCAGGCGAGGCACTTCTCGTCGGTCTGGTTGCCGCCGGGATGGTTCTCACTAGTGGCCGGACTGACGTTGTCGTGGCAGGAGGTGCAGGCGGCCGTATTCGGCGCGGTCTTGTAGTTATCGCTCTGCGCGCCGCCGCTGTGGCATGTCGTGCAATTGCGCGTGTCTTGCGGCCACGTACCCTTCGAGAAGTCGAATACCGTCCGCTGGAAGCCGACGATTTGATAGGGGGTTCCGGCCTGCACGCTAGGGAGGCGTGTGCCCGAGTGCAGGCGGTGGATCATGACCTTGAACTCCACCGTGTTGCCGGTCTCCGGATCGGTGGTCTGGTCGGTGTGGCAGGTCACGCACAGCGCGGTCTCGCGGCGCAGGCCGCCGTGGGCCTGAAGCGGGTTATGGCAGGTGTTGCAGGCGGAGGTGGCCACAACATCGCGCATCACGGTTGGCTCGCCCCCTGCGGGGACAAAGGTGTATACGGCGTTCGCCACAGCAGCCCGGCCGTCCTTGAATGCGTAGATGCCCACCGAGGCCGTCAGGGCCGGATTGACTTCCGAGGTCAGTGTGTTTGTGAAGGTGTAGGTGAAGTTCCCGTCGCCCTGATCAACCCACGGGCCGCCGCTGTCGGCGAAGGCCTGCGTGGCCGTAGCGAGCGCCGGCTGCCTGGTTTCACCGCCGATGGTGTATGGCTGACCCCGTACCTCGCGCACCAACAAGCTTTGATACTTGCTCAAGCTGGTGGCCTCGTCCACCACGATCTGGGCGATGGTGAAGCTGGCGCCTTCGAGCGGCGAGCCACTTAACGGGCGGTCGGCGGCGTCGGTGAGGGTCAGGCTGACTACCGGCTTCCCATCCGCGGGGAATTCGACGCCCGTGATTTTGATCTTCAGCCCAGGGCCGGGGACGACGAACGACTGGCCGGGTGCGCCATCAGCCCCGGGCGGGCCGGCGGCCCCGGGCCGGCCGGCCGGGCCCTGCGGCCCAGCCGGACCGGTTTGTCCGGCCGGCCCGGCGCAGGCCGCAAACACGAGCGCCAGGCTGAGGCCGGCCAGTCCCAGGCTAAGCCTGCGGATTAAGTGTCCCTTCATAGCATCCTCTTCGCGGTTTCACGCCAGAACGAGGTGAAGCAACTCCTCGGCTTTCCCAACGGTTCGTTGTTCATGGTGATAAACACTCGTTTGGTTGTCGGCCAGGCTGAGGCCGATCACGCGCACCTCCCACGAGCAGGCTTCCATGATCTCCAATGCCTCAGGGGACAAGCTGCCTTCCCGCTCCTCGACGAGAATTGTGTCCGGGCGGAGGCTGGCAATCTGTTCACGCGCGGCGGCAAGGTCTGTGGTTGCTCCAACCCACTCGATATCAGGATGGCGCAAGAGCAATCGGACTGACTCGTGAAAGAGCGAGTGAGTCCAGATCACGAACACCCGCCGGATTGCCATGTCGCCTCCATTGTTTCTTAGCGACACATTAGAGCAATCTATGAGTTTTGAAAATCGGGGAGAGTGCCAATTGTGAAGAAAAAAACGCCAACCGAATTGGCGTTTTTTGAGAGGGCAAACTTCATAGGGAGTCTTCAAAGTTCGCTGAGCAGTCCGCGTTGGCGGGCGTACTGGATGAGTTCATAGCGGCTGCTCAAGTTGAGTTTCCTCATCAAATTTGTCCGATGGCTATGGATGGTGCTGGGGCTGAGGACCAGCCGCTCGGCGATCTCTTTGTTGCTGTACCCTTCGGCCAGCAGGTGCAGGATTTCTTTTTCACGCTGCGTGAGCGCGGGCTGGCCGGAACTCTCCGGCTCTTTCACGCGGCTCAGGTAGTCTTGCAGAAGTTGCTTAGCCATCGTCGGGTAGAGGAAGACTTCCCCCTGGGCCACCGTGCGAACGGCGCTGATGAGTTCGCTGATCTCTGCACCTTTGAGCACGTAGCCGGACGCACCCGCCTTGAGCATCTCAAAGAAATACTCGTCCGACCGGTGCATGGTGAGCACCAGCACGCGCATCTCTGGAAAGCGGGCCTTGATCCGGCGCGTGGCATCCAGCCCGCTCGTGCCAGGCATAGCAATATCCATCAAGACCATGTCCGGCCGCAGGGACTCCGCCAGGGCTACCGCCTCGTCACCATCCAACGCCTCGCCGACCACCTCGATGTCCGGTTCACCCTGCAACAACAGTCGCACGCCGGAGCGGACAATGGTGTGATCGTCGGCGATGAGCACCCGAATCTTGTCAGCCACGGGCCGCCTCCGGAATCGGGATGCGGATCCAAATTCGGGTTCCAGCCCCCGGTTGGGAAAAGACCTCCAGCCGCCCACCGCACTGCGCCACCCGCTCCTGCATCCCCAATAGCCCCAGGCCGCGCGGGCCGCCTCCATTCGCCTGGACTTCGTGCAGATCGAAACCCCGGCCGTTGTCGTTGATCTCTCCCTCGAACGTGCCGTCGCGCGCCGCTAGCCAGATGCATACCCGGCTGGCCCCGGCGTGCCGCACAATGTTGGTCAGGGCCTCTTGAAATGTACGGAATAACGCGACTTCGATCTCCGGCGGCAGCCGGCGCGTGAGATCGCGAGCCTCGATTTGCAACTGGACGCCGGTGTCCTTCAGGGCGCGTTCGGTGTGAGCGCGCAGGGCCGGCGCCAACCCCAGGTCGTCCAAGGCGGAAGGGCGAAGCGCCAGGATCAGATCGTAGGCCCGATTGGTCGTCTCCGCGACCAGCGCCCGTGTCTGCCGAAGTTGATCGCGCACCGCTTCGGGTGCATTGGCCCACATCTGCTCTATGGCTTCCAGGCTGAGAGCCAGCCCGCCCAACCCCTGACCGAGTTCGTCGTGCAGGTCGCGCGCGACCCGCCGCCGCTCTTCTTCCTGCGCCGTGATCAGCCGTTTGAGCAACTCGTACCGTTGGGCAGACTCGCGGCGCAGGCCCTCAGAGAGGGCCCGATTCTCAGCCTCTTCGCTTTGAATGCGCTGACTCATAACGTTGAAGGCTGTGGCTAACTGCCCGATCTCATCCAGGCGACCAGCCGGCAACCGCAGGTCGAGTTGGCCCCGGCCAAACCGCGCCAGCGCCTGCGCCGCACCTTCCAATCGGCGGATGACGAGCCGGCTCATCGCCAGGTTGACGACGATCACCGTGACCAGGATCATTCCCGCTCCCCACAAGAAGGTCTCGCGCAACTCGGCGGCCAGCGGCGCCTCCAACGGGGTCATCGAGATGTCGGTGAGCAACATGCCGATCAGGCGCTGGTCAGGATCGTGACAGCCCTGGCACACCGGTTGATTCTCAATCGGATTCATGCTGCGGAAGACGCGTTGGCCTCCGGGCAGAGTGACCACCACACTGCCCGGACGCTGTTCCACCTGCAGGCCGTGACAGGGCTGGCAGGTCGGATCGCGGTTGTCCAGCTGCCGCCCCACGTCTCTGCCCTCCGGCGCAAAGGCCACGCGACCATCGGTGTCCAGCAGATACACGACCCGCATCATCTCGTCCTGGCCGATGGCGTCCAACATGTGCTGGAGGCCTTCCCGGTTCTCGGACAGCATCTCGTGCTGGATGCCGTTTTCGATGACCTGGCCGATTTGCGTGGCGAGGAAGGAGAGGTTAGCGAGGACGGCTTCTCGGCGGCGCGCGTACTCAATGGCTGTGAATAAGCCGAGGATGACGATCAGCGGCAGAGCCACGCCGAGGGTAACTTGGACGCGCAGACTGCGATGGAGAAAACCGAGAAGAGAGTATCTGGCTTGCATGTCCGCCTTAGTTCTCCGGCGCGCCTCGATCAATCCACTCTGTTATCTGCGCGAGTTCATCTTCGGTCAGTTGGCCAGGGTGGCCGCCCGCGCTCTGCACCTCGACCAGCTTGCTCCCGGCTGCATTCCCCGGCACAATCGCCGGGCCGCTCTGGCCGCCTTGCAGGGCGTCGGCGTAAGTGGCGAACGACAACCCGCCCGCTGTCCCGTGGCACACGGCGCATTTATCGGCAAACACCGGGTCAACAAGCCCGGCCCAGGTGAGATCGCCCAGCGGTTTAGGCGTCGCCGTGGGCGGGAGGGGCGTGGGGGTCTGCGGAGCAAAGACCTGCACGGCGGGCGTGGGCGGCAGCGTGGTGATCGCCGTCTGCTCAAAGGTCACAAAGTAATACACCCCGGCCAGCAGCCCCAGTGAGAACACGCCGGCCACGGGGAGATAGGCCTGTTGGCGCTTTTTGAGGGTGAGCGGTTCCACCGGCCGGTTGGCGAAGCCCGCTTTGATGTCGGCCAGCTCGACCGGGTGATCGTGCAGCATCTCTTCTTCGGTGAGCGACCCCGTCCACATGCTCCGGTTGAAGCGCCGCAAGTGTACGCTGTACATGTGCCAGATGATGATGGCCAGCACCGCCAGCACCGCCTCCCCGCCGTGCGCGGCTTTGGCGGCGGGGATGAACTGGCCGGGAAAGAAGCGCGCCGTGGCGATCGGATTCCACATCATGAACCCGGTGATGATCATCACCACCGTGCCCCAGACGAGCGACCAGTATTCGGCTTTTTCCTCGAAATTGTAGCGCCCCATCTGCGGTCTTTGCTTTGCCAGCCCCAGGTTGAACCGGAACGCCTGCCAGGCGTCGCGCCCGTCCTGCAGGGTGGGGAGCATGGACATGGCTACGCGGCGCACGAAAACCTTGTAGCCGACGACGGCTAAGTGGTAGACGCTCTCCAGCATCAACAGCGTAGCGGCAAAGCGGTGGATAACCCGCGTCGTCTCGATGCCGCCGAAGAACTGGATCATCGCCTCCGCCCACGCGGCCCCGGCGTACTTCTGGGGCAGCCCGGTCACAGCCAGCGTGACGAACGCGAGGACGATCAGGGCATGCTCAATGCGCTGGCTGAGGGCAAACCGTGGATGTTTCGTCGGGGCGCTCATGATCGGGCGGCTCCTTTCCCGCGTTTGATCAAGCGTCGGCCAATGTCGCTGGCGACGAAGAGCGCCATGCCGCCGATTACACTGGGGATGAAGATCTTGTAGAAGAGGTTCACGTAGTACACCAGCGGGTTCTTATCCGAGCTGGGGTCGTAGTGGCTCAGCCAGGCGTCGGGGAAGTTCGGGGTCGCGTCGGGGTGGCACTTCTGACAGGTCTGCAGGAGGTTTTCCTTGACCTGCAGGCCCTTCTGGGGATCGTCGGGCCGGGCGATGTCGTGGATGCCGTGGCAGTCGAAGCAGACCGGCTTGTTGGTGACTTGATCGGGCGTCTGCTTCTCGAAGAGCGTGACGGTCGTGCCGTGGAAGTCAGCCAGGTAGGTGTTGAGGACCTGCGTCGAGATGCCGTATTTGCTCATCCGCGTGGGGTCGGTATGGCACTTTGCGCAGAGTTCCGGCGACCGGAGGCGGAAGGCGGCGGTGGTCGGGTCTGGGATGTTGTGGACGCCGTGGCAGTCAATGCAGGCGGGCACGTCGGGATTGATGTTTTCGAGCAGCGCCGCGCCGTGCACGCTCTTTTTATATTGGTCGTAAATCTCGCTGTGGCAGCGCGCGCAGGTCTGGGGGATTTGTACGTGCGCCCTGGGGAGCAGTTGACGGGTGTCGGGGTGGGTGAGGCGCTGCTGGGCGTGCGGGTTATGGCAGTCGGAGCAGACGGCGGCGTTCTTATTGCCTTCCTCCAGCGCTTTCTGATGCACGCTGTCGAGCGTCTTCTCGAAGTTGCCGCTGTGACACTGCTTGCAGGTCGTGTACATGGAAAGCGTGACGTCGCGCCGGTCTTGCGCCTTCGATTCGGGATGCGGGAAGGTCCTGATGTCGGTGTGGCACTGGACGCAGGCATAGCCACCCTGGCCGTGCACGGAGTCGGCGTACAGGCGCGGGTCAATCGTGAGGTAAAGTCGTTCCCCGCTGGGCAGGTCTTTGATCTGGTCGGGCTGGCCGTGGCAGCTCAGGCAGTACTCATTGCCCACCCCTGGCTCGGCGCTGGCCGAGGGAACCGCAAAGGCCAGCGTAAATACCGCCAGCGCCAGGCCC
>DATDRS010000376.1:0-10088 GCA_035291605.1 Anaerolineales bacterium | reverse complement strand
GCTCCCTAAGGCGCCGAACTGATAGCTCTTCCCCAGTTGCGCTTCGATTGCCTTCTGGATCGCCTCCCGGCGCGCCGGGTCTGTCGTGTCGAGGTTGGCTTCGATCGTGTTGATGCGTTTGGGAAGGTCGAGCAGCTTCTGGGCTTCAAACAGCGTGATCAGCACTTCCTCGTTCCCCGGCAGGGTGCGCGCCGGGCGCAAGCCCACGAGGGTCAGCGCCACCGTGCCCTCCGGGGTCGGCAGGTTGATTTCGTCGCCGACTTTCAGGCCAAGCTGGTCGGCGAGGCTGGTCGTGATCACCGCCGCCAGGGTGTCATTCGTCCGCAGGAAGCGGCCCTGGAGGATGGAATAGTTGCGGATGGTCTGGGCCGAGCGCGGTTCGAGGCCCACGAGCGACACGGCGCTGATATTGACGTTGCGGCCGAACCAGCCCTGCGGCAGGTTGACCGTGCGGCCGAGCGATCCGGCGGCGGCTCGCACCCCCTCGATGGCTTTCACCCGGTTCAACACGGAGACCGCGAAGGCCTCGCCGCTTTGGTGGGTGATGGTCACATCCACCTGACCTGAGGCCGCCAGGATGTTGGCCTGGAACGCTTCCAGCATCGTCGGCAGGACGGTGTTCATGCCAAAGATCACCAGGACGCCAAAGACGACGGCCAGCGTCGTCAGGACTGTTCTGAGTTTGCGCCCGAACAAGTAGCGCGCGGCGAGAGTGAGCTGGATGTTCATGGCCGATTTCAAAGCGCTTCCACTTTCTCTTTCACGGCTCTGGCTTCTTCCGCGCCGTTGCCGCTGAGGCGCGTCTCGTCCACAATCGCGCCGTCTTTCAAGAAGATGATGCGGTCGGCATAGGCGGCGAGGCGCGGATCGTGCGTGACCATGACCACCGCGCGGCCCCACGCGTCCGAGACTTGCTTCAGCAGGCCGGCGATTTCGTCCGAAGCGCGCGTGTCGAGGTTGCCGGTCGGCTCGTCGGCGAGGACGAGGGCCGGGTCGGCCACGAGGGCGCGGGCAATCGCCACACGCTGCTGCTGGCCGCCGGAGAGCTGGTCGGGCCGGTTACGCAGGCGGTTGCCAAGCCCCACTTTCGTCAACCATTCACTGGCTTTGGCCCTCGCCTCGGCTGGCTTCACGCCGTCGAGGGTCAGGGGCAGGGCCGCATTCTCAGTCGCGTCCAGCACCGGGATCAGATTGAAGAATTGGAAGACGAAACCGATCCTGCGGCGGCGCAGCTCGGTGAGCCGCGCGTCGTCGAGCGTGGTGAGGTCGGCGCCGTCAATGCGCACACGGCCTTCGGTGGGGCGGTCCAACCCGCCGACGAGGTGCAGGAGCGTGGACTTGCCGCACCCGCTGGGGCCCATCACGGCCACGAACTCACCGGGAGCCACGCTGAGGTTCACGTGGTCGAGCGCGGTCACGGCGGTCTCGCCTTGACCGTAGATTTTGGTGAGTTGTTCAGCTTGAATGAGAGACATGATAATTGTCGCTTTCCCGCAGTTCGCGCTGCTCAGGGTGCAAGCGTTCACTGACCGGTCGCGAATTGCACTTCAACGCTCATGCCCGCGCGCAGTCCAGCCGGGAGCGCCTCCAGCGCAATCGTCGTTTTGTAGACCACGTCGCCGCCGAGGGTGTCCGCCAGAGGCGCGATGTCGCTCACGTGACCCGGCGCTTCTTGATTCAACGCTTTAATTGAGACCGTGACCGGTTGGCCGATCTTGATCTTGGGAACATCCCGCTCGCTCAGGTCGGTGGTCCCGACGCGCAAATGCTCCAAGTCGCTCAGCAAAAGCACCGGCTGACCCGGCGAAACCCATTCGCTCACGTGGATGCGGAGTTCAGTCACCGTCCCGCTAAAAGGCGCGCGGAGTTCGAGATCGGCGAGTGCCGATTTGGCCGCCGCCCAGTGGGCCTCGGCGGTGGTCACGCGCGCCTGGGCCAGCGCCAACTGGTCCGGGTCAGGGCCGGTCTGGACGATGGCATAGCGCGCCTGCGCGTCGGCCAGGACGGCTGCGGCCACGGCCACTTTGCCCTGCGCCAGGGCGAGCTTGGTCGCATCGGGGCCCTTTTGCGCGGCGTCCAGATTGGCGATGGCGGTATCGTACTTCTCCTGTGCTTTGGCCGCCGCGTCAGCTAGATTGGCCTGGTCAATGCTGATGCGCAATTGCAGCGCCAGTTGATCGTTGAGCTTGGACTGGTAAGCGTCCCAAGCCTCGTCCATGGCCTCTTTCAGGTCCGGAGCGCTGTTGCTGGCGTCGTATTTGGCTTTAGCCTCTTCCCACCGGCTGCGATACCAGTTCGTGACAAAGACGGCGGTGTTATAGGCCGAGACGTTGGGGTCCACGTTGGCCAGTTGCAAATTCGCCTGCGCGTTGTCGAGCGCGAGCTTGGCGTCGGCGACGGCATCCACCAGACCCTGGCCGGCCGGATACTGGGCGTTGCGCAGCTCTCTCTGCGTCTTCTCCAGTGCGTCCTGGGCTTGCGCCACGGCCAGTTGGGCCTGCGCGGTGACGAGGGCGGCGGTGTCCTGCAGGTCCTTGAGCGCCTGCCGGGCGTTGAGCAGTTCCAGATTGGCGGCTTCGACGTCGGCGGCTAATTTCTCACTGCCCGCCAAGGTTACCAATACCTGCCCGGCCTGGACCTGATCGCCCACCGCTACACTCACCGTGGCCACCCGTCCGGCCAATGTGGACGCCATTTGGACCTCCTGCGCCGGCACAACGACTCCCGAAGCCGTGACGCCGCCGCTGAACCCCTGGGGGGAGGCCGGGGAAGAGGCATTGCCGTCGCCCAGCACGACGGTGGGCAAGGCGGGCGCCGACGTTCCACCACCGGCGTTACAAGCGGCCAGAGCCGTGCCCATCAGCAGAATCAAAAGCACGTTCAATTTCATGTTGCGCTCCTACGCTGGCTTTCCGGCTCCGTTATTCTCCACCATCAAACCGTCGCGCAGGGTGACGACGCGCCGGGCGTACTTGATGACGCGCGGGTCGTGCGTGGCGAAGACAAAGGTGACGCCGGTCTCCTGATTGAGACGGGTCATAATCTCCATCACCTGCGCGCCATTGGTTGTATCAAGGTTGGCGGTAGGTTCATCGGCCAGGATGAGCGCCGGTTTGGGCGCCAGAGCGCGGGCAACGGCCACACGCTGCTGCTCGCCGCCGCTCAACTGATCAGGGCGGTGATGAGTGCGGTCGCCAAGGCCAACGGCCTCGAGCAATTGCATCACGCGCTCGCGGCGTTTAGCAGCGCTGTGGTGGTTCAACAACAGGGGCATTTCGACGTTTTCGTAAGCCGTCAGGGTGGGGATCAGGGCAAAGAACTGGAAGATGAAACCGATTGTCCCGCGGCGCATATCGGCGCGCTGATTGCGGTTGAGTTTGCTGACATCTTTGCCGTTGATGAACACGCGCCCGCTGGTGGGCTGGTCGAGACAGCCGATCAACTGCAAAAGGGTGGTTTTGCCGGAGCCGGATGGCCCGACCAGGGCGGTAAATTCACCGCTTTCGATTGAAAGGCTGACGCCGCGCAGGGCCTGGGTCTCGACTCTGCCAGTCTTATAGACACGCGTGACGTTCTCAATTTTCGTGACTTCCATGTTGTTCTCCTCCGGATGCTCTTGATCCGGGCTTATTTCTCGGCCCGCAGGGCTTCGACAGGTTCCATGCGCGCCGCCAGCACGGCCGGATAAAGCCCGGCCAGCAGTGTGATGACGAAGGCCATGACGGTCAGGTTGACCGTATCCTTCCAGGTCAGGTCCGCGTAAATGGTATTGCCGATGAGGATGCCGGTGATACCCATGTTGCCGATGTAGAAACCGTATTTGTTGAAGTAGGCCACGACCAGACCGCCGAGGATCAGGCCCATGACGATGCCGCCTATCGCCAGCAGCGTCGATTCAGCCAAAAACATCGCCAGGATGCGGCGGCCTTTCATGCCGATCGCCGAAAGGATGCCGATCTCGCGCGTGCGCTCGTAGACCGACATGATCAGCGTGTTGATTATGACTGTGGCCGTGATGCCCAGCACGATCAGATAGAAGATGCCGATGTAGGAGGCGGCCAGGTCTTCGGTCTGGAGGAGCAATTCGTTCATCTTCGTCCAGGTCAACACCTGATAGTTCGAGGTCTGTAAAGCGGTTACGACGGCGTCGGTCTGCGCGCTGTCATTCAAAAGCACGAAGATCGTGCTGGCGTGGTTCTCAGCCCGAGTAATGGCCTGCGCCTTGGCCAGCGGAAGGAAAACGGTGATGCTGTCAAAGGCATTGGTCTGCGTGGAGTAGATGCCCCGGACGGTGAAAGGCTGCTCGTCCACATCGCCGTTGGAGGTGTTGACCGAGAGGTTGATATTGTCGCCGACGCTCAGCCCTAGCTTATCCGCCAGCGGCCTGCCGATGAGGACGCCTTCGCGATCATCGGGAGCCAGGAATTCCCCGCTGACCAGGCCCTCTCGGTAAGGGGCATTCGCTTCAGAGAGCGGATCAATCCCGAAGACCCTCACCCCGGCCGATTCGTTGCCGAGTGAGACGAATCCGCTGGCGAACAGCCGAGGCGTGGCAACGGTGACGGGGTCCAGTGAGGCAATCTGCGCCGCAACCTGATCCGGAGCCTCGATCAGGTCTTCCCACTTGAGGCTGGTCTTGCTCTCGTCATAGGACTGCGCCCGAACCTGCAAATGGCCGCTTTGCAGCCGGATGGTCAAGTCCATTGCGCTGCCATATTCACCTTTGATGACAGCGGCCATGAGCAACAACAGAGCCAACCCCATGCCCACCGCCAGCGACGAAAAGAACGAGCGGCGGCGGTTGCGCCCCACGTCGCGGAAAGCCATTTTGACGAGTTGTAGCATAGCGACCTCACACGTGATGCAGAGCTTGAGCGGGTTCTCTCTGGGCCGCTTCGCGGGCCGGGATCAGCGCAGCCAGCGCAGAGATGATCGCCACTGTGAGCGCGCGGCCCACTAGCTTGTCAACACCCCAATTCGGGTAAATCCGCCCACTGATCAGCGCCATATAACTGGTGGCGCTTGCGAATGCGCCGAAATCCAGGCCAACCTGCCTGAGGATGCCGTTGACGATCAGACCCAACACAATACCGGCGGCCACGCCGACCAGGCCGATCATTGTCCCTTCGAGGATGAACAGAAGCGAAACCTGGCGCGGCTTTAGCCCCAGCGCTCCCAGGACGCCGATCTCGCGCGTTCGCTCGTAGACGGCCATCAGCAGCAGATTCAGGATGCCGATTCCGGCGATCATTAGAATGACGACGCTGAAAATGTTCATGACGCCGCCTTTTGTGCTCAGGGCTGATTGAAGCTCGGGATAATTAGCTTCGAAGGATTCGATCTCGTAGCCAGGCAAACCAGGCTTGAGCGCGGCGATCACGGCGGCCTCTTGTCCCAATTGCTTCAGCGCGATTGCCACCTCGGTAGACTGTCCGCTCAAGCCGTAGAGGTCTTGCGCTTCGCTCAGGGAAATGTAGATGGTGCGCTTCTCGATGTCGGCCATGCCCAGGTCGTAGATGCCGATAACCGTCATCGTGCGGCGGCGCATCTGCTCGTGCCTGGAGCGCCCGGTCAGGGTGATGCGGTCGCCGACCCCCACGCCCATCGCGTCGGCCAGCCCCTTGCCGATGAAGATGCTATCAACGTCGTCAGCAGTCAGATAGCGCCCCGCGACGACGTGCTGCGCCGCTAGGTTCACGGACAATTCCAGCTCGGGCTCGATGCCGGTGATGCCTACGGCGAAAGCGCCGTCGCGGCTGCTGGCCAGTCCGCCGGTATTGATCCGGCGCGTGGCCGCCACGACCTGAGGCTGGGCCAGCGCGGCACTGACAACGGCCTGATCATCGCTCAGGGGCAGGAGTGGAGTCTGGTCCGCTTCGGAGCGATATCCTACGGCATGGACCTGGATATTGCCTCCCAGGATCTTGATGGCGCTGCCGTAAATCGCCTGATTGAATCCGCCGACGAGGCCGTCGTAGAACATCATCAGCGCCAGGCCCAGGGACATGGCCAGGACGATGATGAGGGTGCGGCGGCGATGCCGCCAGATGTTGCGCCAAGCTAACCGTAGATACAATCTCATGTTAGGTGTTCCTCTCTGCGTTGCAACTTGCAAACAGATCCAAGCGACTTCAAGCGGGAGTCTCAGCAGGTTTCCGCGGTCGGCCTCTGGGTTTCGCTTCTGGCTCGGGTAGCGGTTGTTTCTTCACCTCCTCCAGCCGGGCCTCGATCATATCCAGCCAGCGCAGATCGGCCTCCAGATGCATGATCGTCTTGTCGAACAGCAAAATCTTCGCCAGCTCGGTCCTCGGGTCGGCGCGGTGGCGCTGGGCAGTGATGGCGTGCAAATCCTGATACAGCCTGACCCGCTGAGTCTGGATAACCTTCCGCGGGTTGACCCCGCCCGTGGCGAGGCTGAGCATGAGTTTGACATAGAACTCGTCGCGCTGGTGGTCAAGTTCGACGCCGCAGCCAAACCACTCGATCAGCATCGCCTGCCCCGCCGGGGTGATCACGTAGATGCGCTTCTCTGGCCCGCTGGCCTGTTCGACTGAGCCCTGTTTGACCAACCCATCCTTCTCCAGCCGGGCGAGGGTGGTGTAGATTTGCGCGGGCTTCACATCCCAGTTCTGCTCGCCGCCCACAACGGCTTCAAAGGCGGCATGAAGTTCGTAGCCGTGGCGTGGGCGTTGGGCCAGCAGACCAAGCAGAGCGTTGCGAACTGACATAAAGAAGACTAATCTACAGGTTTCTACCTACAGTGAAAAAGAGTAAAACAAGTTACTAGATTTGTCAACCAGATGGCCCCACACTCAACTGCCCGCCAGGCGATAGAACCGGGCCGCGTTTTGAGAGAAAAGCTTCTCCTGTTCCACATTCGATAGCGATCGGGTCGCCGCCATCAGCGTTTCCACCCATTGCGGATAAGTCGCCGCCAAAGTGGCTACCGGAGAGTCGCTGCCGTACATCACGCGGTTGGGGCCGAATGCATCAAGGACGTGGTCAACGTAGGGTCGCAGGTCGGCAGCCTGCCAATGTTGCCAGTCGGCCTCCGTGACCAGGCCTGACAGTTTGCACGTCACGTTCAGCAGGGCCGCCAATTCGGCAACGTCTTTCCGCCACGGATCGAGCACGCCGTGCTTGATGTCCGGCTTGCCGATATGATCGAGGACGAAATTTACGCGCGGGCATTGGCGGACTAATTGAATCACATCGCGCATTTGAAAATGCCGGATGCACAGGTCGCAACTCAGGTTATACTCGGCCAGTAATTGCACCCCGGCCACAAAATCCGGTTGCATACTGAAGCCCAACGGCTCGGACTGAATCAACCGTCGCACCCCCTTGACTAAGGAGCGTTGCCTCAGTTCTTCCAGCGCCGCACGCGCCCCCTCGCCTTTTTCCAGCGGCGCGAAGGCGACGATCCCCCGAATGCGAGAGTCGCTGGCGGCGAGCGATGTCACCCAATCTGCTTCCAGCAAGCCCTGCTCTGCCGCGCAGTCGGCCTGCACAAAAACGAGGCGGTCTATCTTCCAATTTGCTCCCTGCATGGGAACGTGATCCGGCAGGTAAGGCCGGTTCAAAGGCGGCAGGTCGTCGAGCCAGGCATAACGCAGGCGGCTCGGTTCCCAGAAATGAACGTGGCTGTCAACGATTTTGAGCATAGGCTTCAATCCATGTGAAACAGTTCTTCCATGTCAATCCACCAGTTGCCCTCGCGACTGCCTTTCGAGTTGCCTTCCACCGGCTCCTGGCAAGGGTCGGTCAGCGCCCACCACTCATGCGTTTTGGGATCGTCGGCAACCCTGGCCATGTCGGCGGCGTAATCACTGCCGATGTACTCGTAATAAGCATACAGCCGGCCGTCTTTGTGATAGATGGAGTAATTGCGGACATTGGCCGCCCGCAGGGCGGCCAGCACCTCAGGCCAGGGGGCAGCGTGCAGGCGTTTGTAGGCCTCATACTTCTCGGGCTTGAGCTTGATCATCTGCCCGATGCGTTTGGGCGCCCGCGTGGTTGACTGCCATACCGGACCGGTCGGGAACTCGTATTCGGCCAGGCTCGCGGGTTTCATGGTGATGCTGTAACCGGGAGCGGACGGGGGCATGTAGCGGCCATTTTTGATGACGACTGGATCGACAAAATGCTTATGGAGATGATCCACGTACTCGATCACCCGGTCTTCCAGCGAAGCGCTGATCGCAATGTAATCAAAAATCTGTAGGTGCTGGACATACTCGCACAAGCCTACCCCGCCCGCATGGGGGCAAACCGGGAGGCCGAATTTTGCCGCCATCAAATAAACGGCCAGGATTTCATTGACCCCTCCCAACCGGCAACTGTCAATCTGGCAGAAGTGGAGGGCGCTGGCCTGCATCAACTGTTTGAAGATCACACGGTTCTGGCAGTGTTCGCCCGTCGCCACCCTCGTCGGCGCAATCGCCCTGGCAATCGCGACATGGCCTAACACGTCGTCTGGGCTGGTGGGCTCTTCGACCCACCATAGATCGAAGCGGGCGATTTGCCGAATGTGGTCGATCGCCTCCCCCACATCCCAGCATTGATTGGCGTCAACCATCAGCCGATGGTCGGGGCCAATTTCGTCCCGCACAATCGCACAGCGCCGGACGTTATCGGCGGCGTCACGGGCTACTTTGATTTTGAAATGCGTCCAGCCCTGGGCAAGCGCCTCCCGGCACAGGCGGCGAATTTTGTCTTCACGGTAGCCCAGCCACCCGGCGGAAGTGATGTAAGCTGGATAACCGTTCTGCAGAATCTCGGCTTCACGACCAGCTTTTGAGGGCGCGTTTTTGTGAAGCAGCGCCAGCGCTTCGTCCTGCGTCAGCGCATCACTGATGTACCGAAAGTCAATGCACCGCACAAGCTCTTCCGGCGTCATATCGGCCAGCAGTTTCCACAACGGCTTGCCTGTAACCTTCGCATACAAGTCCCAAACCGCATTGACGACGGCGGCAGTCGCCAGGTGAATCACGCCTTTTTCCGGCCCGACCCACCGCAACTGGCTGTGGTTGGTGAGCATGCGCCAGAAAGCCCCCAGGTCATCGGTGAAGGATTGCAGAGTCTTGCCCCGAACGAGCGGCGCCAACGCCCGAATGCCGGCGACGCACAATTCATTGCCCTGGCCGATCGTAAACGTGAGCCCATGCCCTTCCAGGCCGTGGGGGTGATCGGTCTTCAGGATGACGTAGGCCGCCGAGTAATCCGGGTCAGTGTGCACGGAGTCGGAGCCATCCAGCGTCCGTGACGTTGGGAAACGAATATCGCGTGCGATGATGTCCGTGATGGTGATGTTCATTTGAGCAGCTCCGTGGTTGAGTTCTCAGTCATTACCCCCACGCCACCCGGCCGGCCTGTCCCTGGCGCGTCTTGCGGCCATAACCCAGTTCAGCGCCGCCGGAGAGGAAGTGATCCACACCCGTGGTGAAAGTCGCTTCAGCGGCAATAAACAGACACAACTTCCCGGCCTCTTCTATGGTTCCCATGCGGCCCAGCAGCTGCGCGGCCTCGCCGTCGGCGCGGGTCTGCTGCGGGTTGTCGGAAGCCTCAATCGCCTCCTGCCAGAGCGGCGTGTAGATGTTGCCGGGAGAGACGCTGTTCACCCGGACGCCGTAGGCGGCCTCATCGATCGCCAGCGCCTTGCTGAACGCAACGACCGCCCCCTTGGTGGCGACGTACGTCGTCGCGTACAGTTGGCCCATCGCCCCCACGAGGCTGGCGATGTTGATGATGCTGCCTTGCGTCTGGCGCAGGTAAGGCAGCGCAAGCTTGCAGGCGGCGAACATGCTCACCAAGTTCAATTCGAGCAAGGCCCGAAATTCACCGAGAGAGAACTGGTCAATCGGTTTGTGCGGCGGATGCCAACCGGCGTTGTTGATCAGGCAGTCGAGTTGGCCGTACCGTTCAACGGTCTGGGCGACGAAGCGATGCAGTTCATCCGTCTGAGTGACATCGCACCGGACAAAATAGGCCTCGCCAGGTCCCCGGGCGTTCAGTTCAGCTTCGAGCCTGCGACCCTCCGGCTCGTTGGGCGAACAGAATGCCACTTTTGCGCTCGCTCCCGTGAACAC
>DATDRS010000375.1:0-21668 GCA_035291605.1 Anaerolineales bacterium | reverse complement strand
CCGAAGCCGACAACCACGCCGACCCGGACAGTTACAACGAGCGGGTTGACTTTGAGTTCGTGGCGGATATGGGCGCACGGCTGGCGCAGCGCTTCCCGGCTATGGAACGCGGCGAGAGCCGGGGCGGTTATGCGGCGATTTACGACATCACGCCCGACTGGCATCCGGTGATTGACGAAGCGCCGCCAGGGAGCGGGTTCTTCGTCGCCGCCGGGCACAGCGGGCACGGCTTCAAACTGGGACCGGCGGTGGGCGTGATGGCGGCCGACCTCGTCACCGGCCAGAAGACGGAGGGGCTGAACCCGTCCCTGTTCCGCTTCTCGCGCTATGCGGAGGGCAAACCCGTGCGCGGGCGGTATGAATACAGCATTGCCGGTTGATACTGCCTCTCACAGATTAGTGCTGCATTACGGAAACGAATTGTGACAAATGTCACTTGTTTCGGAGGGTAGGAATGCCATAGTGTAATCGGCCAGGTGCGTCTGGCGCACGACGTTTCTTTCGCTGTGCGCCGCAAGGAGAACATCTGTGACAGCGCAAGTGCTGTCAGTCATATGTCGGCTGAAGCGGCTTCACCTCCTGCGAGGGTTGAGGCCGCTTTTCTATGCCGCGAACCATTCTCATCTGAATAGTCATCTATAAGCCTTGCTGATGCATCAACCGCCTTTAGGCAGGAGGTGCTTCTTGATTACATCAACAATTTCTACCGATGGCGGCCGCGCGTTTTACGACAAAGCCCTTAAAGCCATGCCGCGAGGCGAGCGGCTGAAACTCTGCTTGCAGTGCGGCGCATGCAGCGGCATCTGCCCTTACGGATTTGCCATGGACTACCCGCCGCATTCGATCATCGCGGCGCTGCGCGCTGACGACTTCACGCCGGTGCTCGACAGCGACACGATCTGGCTCTGCATTTCGTGTTTCGCTTGTAGCAACGTCTGCCCGGCCCAGATCCCCTTGACCACGGGAATATTGGCAAGCCTCAAGAGTGAGATGCTCCTCCGCGGCAAGGCGCCAGCCGAACTGCAAACCGCACTGACCAATTCACGCCGCTACGGAAATACCCTGGGCCAGTCGCCACGCAAACGGGCTGACTGGGCCAGAGACCTCACCCCCCCGGTGCCCATCATGGCCGAGTTCAAGGAGCCTGTAGAGGTGTTGTGGTACGTAGGTGACTATGCTTCATATCACCCCCGGGTGCAGAAAGTCAGCCGGGCCATGGCTCGGGTTCTTCAAGCGATGGGTGTCAAGTTTGGCATTCTCGGACCGGAAGAGAACAGCGATGGCGACGCCCAGTGTCTGATTGGCGAGGTTGGGTTGTTTGAGATGCTGGCGCTGAAAAACGCCCGCGCTTTCGACAAGTACGAGTTCAAGGAACTGGTGACGACCGATCCCCACGCCTATAACACCATGAAGAACGAGTACCCGGGGGTGGGCGTCTCCGTCCCGATCAAACACTACACCCAATTCCTGGCTGAGCATCTCGATCAGCTGAAGCCCCTGCTCAAGCGCGGTCAGAAGTACCGGGTCACCTACCATGATCCATGCTGCATCGGCCGAGCGAACAAGAACAATATCTACGACGAGCCGCGCCAAGTATTAGGGGCCATCCCGGGCGTCGAGTTGGTCGAGATGCCTCATCACCGTGAAAATAGCATCTGTTGCGGCGGCGGGGGGGGCGGCATGTGGCTGGATGGGTTCTCATGGGAACATGCCAGGACCCGCACATCCGAATGGAGAGTCGCCGAGGCGCTCAGTGTGGGCGCCCAGGTCCTGGCCGTCTCTTGCACTTATGAGACGCCGCGTTTTGAAGACGCGGTCAAGAGTACGGGGCACGAAGGGGAGCTGATCGTCAAGGACATCGCTGAATTGTTGGCAAATGCAATTTCGGGCTAGGAGAGACGTATATGAACATCGTCGTTCCCATCAAATTCGTTCCCGATCTCGTGGAGGAGATGACGATTGATGAGAGTGGCGCCGCGCTCGATAGGACCTGGTTGCGCCTGATCATCAACGAATTTGATGACCACGCCATCGAGCAGGCCATACTGCTTAAAGAACGCGGTGGGGGTCAAGTGATGGTCGTGGCCCCGGAGGTTGAGGGGGTGGACGATGTGCTTTACACGGCGGCGGCCAAAGGCGCCGGCCGACTCATCAAACTCACTGGAGACTTGGGGAATGCGAATAATCATGCCCTGGCGCGTGTGTTCGCGACTGCCGCAAAAGACCTTCAGCCCGATCTGGTGCTGATCGGCGTACAAGCCCATGATGACCTGGATGGAGCGGTGGGGCCGCTGTTGGCTGAGTACCTGGGAATGCCCTACCTGGGTTATGTATCCGCCGTGGAGGTGAGCGACGGCAAAGCCACAGTCCGCAAGGAGTATCCCGGCGGGCTGATGGCTGAGATGGAGGTGACCTTGCCAGCCGTGCTGGGGATTCAGGCCGCGGAGCACCCGCCTCGTTATGTGGTTACCAGCAAGATTTATCAAGCGATGGAGGCCACCACGATCGAGGCACAAGCAGTAGGCGAGTTGGATCCCAGTGGTGGGCTGACTGTTGACCGTATGTTCCAGCCAGAGGCTGCAGAGCGGGCGACGATGATTGAAGGTGATTTGACCGGCATTGCCACCAAACTGGTTGAGATATTCAAAGGGTTGAGCGTGCTGTGATAGGAGGATCCGCATGAAGCAGGACATTTATGTTCTCATCGAATACCTGCGTGGACAGGTGGCGGATATTTCTTGCGTCATGTTGGCGGCGGCGCGCGAATTGGCTCAGGGAACAAACGGCCTTGTCGTCGGCGTACTGCTTGGTCACAATGCGCAGGGACTGGCGAGCGATCCCTTGTCAGGCTCAGGGCAATGGCTGGCGGCCGACCGCATGTTGTATGTTGATCACCCGGCGTTGGCCGAATTTACTGCGGACGCTTATCAAAAGGCACTGGCCGGACTCATCAAGGACAACATGCCATGCGTGGTGTTATTTGGTGATACTTCAGTAGGCGCGGAGGTGGCGAATGGGCTTTCGGCCCGGCTCGGCCTGCCGCTGGTGAGTCACTGCTATGGCATTCGCGTTGACGGTAGTGTGCTCAAGTTCGTCAGCAAGATTTGCGGCGGCAAGATCATGGCCGAAGGCGCCCTGCCGGAGACGACGACGCTGGTGACGATGATCCCCGGCGGCTTTAAACCGGAGCATGGGCGGGGTGCACAGCCACCCGAAGTTACTACGGTGGCGTCTCCTGCGCTGGAGGGATTGCGGATCTCACTGAAGCAATACATCGAGCCAACGGCCGGCGATGTGGATATCTCCCGCGAACCGGTCTTGATCGCGGTCGGACGTGGTGTCCAGCGACAGAATAACCTCGCCCTCGCCGAAGATTTAGCGAAAGCGCTGGGCGGCGTAGTGTGCGGCTCGCGCCCGGTGGTGGATCAGGGTTGGCTACCGACAACGCGGTTGGTGGGTAAGTCTGGCAAGAGCGTCAAGCCCAAGATTTATCTGGCATTGGGCATCAGTGGCGCTCCGGAGCATGTTGAAGCTCTCACCGGCAGTGAAGTGATCATCGCTATCAACACGGACCCCAGTGCGCCGATCTTCAATATAGCCCGGTATGGTGCCGCGGTTGATCTGCTTGAGGTGGTTCCGGTGCTTACGGAGAAAGTTAAGCAGGCCAGGTCCGCTTGAGAATGAAAAGGTAAAGCAATATGCCTATCCGGGAAACTTTCTGGAACATTCCTCAATGGGCGGAGATCGGGCAGTACGTTCTGGGGCTGCTGACGGTCCTCGTGTTTGCTTACGGGGTGTTCCGCCGCGTCCAGCGTTGGCGGATAGGTCAGCCGGAGCCGCGCACGGATCGGCTTGGCGCGCGTCTGCTGTCCGTGATGGTTCACGCACTGGGACAGGTTCGAACGGCGCAGGACATTTACGCGGGGGTCATGCACCTGACGATCTTCTGGGGCATGGCTGCGCTTTTTATCGGGACCGTTCTGGCGACGGTGGACTGGGATGTAACTCACCTCCTCTTTGGTCTCCAGTTCCTAAGCGGTGGGGTGTATGTGCTGTACGAGCTCATCCTGGACATCCTCGGGGCGCTTCTGCTGGTCGGCCTGGGAATGGCTGCCTACCGCCGATACATCGTGCGCCCGCCGCGTCTGCAAAACGCGCCAGTGCAGCGTTTGGCCTGGGACGACGCCTATGCCATTGGGATGCTGGCGCTTGTGGCAATCACCGGTTACCTGGTCGAAGGGCTGCGCCTCGCCGTCGTTAAGCCAGACTGGGCCGTTTGGTCGCCAGTGGGCAACACACTGGCCGCGGCCTTCACGGCTATGGGTGATCCAACCAATCGCGCTCTGCATCTGACAGTGTGGATCACTCATGGCCTAGTCGCTTTCACGTTTATCGCCAGCATTCCCTTCACCAAACTGTTCCATATTGTGGCCGCTCCGCTCAACATTTTCTTTCACTCCTTGCAGCCGGCTGGCGCCCTGGCCCCGGCCCACCATAGCAGCGAGCCAGGCGTGAAGGAGTTGCGCGACTTCACCTGGAAACAGATTTTAGATTTCGAGGCCTGCGTCCATTGCGGACGCTGCCAGGACAATTGTCCAGCCTACGCCAGCGGCCTGAGCCTTTCCCCAAGGAACATCATGATCAAGTTGGATGCATACCTTTGGGAACGGGGCAATGGACGCGCTTTGCATGGCGACGTGATTACAGCAGACGAACTGTGGGCGTGCACGACCTGCCGGGCTTGTGTCCAGGTCTGTCCGGTGTTTACCGACCAACTGGCTGCGATTGTAGATATGCGCCGCTACTTGCTGCGGGAAGGGCGTGTGGATGAGAAACTGCAGCGAGCGCTGACCGATCTGCGCCGCTATGGCAACTCGTTCGGCCAATCCGAGCGGGCACGCGCCAAGTGGACCCAGCCGCTCCAGCCCAAGATCAAAGACGCGCGCAAAGAAGCCGTCGAATATCTGTGGTTCGTCGGCGACTATGCTTCTTACAGCCCCAGTTTGATCGAGATCACGCGCAAGACGGCTCAAGTGTTCCAAAAAGCCGGCCTGGACTTTGGCATTCTGTATGAAAGCGAGAGCAATGCCGGTAACGATGTGGGCCGGGTGGGCGAAGAAGGCTTGTTCAGGCGATTGGTCAAGAAGAATGCGACGGAATTCGGCAAATGCACTTTCAAGACGATCGTCACGACCGATCCACATTCCTACAACGCGCTCAAGCATGAGTACCTATCGGAGATCAATGGCCGCCATCCGGTGCTGCATTATAGCGAACTGCTGGATCAGTTAATTGCCTCTGGTCAGCTCAAGTTCAGCCAGAAACTCGGGTATCGAGTCACCTATCACGACCCCTGCTATCTGGGGCGCTACAACGGCGTGTATGACGCGCCGCGCCGGCTCATCGCAGCGACTGGCAGTGAACTCGTCGAGATGCCGCGCCACCGCGACCGCGCTTTTTGCTGCGGCGCGGGCGGTGGGCGAATTTGGATGGAGGAGAGCGGCGTCAAAGAGCGTCCGAGTGAGGCGCGGATTCGCGAGGCTGTGCGCCTCGACGGCGTGAAAGTCTTCGTGGTCGCCTGTCCTAAGGACGTTACGATGTATCGCGATGCGGTGAAGACCACCGGCTATGAAGACCGCCTCGTCGTCAGGGACCTGATCGAGTTGGTCTATGAGGCGTTGTCGTAGTCAATCTGAGAGATGGGTAGGTTTATCTTGAACGCCATGGCGAATGCATCCAAAGCTACCCCCAGGAGACGCTGGCCGGGATTTGGCTTTACAGGAAAACGCGACATAAGGCTGCCGCTTGCCACCAGGCTGACCCTGAGTTTTCTATCCATCATCATTCTTAGCAGTGTGATCTTCACCATAGTTGGCGTCCAGATAATCACCAACCGTGTGGTTGCCGAGGCCCAAGAGAGAATACGTACCGATCTTAACGCCGCCCGAGAAATATATCTGAGCAAACTGGTGCACGTCAGCGATGCGGCCCGGTTTACCACAGTCAGGCTTTTTCTCAAGGACATCATAGATGGGGACCTAGACCAGAAATATGTCAATGAGTTGACCAGGTTCAAGGCGAGTGAGGGTCTTGACGTATTGACCATTACAGACAGCCGAGGCATCGTAGTTCTGCGCACTGGCAACCCGGCCTACAGGGGTGACGACCAAAGCAACGACGAGATCGTCAGCGTTGTTCTGAGCACTCGACGGCCTGCCGCGGGCAACGTGATCGTACCTGCCGAAGAGCTTCAAAAAGAGTCCTCGCTTCTTGTCGGAAGAGCGCACTTCGTCTTCATCGAAACCCCCATGGCAAGATTTCGGCCTGAAACCGAGGAAACAGCGGGAATGATGCTGAAGGCCGCCGCCCCGGTTCTTGATGACCAGAATAATCTTATCGGAGTTGTGTACGCCGGGATTCTTCTAAATCGGAATTACGAAATCGTTGACAAAGTAAAGCAGACTATCTTTCAGGATGTCGTGTATGAAGGAAAAGACATAGGCACTGTGACAATCTTTCAGGATGAAGTAAGGATTTCAACCAATGTGAGGAATGAAGATGGCACAAGGGCTATCGGAACCCGCATCGCGGAAGAAGTTTATGACCAGGTGGTAATCAATGGGGAGCCGTGGATAGGGCGAGCCTACGTAGTCAATGACTGGTACATCACAGCCTATGAGCCTATTAAGAACTTCAGCGGCAGCACCATCGGAGTATTGTACGTTGGTATCTTGGAGCAGAAATACACAGACATCAGAAATCGAACAGTCCTTACCTTCTTGGGTATTACTCTGGCCGGTGCGCTTCTGGCGATACTGGTATCCTTGCTGCTTTCCCGCAGCCTCTCCATTCCGATCGGGAGACTCGTATCCGCCTCAAGGGAACTGGCGCGCGGCAACCTGGAGACGAAAGTAGAAACCACATCACGCGACGAGTTGGGGGTACTGGCCGATACGTTCAACATCATGGCTGCCGCGTTGAAAGACCGGGATGAGAAGATCAAGGAGTTCACCAGGAGGAAAATCATGGAATCGGAGCGGCTGGCCCTCATCGGACAGTTGGCAGCCAATGTCGCACATGAATTGAACAACCCGCTTCAAGGAATTGTGATCTATTCCCACCTGCTGCTTGAGAAGGACACTGGCGACGATTCTGCGAGGCAGAATGTCGAGAAGATTGCCACACAGGCTGATCGTTGCAGAGACATCATCCGAGGCTTATTGGATTTCTCCCGTCAGAAGAAACCGGATAAGACCCGGTGCAGTGTGAATGTCCTCTTGCGTGACTGTATCTCTCTGGTGGAGAAACAGGCGCTCTTTCACAATATTCGAATCACTTTAGACCTTGATCCCGCTCTGCCGATGGTGATCATCGACCCTTCACAAATCGAACGGGTATTCCTGAACCTGATCATCAACGCGGCGGAGGCCATGGGCGACACTGGACAATTAACGCTGACGACCCGACCCAGCTCGTCCAAAGATGGTATTGAGATCGACGTAGCAGACACGGGGCACGGCATCTCCGCAGAGAACTTGGAGAGGATATTTGACCCGTTCTTTACAACGAAGGAGACCGGGCACGGAGTGGGTCTCGGATTGGCAATCAGTTACGGGATCATCCGAGAGCACGGGGGCGCCATTTGTGTTGAGAGCGGGGTAGGAAAGGGCGCAACCTTTACCATCAGTTTACCTATCACGGCAGAGGCCCATGCAGACAATGGACGACAGGCCAAAGATTCTAATCATTGACGACGAGGAAGTCGTTCTGGATTCCTGTGCTCAGATAGTGGAGGGCAGCCATTATCAGGCCGTGACGGCTTCTGACGGAACGCTTGGGTTGAAGCTTGTCCAGGAACTTCAACCAGACCTCATTTTTGTTGACCTCAAGATGCCAGGAGTTTCTGGGTTCGAGGTGCTTGAGAAAGTCAACGAAATTGATCCCACGATTGTGACCGTCGTGATCACCGGCTATGCGACCGTCAGTTCCGCCGTGGAAGCCATGAAGAAAGGGGCCTACGATTTTCTTCCAAAACCTTTCACTCCCGATGAGTTCCGTTTGATTACTCGGAGGGGGCTTGAAAAAAGAAGGCTGGAGTTAGAAACCATTGCCCTGCGACGGGAAAAAGAAATGTTGCGAGAACATTTCGCGGCTATTGTTTCTCATGAATTGAGGGCGCCTCTGAATGCCGTACAGCAGAATCTGTTCGTGTTCGATCAAGAACTGTCGGGCAAACTGACAGAAGATCAAAAAGCCCGGCTTGAGCGAATAAAGTCCCGAATAGATGATCTGCTGAAACTCGTTCGCTCGTGGCTGAGAGTAGTTTCTGTTGACATGGGAAAGCTGAAGGAAGGCTTTGCGCCTGTTTCTGTCATCGCCTCGATCTCTAAAGCGATCGAGAGCGTTGAGCCGTATGCCGTGCGCAAAGATATCGAAATAGTCATCTCGATCAACGACCGATTGCGCCCCATCGAGGGAGACAGCGTAACCCTGACCGAGGCGCTGGTCAACATCATCGGCAACGCAGTTAAGTACTCTTATGAAGGAAGCAAAGTCCTGGTGAGGGCCGAAGAAAAGGCGGACCACATCTTAATCACCGTGTCTGATACAGGCGCGGGTATACCGAGAGAAGATCTGCCGCATCTCTTTGAGGGCTTCTACCGCGGGAAGTCCGGTCAGGCAGTTGAAGAAGGTCACGGGCTGGGGCTGGCCCTCAGCCGCCGGATCATTGAGGCCCACAACGGAACCATCTCCGTGGAGAGCGAATTGGGCGCAGGCTCTACTTTTGTGGTTAGCCTGCCAGCCTTACGCGCACAGCCAACCCCTCAAGGCGGCTGACGGTTTAGCAGACTACGAATGGAGGCATAGCATGGGACAACAAAAACGGTTGTTAATGATAGATGATGACCCTGACTTCGTTTCAGGCATCAAGGCAATCCTCGACGCCGCAAACTTTGAGGTTGATGTGGCCTACAATCCAAAAGACGGCTTGCAGGCTCTGCAAACCAAGCGCTATGACCTGCTCTTACTTGACATCATGATGGGGCGTGGGGCGGAAGGCATCATGATCGCGCGCAAGCTCAGAAAGGACCCCAAATTGAGGGAAATGCCGGTATTGATCATCACGGGCATTAGAGAACAAATCGCTTTTCTCTTCCCTGGCGAGCCGATACATCCGCGGTTTGTACCTGTGGATGAACTGGTCGAGAAACCAGTGGAACCCAAGATGCTGTTGGAGAAGGTCAACCGCCTGTTGCAGGCCGCAGAGGCCAGAAAAGCTCGCGCGAATTAGCCCGTGCAATTCTGCGCGAAGCGACAGGCGCAGCAGAGTGCCGATGCGCCGAAGCCGCCCTTTGTTGGGCGCAAGGTGAAACCCTATGTCAGCCAACCTAACATTCGCCGACGAGATTTCAAACCTCTTATCCGCAGCAGACGGGAATCCGCTGTGTACCTGCATCCAGTGCGGAACTTGCTCAGGGACTTGCCCGGTGGCCGGATACATGGATCACACGCCCCGCAAGCTCATTGCCATGATCCTTGCCGGCCTCAAAGACCAAGTGCTCGCCAGCAATACCTTCTGGTTCTGCGCGTCCTGCTACCACTGTACGGTGAGATGCCCGCAGGGGATCAACATCACGGAAATGATGTATGCGCTGAAGCGGTATTCGATCTGGAAGAGCAAATACAAGGAAGGGTTGATCGGGCCTGTGTTCTCAGAAACCTTCGTCAAGACGATCTTCAAGAGCGGCAGGTCTTACGAACCCGTTTTGGCTCCGACCTACATCTTCAGTTACGGCGTTATAGAGTTCCTTCAGGAAGCTCAAACCGCTACGAGCCTCATGCTCAAGGGGAGGCTGCCTCTGCTTCCGCCGCGAATCAAGAGGCTCGAGAACTTCAGACGGATGATCGGCAGGATCATTCCCGTAGGAGGGCTCTCATGAAGAAATACGCGTATTTCCCCGGCTGCTCCCTCGAGAAGATCGCGCACAGCTATCACCTTTCTGCCATCGAGACCACCCGCAAACTGGGCGTGGAGCTCAAGGAACTGGAGGATTGGAACTGCTGTGGCGCCACGACCTACTTCCATGTGGACGAGCTGCTGGCGTACACACTGGCCGCCAGGAATCTGGCGATGGCGGAAAAGGACGGCCTTGATCTCGTTGCCCCCTGCAGCGGTTGTTTTAAGAACATGTACTTCGCCGCCGCTCATCTCAAACGAGACCCAGATTTGGCCGAGCACATCAACTTCGCATTGGAAGAGGACAACCTGCATTTCTCTGGAAAGATCGCGGTGCGGCACTTGATTGAGATATTCGTGAACGACGTGGGGCTGGAAGAGATCAAGAAGAAGGTTTCTCATCCCTTGAACGGTCTGCGGGTCGCGCCCTACTACGGATGCCAAATACTGAGGCCCAGGAAAGACCACGAGGACGTTGAGCGACCTCAGTTCTTCGAAGACCTGATGTCGGCCATCGGAGCAGACCCCGTAGATTACCCTCTCAAACTTCATTGCTGCGGCGGCTCCCTGATTATTACGAGCCGCCCGGCCGCCCTGAGCGTCGTGCGGAGTCTGCTTCAATGCGCTGTGGATCGCGGCGCGGCGGTGATCGCCACCGCGTGCCCCTTGTGTCAGGTTAATCTGGAATGCTATCAACAACAAGTCAACCAGGAATTTGGCACAAAGTTCTCACTCCCCATCTTGTATTTCACTCAGCTTCTAGGCTTGGCCTTGGGGATCCCTCCAAAGCCGTTAGGTATAGGAAAGGAATTGATCTCCCTAGGGCCGATATTACTACAGACCCGATAGTAGTGGCCCGACTCTTCTGAAAGATGACATCATGGAAGGAGAGGAATCTATGGAAAGAATCGGAGTTTACGTCTGTCACTGCGGCACCAACATCGCCGGGACGGTGGACGTGGAGGGCGTGGCCCGCTGGGCCGAGTCCCTGCCGGGGGTGGTGGTCGCGCGTGACTACAAGTTTATGTGCTCAAGCAGTGGGCAGGAGCTCATTGAAGAGGACATCAAAGAGCTGGGGCTGACCCGGGTGGTCGTTGCGGCCTGCTCACCGCACATGCACGAACCCACTTTCCGCCGTGCATGCGAGCGGGCCGGCCTGAATCCCTATCTCTTTGAGATGGCCAACATTCGCGAGCACTGCTCGTGGACCACGAATGACAAAGCCGCCGCCACTGAGAAGGCCAAGGCCATGATCTCCGGCGCCGTCCGGCGTGTGGCCCTGCACCAGCCGCTGGAACCCATGCTGGCGCCCATCAACCCGAATACATTGGTGGTGGGCGGTGGCATCGCCGGCATCCAGACTGCCCTGGAGATCGCGGACGCGGGCCACCACGTCTACCTGGTCGAACGCGAACCCTCCATCGGCGGGCACATGGCCCAGTTTGACAAGACCTTCCCCACACTCGACTGCTCGGCCTGCATCCTCACCCCCAAGATGGTCTCGGTCGGCCAGCACCCGAACATCACCCTCCTTTCTTGGAGTGAAGTCGAAAATGTGGACGGTTACGTGGGCAGCTTCAAGGCGCGGGTGCGCAAGCGGGCGCGCTATGTGAACGAGGAACTGTGCACCGGCTGCGGCATCTGCGTCGAGAAATGTCCGTGGAAAGTCACGGACGACGTCTTCGAGGCGGGTTTCGCCAAACGCAAGGTCATCTATATGCCGTTCCCGCAGGCCGTGCCCAAGTATCCCGTGCTTGACCGTCCGAACTGTGTGTACTTCAAGAAAGGAACGTGCAAAGCCTGCCAGAAGTTTTGCCCGACCGGCGCGATTGATTTTGAGCAACAGGATCAGATTCTTGAGCTGGAGGTCGGCAACATCATCCTCGCCACCGGCTACGACCTGTTTGACTGCCGGCGCATCCCGCAGTACCAGTACGGCAGGCTGGACAACGTGTTCACTTCGCTGGAATTCGAGCGCATGAGCAATGCCGCCGGGACGACCGCAGGCCGGATCGTCTTGCGTGACGGCAAGACCGAGCCAAAGAGCGTGGCGATTGTCCACTGCGTCGGCTCGCGCGACGAGAACTACAACCCGTACTGCTCCGCGATTTGCTGCATGGCCAGTCTGAAGTTTGCCCACCTGGTCAAAGAGAAGACCGGCGCGGAGGTCTATAACTTCTACATTGACATCCGCGCCTATCACAAGGGCTACGAGGAGTTCTACCACCGGCTGCTGGAGGAGGGCGTGCACTTCATCCGCGGCAAGGTGGCCGAAATTACGGATGTGGCCCGGCTGCCGGGCGAAGAGGGTAAACTGATCGTTCAGGCCGAAGATACGCTGCTGGGCAAACAGCGCCGCGTCCCGGTGGACATGGTCCTCCTCGCCGCCGCGCTGGAGCCTCGCCGTGACGCGAAAGAGACGGCGAAACTGTTTGGCATCTCGTGCAGCGCTGACCGTTGGTTCATCGAGAAGCATCCCAAACTTGACCCTGTCGCCACAATGACCGAAGGCGTCTTCGTCGCGGGATGTGCGCAAGGGCCGAAAGACATCCCCGCCAGCGTGGTCCAGGGCGCGGCGGCAGCGGCGCGCGTGCTGGGGCGCATCCAGCAGAGGGAGATTGCGCTCGAGCCGATCCGCGCCAGCATCAACCAGGACCAGTGCTCCGGCTGCCGCATCTGTAACAACCTGTGCCCGTTCAACGCCATCCTCTTCCACGAAGACCGCATGGTGTCCGAGGTCAACCCGGCGCTGTGCCAGGGCTGCGGCACGTGCGTGGCCGCCTGCCCGGCGGGCGCCATCGCCGGCACCGGCTTCAGCAACGAGCAAATCCTGGCGCAGATCGAGGGGCTGCTCTTGCTCCATATTGGGAACGGGCGCAAAGTGACGGAAGCGCGGGAGGCTGTGCCTGCCTGACAAGGTGAAACAGTGACAAGGTGACCGGCACCCGGTCACCTTATCATCCTGTCACTGTGTCAGACGGCGATTGGAGGCAGATCATGAGCGAACAATTCGAACCTGTCATCATCGGCTTCACCTGCAACTGGTGCAGCTACCGCGCGGCGGACCTGGCGGGCACGGCGCGCATCAAGTATCCGCCCAATGTCCGGCTCATCCGCCTGATGTGCTCCGGGCGGCTCGACCCGACCTTTGTGCTCAAGGCGCTGGCAAGCGGCGCAGATGGCGTGATGATCACGGGCTGTCATCCGGGCGAGTGCCACTACCTGGAACAGAACTACAAAGCCATGCGGCGTTACCTGTTGTTGCGGCGCACGCTCGAGCAGATGGGCATTGAGCCGGAGCGCGTGAAGCTGGTGTGGGCCAGCGCCGCCGAGGGCGTCCGGCTGGCGCAGGAGATCACCCACATGGTCGAGGAAATCCGGGCGCTCGGCCCGTTGCATTGGCCCACCTGGCCCGACGGCGGCAGCCGCAGACTTAAGGCGGAGGTCCAACCCGAATTAGAGGAGGTGGCAGCATGAGCGCGAACGGGGCGAAACCCAAGTTTGCGATGTACTGGGCCGCGTCGTGCGGCGGATGCGAGATCGCCGTCCTCAACATCCACGAGAAGATTCTGGATGTGGACGCGAACTTCGACGTGGTCTTCTGGCCGGTGGCGATGGATGCCAAGTACAAGGATGTGGAGGCCATGCCCGATGGTTCCATCACCCTCTGCCTGTTCAACGGCGGCATCCGCAACGACGAAAACGAGGCGATGGCGCATTTGCTGCGGCGCAAGTCGAAGATCCTGGTAGCGTTCGGGTCGTGTGCGTGCGAGGGCTGCATCCCCGGCCTGGCGAACCTGAGTTCTCCGCAATCCATTTTCGACACGTACTACGAGACGGTCTCTACGGACAACCCACAGCACATCCGGCCCCAGTTCGTCTACGCCGCACCGGAGGGTGAAATCCACATCCCAGAGTTCTACCCGGTGCTGAAGACGCTCGACCAGGTGGTGCAGGTGGATTACTACATGCCCGGCTGTCCGCCCGAGTCGCATCAGATTGCGGCGGTGGTGGACCTGGTGATCAAAGCCCTGCATGGGGAGGCCGAGCTGCCTCCGCTTGGCTCGGTCATCGGGGTGGGTAACTCAACGGTGTGCGACGAATGCCCGCGCCAGCGCAACGTGAAAGCGATCAAGCAGTTCACTCGCATCCAGGACCTGCAAGCGCCCGACCCGACGCTCTGTCTGCTGGAGCAGGGCATCCCGTGCAACGGCCTGGCCACGCGCAGCGGCTGCGGCGCGCTCTGCCCGCAGGCGGGCGCGCAGTGCATCGGCTGTTACGGCCCGGCCGACGGCGTGATTGACTTTGGCGCACGGCTGATGACGGCGTTTGCGTCCGTGATTGACAGCAAAGACCCGGCGGAGATCGAGCGCATCCTCGACGGCCTTGTGGACCCAGCGGGACAGTTCTATCGCTTCAGCCTGCCCGGCTCGCTGTTGAGGGCCGCGAAGCCCGCGTGGTCCAGAAATGGCAAAAGTGATGAAGGATGAAGGAGGACAATTCATCCTTCCGCCTTCATCCTTAGGAGAAGCAATATGCAACGAATAACGATTGACCCCATCACCCGTCTCGAAGGGCACGGCAAGATCGAGATTTTCCTCGACGCCGAAGGCGAGGTCGCCAACACCTATTTCCAGATTCCCGAGCTGCGTGGCTTTGAGCGATTCTGTGTGGGGCGCCCTGTCGAAGAAATGCCGTTGCTGACCAATCGCATTTGCGGCGTGTGCCCGGAAGCGCACCACATGGCGGCCGCCAAAGCCGCCGACGCAGTATATCACGTTGACCCGCCGCGCCCGGCGAAGATGCTGCGCGAGCTGCTCTACAGCGCGTTTTACGTCACCGACCACACCACGCACTTCTACGCCCTCGGCGGGCCGGACTTCGTGATGGGGCCAGATGCGCCGGTGGCCGAGCGCAACATCCTGGGCGTGATCCACAAGGTCGGGCTGGAGATCGGCGGCAAGGTGATCCAGTGCCGCAAGTACGGACACACGGTCATCGAGATGATCGGCGGGCGCAAAGTGCACCCGTGCACCTCGATCCCTGGCGGACAGACGAAGGGCATCACCGAGGCGCAGCGGCAGGAGATCGAGCAGATGGGCCGCTGGGCGATTGAGTTCGCGCAGTTCAGCCTGAAGCTATTTGATGACATCGTACTCGGCAACAAGGCCTACGTGGACCTGATCCTCGGCGACATCTACGCTCACCGCACGCACTACATCGGCGTGGTAGACGCGAACAACAAGGTCAACTTCTACGACGGGCTGGTGAGCGTGGTGGACCCGGAGGGCAGGCGTCTCGGCAAGTATGGGCCCAACGAGTACACGGACTGGATCGCCGAACACGTCGAACCGTGGACCTATCTCAAGTTTCCGTATCTCAAGAAGATCGGCTGGAAGGGGTTTGTGGACGGCAAGGACTCCGGCGTGTATTGCGCTACACCGCTCTCGCGCCTCAACGCCGCCGACGGCATGGCGACCCGACTGGCGCAGGCGGAGTACGAGAAGTTCTACAGCACCCTCGGCGGCAAGCCGGTGCATCAACGCCTCGCCACGCACTGGGCGCGGCTCATCGAACTGCTGTACGCCGCCGAGCGCTGGGTGGAGCTCGCCGCCGACCCGGAGATCACCTCCCCGAATGTCCACGCCGTCCCCACCGAAAAGCCCACCGAGGGCGTGGGGATTGTCGAAGCCCCGCGCGGCACGCTGACCCATCACTACTGGACGGACGAGCGCGGCCTGCTCACGAAGGTCAATCTCATCGTCGGCACGACGAACAACTACGCGCCGATCAGTATGTCTATCAAGAAAGCCGCGCAGTCGTTCATCCACAAAGGCACGGTCGTCACCGAGGGGCTGCTCAACCGCGTTGAGATGGCCTTCCGGGCCTACGACCCGTGCCTTGGCTGCGCCACCCACGCCCTGCCGGGGCAGATGCCGCTGCAGGTGACGATCCGCGATGCAAGGGGTGAGACGGTGAAAGTGTTGAAACAGCGTTGCTGACGAGGCCTGGTATGCACACGCTTGAGCGAAAGCGCAATTGGGGGCTGTCACTCCTCCAGGCTTTGGGGTGACTGGATACTCAAATCGGAGGAATTCCTATGTCTGCAAAACAACTGCTGGCCTCGTGGCTTCTCCTGCTCGTCGGCGCAGCGCTCTCGCTGAGTGCATGCGCGTCTGAAACGCCGTCCGGCGCGACCGCCGTGGCGCGCACTCCCCAGGCCGCTGTCGCCGGCGGGGCAGAGGCCGCGTCTTATCTGGGCGACCCGGAAGGCGGATTGCTCCTTTTTAACGAATACTGCCTGGAGTGCCACACAGCGACGCTGCCGCGCACGTTCATCGGCCCTACCCTCTATCAAGCCGGGGAGCGCCTGACGGCCGACTACGTCCGAGTCTCAATCGAAGAACCTCACGACGCCGTGGCGGCAGAATTCACCGCTGCGATGGCGATGCCCGATAATTTCGGGGGACAGTTATCGGATCAGGAGCTGGCCGACATCGTGGCCTACCTCATGTCGGCTAAGAAATAGCCGAATCTTCGGACAGGCCATAACGGCTCAAGGCTTCACGCCCATAGACGCCTGGCGATAAAACACCCGGCTGAAGGCGAAAAGCCAGCTAAATTTCAGACGGGAATTTATTCCCCCGCGTTGAGATGGCCTTCCGGGCCTACGGCCCGTGCTTTGGCTGCGCCACCCACTCCCTGCCGGGGCAGATGCCGTTGCAAGTGACGATCCGCGATGCGCAAGGCGATGTGGTGGAAGTGATGCGGCAGAATTGTTAGTTGGGCGGCCCGCGCCGCCCTCACGGAGTTAATGATAAGCGGGTTCTTTGAGGGCCAGATGAACGCCAGACGAAAGCGCTTAGTCGCGGTGGTATTGGTTTTGATCGCGGCGCTTGCTGTGGAGATGGGCATTAGCTCACTCGCCAGGGCGCAGATCATTTTGGGTGTGATTGACCTGGGCAAGGACGGCGGGGGCGTCGCCGTGAACCCGGACACGAATCGCGTCTACGTCGCCGTTGGAGGCCAGATCAACGTATACGATGCCCAAACCCACGCCCTCATCACCACAGTTTCGCTCCCCCAGAACTATACTCCGTGCTACGGCTTGGCCGTGAACGCCGCGACCAACCGGGTCTACGCTGCCGGGTTCCGGACGTACGTTATTGACGGCAACACGAACGCCGTGCTGGCGAACTTTGAGACGGACGGTGATGAAGTCGCCGTGAACTCTGCCACCAACCGGGTGTACATTGCGGACTGGTCGCACTACCCCTATACGGATCCGAGTGTGGTTCACGTGCTCGACGGGGCCAGCAACACCTGGCTCCCCGACATCAACCTGGGCAACGTGAGCTCTTTCGAATACGCTCATCTGGCGGCAAACCCGACGACGAACCGGGTGTACATCGCCTTCACGGGCGACGACGACCTGCGCGTGCTGGACGGCAACACCCATGCCGAGGTGACGCGTGTGCACCTGGAGAACATCGGCTATGTGGCGGTGAACCCGGATACCAATCGGGTGTATGTGGGGCAATTGCTAGACACGGTGGTTCTGGATGGGGCGACCCACACCCAGGTGGGCAACATTCCCGGGATCGTTGGGCGACTGCGGCTGAACCGACTGACCAATCGCCTCTATGGAGTGGCCTCGTCGTCGCCGGGGTATGTCCTGCGGATCGCCGACCTCACCACCCATAGCCTCGTGGGGTACGTCTATCTGGATGGCAATCTGGCGGACTATGATGTCCACATGAACCTGGGCAGACTGTTCGGCACGCACGCCTCCTATCCTTCCTCTTGGGGCAAGAAGATGACCATCATCCAGGACGCCTCGCCCACAGGCCCCGCACCGACGCCGGCGCCTCCCTCTGTCATCGCCACGCTGAATCTGCCGGAGGATGGGGACGGAGTAGCGGTGAACACGGTGACCAACCGCCTGTACGTGGGGGTGGACGGGGGCGTCGCCGTGTTTGATGCGACCACGCTGGACTCGCTTTCCTACATTCCCCTGTCCGATGACCCCGATTGGCCGCCGGTTGACGATGTGGGCGTGGATGAGACCCGGAATCAGATCTATGCCGTGACCGTTGGCCAGACTTACGTGATCAGCGGCACGAATAACCAGGTGATGGGGAATCTGGGGAGTGGGGACGAAATCGCCGTCAATCCGAGCAATGGGCGTGTGTACATCGCCGACCGCGCCGTCTGGCTCGGGGAGCCAGACGTGGTCAAAATCTACGACGGCGCAACGCTGGCGCACATCCGGACTCTAGATCTGGGCACATCGTCGTACTTCCAGTCGGTCCATGTGGCGGTCAACCCGACGACAGGCAATGCTTACAGCACTTACTCACTGGACGACGACTTGCGCATCATCAGCCCGGCGACCGACGATGTGGTGCAGACGATAGATTACACCTCCGTAGGCGACGTTGCCGTGAATCCGGCGACCAACCGGGTGTACGTATGGGTGTCTCGCAGCGGACAGGCAGGTGCGCTGATCCTGGATGGCGACACCCATGCCGAACTGGGAATGATCCAGGGCGTGAGCGGGCAATTGGAGACGAACCCGCAGACTAATCGCCTGTACGGTTATACGGGCTACACACTCTTCCAGGCCTATGACGGAACATCCGGGGCGCTCTTGAGCCGCGTGTTCGTGGATGGCAGCATCCGGGATTACGCCGTCTACCCTGACCTTTCACGACTTTACGTGACACACGCCAGTTATCCTGCAGAGTGGGCCAGGAAAGTGTCAGTGATCCAGGATACGAGTGAATCAGCCGCTTCGACAGCAACACCCACCAGCACCCCAACCGCTACAACCACGCCGGCAGCAACATTCACCAGCACCCCAACCGCTACAGCCACGTCTAACACTCCGCCTCCACCGAAGCGGATATACCTGCCGCTGGTGACGCGTTAGCCAGGTTGGTAGGATCAAAAACGCCTCACGCGAGAACACTGATGCGAATGTAACGATCCGAAATCAGCTGGTTAGCACCAGCGTGGAGTGCAAAGTGACTTTCGCAGGGCCGGGGCGGATCAGCGCGGCTCTGCTCTTTGTCACCGATGACGTACTCAGGAGGCTCATTGAAAACATTGATTCTTGGCCTGGGCAATCCTATCCTCGGCGACGACGGCGTAGGCTGGCGCGTGGCCGAAGAGGTGCAAAAGCAGATAGCCGGCGGCAGATGGCGGATAGCGCCCGGAACAACGCCATCAGCCATTCGGCATCAACCATCTGCTATCGAGGTGGATTTCCACGCCGGCGGCGGCCTCAGCCTGATGGAGCGGCTTGTAGGCTACGACCAGGCGATCCTGATTGATGCGATCAACCTCGGCCGCCAGCCAACCGGCGCGGTGTCCTGCTTCGCGCTCGAGGCGTTGCCCAACCCCTCGGCCGGGCACCTGGGCTCGGCGCACGAGACGAACCTGCAAACGGCGCTCCAACTGGGCCGCGCGATGGGCGCGCATCTCCCGGAGCGCGTCACCGTCGTGGCGGTTGAGTCGTCCCACGTGTACGAATTCGCGGAAGTTCTCACCCCGCTGGTCGCCAGGGCCGTCCCGGCGGCCGCGCAGATGGTGCTGGAACTCCTGGAGGGTAAAACGCAAGACCTCCCCGCCTAACTCGCTTGCCTGACCCTGCCCTCACGCCCTGGCTCCTTGGCAGCCGGGGCTTTTTTGTTGCGCTCGCTGAAGTCTGGGTCGGCGCAGTTCTATTTGCCCGCCGACGTTACTGAGGACGCTTCTCCGCTTTGTCCTGCAACAGCAGCATCATATCCTTCACCAGCACGCGATCCAGGAATTGCTGCGTGCGTGGATCGGAGGGATTCGAGAAAATTGTGTCCGGTGGGCCGTCCTCCACGATGGTGCCTTCGTCTATGTAGATCACCCGGTTCGCCACCTCGCGGGCGAAGGACATCTCGTGGGTCACCACAATCATCGTCGTCCCCTCCCTCGCCAACTGCTTCATCACTTCCAAGACTTCCCCGATCAGTTCCGGGTCCAGCGCCGAGGTCGGCTCGTCGAAGAGCATCACCCTGGGTTCCATCGTCAGCGCGCGGGCGATGGCGACGCGCTGCTTCTGGCCGCCGGAGAGGCGGTTGGGATACTCGTCGCGCTTGTGCATCAGCCCCACCTTGCCGAGGAACTTCTCGCCGATGGCGATGGCCTGCTCTTTGGGCAGGCCCTTGACGGTGACCGGCGCTTCGACGATGTTCTCAATCACGCTGAAGTGCGGGAACAGGTTGAATTCCTGGAACACCATCCCGGTGCGGATGCGGATGTCATGCACCCTCTGGTTGTGTGCTCTGCCGCGTGTCCCGGCCGGCACGGCCAAACCGTCCACTTCCACCGTCCCGGCGGACGGCTCTTCCAGGAAGTTGATGCAGCGCAGCAGGGTGCTCTTGCCCGAGCCGCTGCGCCCGATCAGGCAGACGACTTCCTGCGGCTGGACTTCCAGCGCGATGTCCTTGAGGACGTGCAGGCGGCCAAAGTATTTGTCGAGGTGCGTCAGGCGGACAATCGGCGGCATGGAAAATCCCACATCCCAAATCCCGAGCTCCAAACCCCGCATCTGATGTTTGGGATTTGGAAGTTGGGATTTGGGGGTTTGCTTTCAGCGGTCTCCCCGCGCCACATATTTCTCCAGCCGGGACTGCAGGGTGGTAAAGATGAGCGTCATCACCCAGTAAAAGACGGCGGCGATGATCAGCGCTTCGAGGTTGCGGAAGTTCGCGCGGCCGACCTTTTGCGCGCGCCACAGGATTTCGTGGACAAAGCCGGTCGCCGAGACGAGCGCCGAATCCTTGAGCATGGCGATGAATTCGTTGCCCGTCGGCGGGATGGCGAACCGCAGGGCCTGCGGCAGGACAATCCGGCGCATCATCTGGTTGTAGTTCATGCCGAGCGCCAGGGCGGCCTCGCGTTGGCCTTTGCCCACCGAAAGAATCCCGGCCCGGAAGATTTCGCTCATGTACGCGCCGTAGTTAAGGCCGAGCGCGAGCACACCCGCCCACAACCCCGGCAGGATGATGCCCAACTGCGGCAGGGCCAGGAAGAAAAAGATCACCTGGAGGAACAGCGGCGTGCCCCGGATGAGAGAAACGTAGAAAGTCGAGAGCGCATACACGGCCGGGACACGCGAGAGCCGGCCGAGCGCGGCCAGAAGCGCCAGCAGAGTGGCGAATACGATGGAGAGAGCCGAAATACCAATCGTCGCTCCGGCGCCTTCGGCGATAAACGGCGCCCACGCGCGGACAAAACTCATGTCCACGTGGATCGTCGTAATCCTTATGGGGCCAAGCGCGAGGTCAACCCCGCTGAACAAAAATGCGAGGAGCAGCAACAAAATGAACCACGAAATGATTACACTGGCGGTAAATTGCCGCTGGGCGCGCTGCTGCTGTTCATAGATGAGCTCAGCCTGCGTCTTGGCGGGGGGAACGTAAGGCTTGGCAGCGGTGCTCTCAGTGGTCATGCCTCACTCCTGGCAGAAACGGGGAAGCGGCATCGCCCGCTTCCCCGCTCTGGCAACGATGCGCTATTTTGGCGCCTGGCTCAAATCAATCCCGAACCACTGGTTCGAGAATTTGGTCAGCGTGCCGTCGGAGTGCATGGCTTTGACCGCCTCATCCAGCTTGCCCACGAGCGAGTTCGGGTCGAGCCTGTGCGACCGGTCAATCGCGACCGAAAGGTCCTC
>DATDRS010000374.1:0-8244 GCA_035291605.1 Anaerolineales bacterium | reverse complement strand
TTGTAGTTGACGCCATCCCGATTTCGATATATCACTTTAGCAAGTAATAAACCAGTTCGTCTGGTTTACCCGCCCCCGATGACAAGGTCGCCAAGAGAGGTGGTCTTCCTCTCCGAGGATAGTCGGGGGTGTTTTATTTTCCTCAGTCTGGCGCTTCCCACAAATCCAGCACTTTGCTTGCAAACATTGTAAAGAAACGAGGGGATGTTGACAAATGACTATCCATCCCAGGTCGAGAGAACCCTGATCCTGCTGATGCGAGTCGCGTGGATTTTCGCTGATGTCTTCGAAAAGATCAGCGCGCATCAGCGCCTGTCAGCGCTCATCTGCGTTCTTGATTCCCGCCACCGATTTCCCTCAAAATCTCCTCCGCCCGATCAATCCACACCCTCTTCTCCGCCACCAGCTTGCCTGCGACAATTTCAATCTGCTCGCCCGCGGCCCCGGCGGCGATGGCGACCTGCCGCGCGTGGAGGGTCATGTGCCCGCGCTGGATGCCCTCGGTGGCGAGGGCGCGCAGCGCGGCCAGGTTTTGCGCCAGGCCCACGCTCACGATGATCTCCGCCAGTTCGCGCGCGGTGGTCACGCCCATGAGTTTGAGCGCGGCCTGCGCCGTGGGATGCACTTTCGTCGCGCCGCCCACGATGCCCACCGCCATCGGCATCTCTAGCGTGCCGACCAGGTTCCCATTGGCATCTTTGCCCCACGTGCTCAGTGAAGTGTACCGGCCGCTGCGCGCGGCGTAGGCGTGCGCCCCGGCCTCGATGGCGCGCCAGTCGTTGCCCGTGGCGATGACGACGGCGTCCACGCCGTTCATGATGCCCTTGTTGTGCGTGGCGGCGCGGTAGGGGTCGGCGGCGGCGAAGGCGTAAGCCTCGATGATGCCGTCGCGCACGCGCTCGCCGGAGAACTCGCCGAAGGCCAGCGCCTGGGTCGAGATCGCGCACCGCGCGCGGGCGAGGCGGCGGTCGGCCAGGTTGGAGAGGATGCGCAGATGCACGCGCCCCCCTGTGATCTGCTCGACAGTCGGGGCCAGCGTTTCGCACGCCGTGTTGACGGCGTTCGCGCCCATCGCGTCGCGCGTATCGTAGATCAGGTGCGCGACGAGGAACGGGCCGACAGGCGAGTCTTCGATCACGCGCACTTCGAGGTCGCGCGCGCCGCCGCCGAACTTGATCAGCAGGGGGTCAATCTGGTTGGCCAGCTCCAGGAGGCGGGCTTTGTTTTCGAGCAGCGCGAGGCGCGCGGCGTGTTGGTCGGCCGCGCCGAGGATTTGCATCTGGCCGATCATGTGCGGCTCGGTAGCCTGCGCGGTGAACCCGCCGCCCTTCGCAGACCCCTGAAGCGAAGCGGAAGGGGCGCGCGCCAGCCGGGCCATGAACGACGCGCCCGCGACGACGGAAGGCTCCTCGATCGCCATGGGCACGAGCACCTCGCGCCCGTTGACGAGGAAGTTGACGGCGATGCCCAGGGGTAAAGCGTGCAAGCCGACGACGTTCTCGATCATGTGATCGGCCTGCTCGGGCGTGAGGCCGCGCGAGCCGTCGAGGGCGGCCAGCTGCTCCGGGGTCAGGTTGGCCCACGCGGCCACGGTCTGCGCGCGCTCGGACAGGGATTTGTCGTAGAAACCGGGGAGGCGGGAGGTGTGGTTTGAGGCGGTCATCGGCGTCTCCATCGCACGTTGCGTGAACCGAGATGCGTGAGTATAGACGAATCACGTATCACGATTCACCTGCAAAAAACTCTCAGGGTGCTAAATCCCCCTCCAGCCCTGCGACGAATTCTGACAGCGTCCCCTGCCCGTTCACGCGCACGCGGGCGAGAGTGTAGATCGAATCGAGCGTGTGGACGCGGCCAAAATTCACGCTGACGCCGCCCCACAGGTTCATCTCGCGCGCGAGCTGCAGGGTGAGGTCGTCGTACTTCCCGGCGGGGTAGTTGAAGAAGCGCGGCTGAACGCCGATGTGCGCCTGCACCGTCTGAACGGCGCCGAGCATCTGGTAGAGTTGAAAGTCGCGGTCGCGCCCCGCCAGCTGCTCGTGCGTTTTGGTGTGCGGCTCGATCTTCCAGCCCTGCCGATAGAGCGCCTCGGCCTGCGGCCAGGTCAGGTACGGCTCGAACTCGCGATCCATCAGTTCTGTGATGACGAACACTGTGCCAGTATAACCGTAGGGCTGCACGGCCGGCGCAACGTGCTGCGCTACGTCACGGTAGCCGTCGTCAAAGGTGAGCACGACCGGTTTCTCCGGCAGGGGCCAACCCAGCGCGAGCGCGTATATTAAATCGTACAGGCTCACAGTCATGTAGCCATGATCGTGCAGATATTGCATCTGCGCGGCGAAATCTTCGGGGCGGACCGTCAGGTTCCGGCGCAGTTCGTCGGCGTCGGCCGGCCAGGGTCCGACGTAGTGATACATGAGGATGGGCAGGCGCAACTGCCGGTGGTGCGCGTCTGAATCCGGTGTGGGGAAGGGGGTGAGCGTGGGGGCAGGAGTCGGAGTGGGGAGCGGAGTGAAGGTAGGCGGGATAAGAGTGGGCAGGTACGTAGGCGTGTAGGCAGGCAGCAGCGTGGCAGAGGGCAGCGCAGCCGGGGTAACGGCGACAACGAGGAGCGGAGGCAGGGTGGGGACAGGCGCCGCCGTTTCATTCGCGCCGCAAGCGGCGAGGCCGATCAGGAGCAGGCTAAGGACCCAAACAGAAAGGCGCATAGCGGGCGATGATAGCAGAGGAGAATGGCGAATGACAAATGACCATTGTCGAATGGGTCAGTGATGAATCAGGGTGAAAAGCGATGCTTCACACGTGAGGGGTAGGGAGTGAAAAATGAAAGCCGCGCGGCGCGCCGCGCGTATTACAATTCGCCGCATGGATTCTGATCAACTGGCGCCGCGCTGGCTGTGGCAGATAGCGCGCTGGGGTTTCATCGCCGCCCTGGTGAGCGTGAGCGCGCTCGCCCTCGGCCTGTCCCTTGGGTTAGCCGATCCGCCGCGCGCCGGGCCGCTGCTGTGGCAGGATGACTTCAAAGTGGACTCGACCCGCTGGGAGTTTTCCGCGCCCACCGGGGGGGCGCTCGCCCCACGCCAGGGCGCCCTGGCCGCCGAGTTCACCACGCCTGACCAGCTTGTCCTCGGGTTGACGGCTGGCCCAGCGGGCGACTTCACGCTTGAAATTGCGGGGACACAGACCGCGGGCGAGAGCGGCGCCGTCTACGGCCTGGTGTTCGGATGGCAGGACGAGGCGCATTACAACGCGGTGCTGGTCAACAGCAACGGCTATGCCGAGGCCTACCGGCAGGATGGCCCGGAACGGCAGCAGTGGTTCGCGTGGCAGCAGTGGCCGCACATCCTGGTGCAGCCGGAGAGCAACCGGGTGCGCGTGGATGTGCGGGCAGCGCGCGTGATCGTGCGGATCAATGATGAACGGCTGGTCGAAGCCGCCGCCAACGGCGCGCCCGCGCGAGGCCGCCTGGGCGTGCTGGCCCGCAGCATCGGGCCAGGAGAAGTCGTGTTCAGTTGGGTGAGGGTGTGGGGGGCTTCACCCTGACCCGGGGGATGAAAAAGCCCCGGGAACACTCCGGGGCTTATGGGCGTCATATGGGCTTGAGGGGACGCCTCAGCCCTTGAGGATCTTGGCGTCGAGGAAGTAGTCGAGCCATATGCCGATGATGCAGAAGAACGCAATGAACATCATGAACACGTTGCTGTAGGCGAACTTTTCGGGCGTGGTGCCGAAGCCGACGAAGATGATCAATGCGGAGATGGCCGCTGCGCCCAGCAATGAGACGACGAACACGATCACGCGTTTAGTTTGCATAGAAGAATCTCCCAAGACCGATAATGTCCACGTGACAAATTGTATTCCATTCAGGCGGAAGCGTCAAACAAAAAAATAGAACAGGTTATAATTGCAGGGAAATCACCGTATGCGTCGAACATTCTTGAGCATCGTCATTGGCCTGGCCGTCGGCTGTTTGCTGCTGGCGGCGGCTTTCTGCGTCTTCAGCCTGGCCTCGCCTGGCTGGCTGCGCGCAGCGCTTGGAGGAGAAGAAGCGCCGCCGGGGCCGGTGGTCCTCCTGCCCTCGCCCGCGCCGACCAACAAGCCCAAACCGCCTACGCCGACGCCCATTCCGCTGCCCACCGTGCCGGGCGCCTGCGGCGGGCCGGAGCAAATGACGATTGCGCTGCTGGGCGTGGATGACCGCAGCACAGATTATTCCAGAGCGCCGCGCACCGACGCGATCAGCCTGATCCACGTCTGGTTTACGGCCAAGTCGGCCTCCATGCTCTCTTTCCCGCGCGACCTGTACGTGCCGCTGCCCAATCTGGAAAGCACGGGGATTTACCAGGATCGTCTCAACACGGCTTTTCTGTACGGCGAAATTTACGCCGTGCCCGGCGGCGGCCCGACGCAACTCAAAGATACGATGGCCCTCAACTTTGGCGTCCGCGTAGACCGGTACGTGCTGGTGAACTTCGGGGCGTTTGAGGCGGGGGTGGACGCGCTGGGAGGCGTTGACATTGACGTGCCTGAAGCGATCTACGACCCGGATTATCCTGCCGACGACGGAACGGGCAGCACGTTCGTCCTGCAGATCCCGGCCGGGCTTCAGCACATGGATGGGCAGGCCGCGCTGCGGTACGCCCGCACCCGCCACCAGGATGACGACTATCACCGCATCCAGCGCCAGCAGCTCGTACTGCTTGCCATCCGCGACAAACTCATCAACCCGGAGGTGGTGCCGCAAATCCCGGCGCTGATCAGCGTCCTGGGGAGCCTGGCGCACACCGACCTGTCGGCCCAGGAGATCGCCGCGCTGGCCTGCATCGGGCCGCAAATTGACCGCTCGAACATCAAGGCTCAAGTCATTGATGGGACGATGGTGATCCCCTGGACGACCCCGACCGGGGGACGGGTCAGCATCCCTAATCGGGACGAGATTGCCCCTGTAGTCTCGGCGTTTCTGGGGCAGTAATCCTGCCCCAGAGCCTGCCGCCGGGGGTTCTCTCCAAAGAATAGCAGTCTGGCTTAGAAAGTGCTAAAAAAGTCTTGACATTAGCCAGACCATGCGTTATTATATACGCACAGGTTAGCACTCTCCCCCGTGAGTGCTAACTTTTCATCACGTAACCTAAAACAAACCCTGTTTAACCTATATCTTAGGAGGTCTATACGATGACACTAAATCTCAAACCCCTCGGCGACCGTGTGGTGGTCGAGCCCATCGAGCAGGAAGAAGTGAGCGCCGGCGGCATCATCCTGCCCGAAACGGCCAAAGAAAAGCCCCAGAGGGGCACCGTCGTCGCGGTCGGCCCCGGCGCGCGCGACGAGGGCGGCAAGCGCATGACGCTGGACGTGACGAAAGGCGATATTGTGCTGTTCGCCAAGTATGCGGGCACCGAGTTCAAAGTGGATGGCAAGAAACTGCTCATCCTCAAAGAAAGCGATTTGCTCGCGGTCGTGGAAGAAGAGAGCAAGAAGAAGAGCAAATAACCCTGCGGGGTCATCAAGATAAGGAGTAATCACCTATGGCTGCTAAACAACTCGTTTTCTCGGAAGACGCCCGCCGCCGCCTGAAGAACGGCGTGGACATCCTGGCCAATGCGGTGGCCACCACCCTCGGCCCCAAAGGGCGCAACGTGGCCTTGGACAAGAAATTCGGCGCGCCGACCATCACCCACGACGGCGTGACGGTCGCGAAGGAGATCGAGCTGGAAGACCCGTATGAGAACATGGGCGCCCAGCTCCTCAAGGAAGCCGCGACCAAGACGAACGACATCGCCGGCGACGGCACCACCACTTCCACCGTGCTGGCCCACGCCATCGTGACCGAAGGCCTGAAGAGCCTGGCGGCCGGCTCCAACCCCATGCTCATCAAGCACGGCATCGAGCAAGCCACCGACGCGGTGGTCGAGGCCCTGCGCAAGATGTCCCAGAAGATTGACACCAAGGAAGAGATCGCTTCCGTGGCCACCAACTCCGCCGCCGATTCGGAGATCGGCAGCCTGATCGCGGACGTGATGGACAAGGTGGGCAAGGACGGCGTGATCACGGTCGAAGAGTCCAAGTCCCTCCAGTTCGAGACGGAGTACGTCGAGGGCATGCAGTTCGACCGTGGCTACATCAGCGCCTACTTCATCACCACCCCCGAGTCGATGGAAGCCGTCATCAGCGACCCCTACATCCTGATCTACGACAAGAAGATTTCCGCCGCCGCCGATATCGTGCCCGTCCTAGAGAAGCTGGTGCAGATCGGCAAGCGCGAGCTGGTGGTCATCGCCGAGGACGTGGACGGCGAGGCGCTGGCGACGCTGGTGCTGAACAGGCTGCGCGGCATGTTGAACGTGCTGGCCGTCAAAGCCCCCGGCTTCGGCGACCGCCGCAAGGCCATGCTGCAGGACATCGCCGTGCTGACCGGCGGGACGGTCATCACCGAAGAGCTGGGCAAGAAACTCGAGTCGACCACGGTGAGCGATTTGGGCCGCGCGGGCAAGGTCGTGGCGACCAAGGACGACACGACGATTATCGAGGGCAAGGGCAACCAGAAGGCGATCAAGGGCCGCATCGAGGAGATCAAGGTCGAGATTGAGAAGTCCACTTCCGATTACGACAAGGAGAAGCTGCAGGAGCGCCTGGCCAAGCTCTCCGGGGGTGTGGCGGTGATCCGCGTGGGCGCGGCGACCGAGACCGAGCTCAAAGAGAAGAAGCACCGCGTCGAGGACGCGCTGAGCGCGACCCGCGCGGCCATCGAGGAAGGCATCGTCCCCGGCGGCGAGATCTGTTTCATCAACGCCATGTCCGCGCTGGACAAGGTGAAGATGGACGGCGAGGACGAGACCATCGGCCTCGCGATCGTGCGCAAGGCGCTCGAAGCCCCGATCCGCAAGCTCGCTCAGAACGCGGGCCAGGACGGCGCGGTGATCATGGAAGGCGTGCGCCGCAAGGCCAAGGAAGAGAAGAACAAGAACATTGGCTTCAACGTCCTGACCGCCGAGTACGTGGACATGGTCAAGGCCGGCATCATTGACCCGGTCAAGGTCGTGCGCGGGGCGCTGGAGAACGCCGCCTCCATCGCCGCGATGATCCTGACGACCGAGGCGCTCATCACCGACGCGCCCGAGAAGGAAAGGTCCGCCCCACCCATGCCCCCGGGCGGCGGCGATTTCTAGCGCGCGGGCGCGAAATTCTGCGCCCCATGGCGCTCTCAAGGAAAACGAAACGGCTCCTCAAACGAGGGGCCGTTTTGCTTTGTGGGCGGACAGCTTGGTGATGACACACTTCTGGCTGGCTCACCGTCCGCGTCCTTCGCGAAGCACCCCTATGGGGCGCGGACGGCCCGCGAGGAGCATGGGTGAATAATGACCAGTCCGCTATGGGATACCCGCCATCCGCCAGGCGTCAGCCAGATGGCAGGAACGGCGCAACTTGCACCGGGGCTGCCGCGTAGAAATCCATGTGAACAAACTGCTCAGGAGGTTTTGACCATGACTAACGAGATGACACGCAGGCTGCGCCGTTCGCGGCGGAATCGCATGGTGGCCGGGGTGTGCGGCGGGCTGGAGGAGTTTTTCGGGATCAGCGCCTTCTGGTTCCGGCTGGCCTTCCTCATCGCCCTGCTGCCGGGCGGCGTGCCGGGGATCATGCTGTACGTGCTGCTGTGGCTGATTATCCCGTCGGCGTAGGCCCTCACCCCCTCTCCTCTCCCGTTCGGGAAAGCGCTGAACGGGAGAGGGGAGCGTTTCACTGGTTGTAGAGCAAGACGAATAGAACCCCCACCACGATCAACAGCCCGGTGCAGCCGAGGGCGAAGATCTTCAGCGTCAGCCGCAGGACGAAGCGCAGGATCGTCCAGCCGACGGCGAGCGCGACCAGCGTGAGGATCAGGCCGGTCCAGTTGAAGGGTCCTTCGGCGAGGAGAGGAATAGGGAGCATATAGGGTTTCCTTTTTCAGCCGGATTGTAGCACCATCCGGGCCGGCTGCCCCTTGCCGCGTGAGCGGCGGTTTTCGTTTTCCCTTTTCTGAACTCCTGCGTTATTATCTCCGCCATAGTCAGGTAGCAGGCTGGCATCTATGGACCCCGTCACCCTCGCCGCCGTCCTCGGCCCGGCGCTCGTCACCGTCCTCACCAAGCTCGCCGAAAAAGGCGTGGCCGACCCGGCCCTCAAGCCGCTCACCGATTGGCTGGAAAAGCGCACACTCGGCGGCTACAACCAGAAGAAGGCCGAAGCCGATTTGCTGAAGGCGGT
>DATDRS010000373.1:0-14918 GCA_035291605.1 Anaerolineales bacterium | reverse complement strand
GGGCCAATGCCTACCTTGAGCCGCTTGACGATCGTGCGCGTCGCCGGGTCAATCGCCGACAGGCTGTTGCTATTCCGGTTCGCCACCCACACGCACGCGCCGTCGAAGGCCAGCCCGGTGGGGTCGTTGCCGACGCGGATCGGATCGCTCGCTTGCCCAGTGGCCGGGTCAATGCTTTGCACGCTGTCATCATTTCTGTTGGCCACCCACAACAGCCGTCCGTCAAAGGTGATAGCCCTGGGATCCCGGCCCACTCCGACCTTCGGGCCAACCTGCCCGGTTCTCAGGTCAATGGCTTGCACGGCCTCTTCGTCGAAGAGCACCACCCACACCCGCCGCCGGTCAAAGGCGAGCGCCCCCGGCGCCTGACCGACCGCCATCGGCGGCCCGGCCTGCCCCGTTTGCGGGTCTATGGCTTGAACGGTGTTGGCCCTCCGGTTGGCGACCCACAACTGCGTTCCATCGAAAATGACTGCGGCCGGGCCATCCCCCACTGTGACCGAGGCGCCGAGCTGGCCCGTCTGCGGATCGAGCGCCTGCACGGTATCCGCTCCAAAGTGGGCAATCCACAATCTCTGCCCGTCAAAGGCAATCGCCCGCGGCGAAGAGCCGACCTTAATCGGCGGCAAGAGCCGCGCGCTGTTGACCTCGTAGGCCTGAACCGTGTCCTCGGCCGTGTTGACGATCCACAGGCGTTGGCCGTCGAAGGCCATCGCCGACGGGGCTTGGCCCACCGTAATCAACGCGCTCAAATCACCAGCGGTCAGATCAACTCGCTGAACGCTGTTATCATCGCGGTTGGTCGTCCACAGCCATTCCCCGACCACGACCAGCGAGGAGGGGCCGTTGCCCACCCGATAGGGTGCGCTGACGCCCCCATTCCGATCAATGGCCTGCACGGTGTTGTCGAGCCGGTTCGCCACCCACACGTAGTCGCCGTCAAAGGCCAGCGCCAACGGGTCGTGGCCCACCGGGATCGGGATGCCAAGTGCGTTGGTCGTCGGGTTGAACGTCCGCACCGAACTCGAGTCAGACAGGGTAATCCACAACTGGCTGCCGTCATACACAATGGCGCGCGGCTCATCCCCCAGCGGAATGGGCAGGCCGATCTCCCCGGTGACCGGTTCAATGGATTGCAGGGAGCGGCCCCCACGATTGATCACCCACAACTGGACTCCGTCAAATGCAAAGGCCGCCGGCTCGGTCTCCACCGGGATCGGCTTACCCACTTCGCGCGTGGCCGGGTCAATCACTTGAATCGTGTTGTCGTCCTCGTGAGCGACCCACAATCGGCCTTGTCCATCAAAGGCCAGCGCAACCGGGCGTTGGCCAACAGGGATCGGCTCGCCCGCCTCGCCGGTCTCCGGGTCTACGTCCTGCACGGTGTTGTCACGCCGGTTGGCAACCCACACCTTGTCCGCGCCCACCGCCAGCGCGGACGGTTCCGTGCCGACCAGGATCGGCAATCCGGCCTCGCCGGTCTCCGGGTCAACCGGTTGCACGGTGTTGTCGTCGCGAAGGATCACCCAAATCCGCTGTCCATCATAGGCCAGCGCCCTGGGGAGATTGCCTAATCCGACCAGCCCCTCGCGCTCAAACAAGCGGTGGATCACGTCTTTGGCGGCCTGCGCGGCAGCCTGGGCCTCCGCCTTCTGCCGGGCCGCCTCGGCTGCGGCCGCCTCACTCGCCGCTTGCTGTTCTTCCGCCTGCCGCGCCGACGACTCCGCCTGGGCGGCCAACGTGTTCGCGGTCAACACCTGCGCCGCCGCCGTGCTGGCCATCGCGACGCTGGTGGCCTCCCGATTCCGGGCGTCGCGCAGAGAGGCTTGCGCGCCCACCGCGCTGGAAATCGAAACCACGCCGACGACGAGCAAGATGATGACCAGCCCAATGCCGCCCGCCAACAACCCGCGCCGACGCCGGAAGGCCGCATCGCTCTTTTGCAACAACAATTTCGCCGGCTCGCTCAACGCCAGCTCGTCCCGGCGGGGCGCCAGGATGGCCAGTTTGTCGTCGCTCAACAAGGTGCCATGGCGCTCGAAGGCGCGCACCTCCTGCGCCAGCAGTTCCTGCGCCGCTTTGCGCGCCTGCGTGGCCGGATCGAGTTTGACCTTGTCGAGCAGATAATCGTGCGCCAGCTCGTAGGCCAGTCCGGTCGCCATCTCGCGCGTCACGCCGGGCGCCAATTCATAGGTGGGAGCGGCGGTCATTTGGGCCTGCTCCTGCGTGCGGACGAGATGGCTGGTGGTGAGTTGATCCAAGACCGCTTCGAGCGTCTCCGGCGGAATCGGGCGCGGAAAGCCCGCGCTCACCTCGGCGGCCAACTCATCCCGCGCGCGGATGACACGGTGGCCATCCGCCGTGATGAGTGACTCGAGCGCGCGCTGGGCGATGGGGCGGTGATTGGGCGGCAGGTTTCGGCTCAACACCTGCTCCAGGTGGCTGCGCAAAATCCCGACGGCCCCGCCGAGGGCGTTGTACCGGTCGCGGGTGATCGCCGTCTGCCCCGGCTTGAGGTCCTCATATAACGCCGAGCACACCAATTGGATCTCCGGCGGCGCTACTTCCTGTTTCTGACCCTGGCTCAAATCGTCCAGCATGGCCTCGGCCAGCCCGGCTTCATACGTGATGTTGCGCCGTCTCACCGGCTCGGCGATCACCTCCTGCGCTTCGGCGCGCGTCAGGCGGTTGAGGCGGTAGTCGTTGTCGAAGGGGTCTTGAATCTGCGGGCGGAAGTTGGCGAGGTTGCCGAAGAACTCGGTGCGCATCGAGAACAGCCAGCGCACGTTGAGGCTGTCGTCGCTGAGGCACTCGGCCAGTTCGCCCACGAACTCGGCGCGGGCCGGTTCCTCAAGTTGGGTGAACAGTTCTTCCGCCTGGTCGAGGATGATGTAGAGCGTGGTTTGCTGGCCCACCACCTGGCACACCTGCCGTAGAAAATCACGCAGCGGTGCGGTGGCGAGCAGGGGCGTTTGGCTGAGATCGGAGAGGAAGGCGCGCTTGAGGATGATGGCCGGGTTATCGTCGTATGGACGTATGTACACCGGCAGATGTCCGGCGCCGATCAGGCGGGGCGAGATACCGGCCTGGACGAGCGACGACTTGCCTGCCCCGGACTCCGAGTGCAGGATAGTCAGCGCCCCGCGCTGCAGGCGGCTGAACACCCCGGCAATCGCCTGCGACCGGCCAAAGAAAATCTCGGCGTCGCTCAAGCGATATGCCAGCAAGCCCTTGTACGGACTGCCCCCTTCAGCGTCGCTCGTCTCGCTGGCGACGGCTTGCAGGCGGCTCACGAAGGCGCTCAAGCCCTGCGCCAGCACCTGCGTCTCCAGCGTGCGGTCCTGCGCGGATTCCTCGGCGAAGGTCAGCGCACGCTGGATGATGTTCTGGATGTTGTTGACGATTTTGTCGCGCCCGACGACGTCGCCGCTGATAGTAAGATTGCCGCTCTGGACGCTGAGGTTGACTTCGCTCATGTTTGGTCTCCTGCGATTATAAGGTTGCTCGTGCGAAGCCTTGCTGATCGCGTAGCCAGGGTCTATGCCACGTTTTCAGCTCTGATCACTCTTCCGATACACCAATAAATCTGTTCGTCCGCGCAGCTCACGCGCCGACCTCAACCCCAGCCGCCGCAGAACCTCGCGCAGTTGCGATTGCATCGAAGCATAGAGATTGCTGATCCGTTCTGCGCCCCAGGCCGGGTCAACGAGTTGCGAGAGCTCGGGGTCGGTCGTCGTCAGTCCAAAGGGGCAGCCGCGCCCGCGCTCGCAGTTCGAGCAGCGCGTGCAGCCGAGCGCGACGAGTTCGGTCGTGCCCAGGATGCAGCCATCCGCGCCGAGCGCAATCGCCTTGGCCACGTCGTAGGCCGTGCGAATGCCGCCGCTCGCCATCACTACGATTTCGTCGCGGATGCCCTCGCCCAGCAAATAGCGGTGCACTTTGGGGATCGCATATTCAATCGGCATGGCGATGTTCTTCTTCGCGATCTCCGGCGCGGCGCCCGTGCCGCCGTACGAACCGTCAATCTGCAAAATGTGCGCCCCAGCATAGTATGAACCAACCGCCACCATGTCCACGTCCGTCGGCGTCGAGACCTTGACGGCAACCAGCGCATCCGGCGCAATCGTCTTCGCCCAATCCACGTGCTTGCGATGGTCTTCGACGGAGTAAACGCTGTGGAAAGGGAAGGGCGAGAACAGGCTCACCCAGGGCACGGCCTCGCGCATCTTCGCCACCGCAACCGTCGCTTTGTCGCCGAGCAGGTGCCCGCCCAGCCCCGGCTTCGCGCCTTGCGCGTATTTGAACTCGACGATCCGCGCCCGCTGGACGGTCTCCTCGCGCACGCCGAACATACCCGTGGCGATTTGCGTGATGACGTGGTCCTGGTAGGGGATGAGTGAATCCGGGTAGCCCCCTTCCCCGGTGGAGGTGAATGTGTTCCACTGTTTTGCCGCCATCGCCCGCGCCAGCATCACCTGCTCACTCACCGAGCCATAGGACATCCCCGCTCCATACCACGGAACCGGGATCTTGATTCTCGGGTCATAGGGACGACGGTTGAGCGACAATGAGGTATCAATCGGCGTGTCCGGCGGGAGCCACTCGGATTCGAGGAGGAACTTGAAGTCCAGCCGGTCGAACCCGCCCCCCGAATGGCCGGTGCGATATTCGAGGTCGCCGGTTGGGAGCGCGCCGGTTTCGGCCTGCACCCACGTGGAGAGGATCAGTTCGGGCGTCCAGCGCCTGTCCCCGAGGGCCGGCGGGGCAAACCCCATCTCCGGCCAGCGGTGAAAGCCGCGATGCAGGGCTTCGGTGTGCTTTTCGACGATCAATACTTCAGGCGTTTTGGACATAGCCTTTTTCACCGCAAAGACTCAAAGAGCGCAAAGGACGCCAGGATTCTTTTTCTCTGCTTGCGCACGGCGCGCCTTCGCGGTGCAATCTCACGCGTATCCCTCGATCCCCGCAAATGCCTCACGTTCCAGTTCGGCCTGGAACATCGCCCGGCCCAGCTCGCCGCGCAGGCGGCGCACTTCGCGCAGCCCCATCGCGCCCAGAATCTCGAGCATCTGGTCGCGCCACGAGGCGGCGAGGTTCATCAGGCGCTGCGCGGCCCATGCGACTTCAAAGCTCGGCATCTCCACCTGGGCGGAGGCGCGATCCAGACACTCGCCGCGGAAACGTCCCTGCACCGCGATCAGGAGCGAGGCGTCGAGCGCCACGGCGTCGAGGCCGCAGATGATGGCCTTGGGCGCGTGCTCGGCGGCGACAATGCCTCCGCTCCCAATCAAAGTCGTCTGCTCGCGCAAGCCCTCGGCGACCAGCCGCTCGTGCACCGACCGGATGGCCTCCAGGATGAAGGCCTTCCCTGCCCGGCCGTGATAATCGGCTGTCAGGTGAAACAAGCGCACCCCTTGTCGGAGGAGCAGCGTCACCTCCTCCTCAAAGGGCAGGCGCACACAAATCAAACTCTCCGGGTAACTCTGTTGCAGGGCGCGATAGGCCGCCTCATTCCAGCCGTCGAGTTCAATCATGCGAAACGCTCTTTGCGCCCCCTTCCCATTCAGAGGCGGCTGAGGAGTCAGGTCTGAAAGAGCGGCCACTTCGGAGGCGCGCACGAGCGGGACGACGCTGGCCGATGTCAGGCCCTGGTCGAGCGCCCGGCGCAGCGGAACGACGGCCAGACTCTGAATCCCATCGGCGGAGGCGACCAGCGCCCGATAGAGATTCACGGATTCAGCAGAAAGCGGAGGGGCGTCGAAGATAAACGGAACCGGCAGACTGATGAGGCGCAGCGCTTCGCCCGCCGGCTTCCCGGATGAATCAAAGGTCAGAAAGTCCGGCCTCGGGCCGAGGTCCACCGAGGTCGAGATGAACTCCCGGCCATGAATCCCGTCGCGGGTCGGGCGGACGATCTCGGACATATCCGTCCACATCGCATCCCAGCCCTCGCCCCCGAATGAGCCGCGATAGCCTGCCCCGCGCACCGGCACGCGGCCCGTCGCAGCTTCGTATAGCACCGTATCCACGATGTCCGGCGTGAAGTACGAGTCGCCCAGGCGCATGCGCCCAGGATTGGGAATAATCTGCACAATCTCAGGATACTGCACCGTGCACCGCAAACAGCCAACGCACCTGTGTGGACGCGGGGCAAATCCCCCGATGGGGCCGGAGAACACGCCGTAGACGCACGGGCGGCTGAGGACGACCGGCAGGTTCCCCCGGTAGTGGACGAGTTCGGCGAGAATCAACCGGGCGAGTTGAACCCGGTTGACGCGGACGCGAAACCGCCTCGGGTGAGGCGCGATGTTCGGCGCCGGGCTGGAGGGGATGTGGTAGCGGGAATAGGAGGCCACACGCTCCTCCCTCAAAGGCGGCTAATTCGACCGGCGAACAGCAGTCAACGTATACCTATTATAGCCAGAAAGCGGCCGGTTCACTTAACGCCCGGTCAGAATTTCGGACACGAAACGCTCCAGGGCGACGTAGTGTGAGCCGGGCCAGTAGAGCTGGTCGCAGGCCGTGCAGCGATAGAACTCGTCATAATCCACACTCGTCCGGGCAGGGAGGCGGTGCACGATGGCCTGCTTCTCCACGGGTTCCAACCGGCCGTTGCAGCGCAGGCACCGGCTGAAAGGCGCGATGGCGCCAAGCAGGTCGAAGCGCTCCAGGACTTCCTTGATCTGCTGTTGGGGGTCGGCAGAGCGCACGCAATAGCCGTGCGTGACGATGCGGCGCTTCAACAGGCCGCGGTCTTTGGTGAGCAGGGTGCGCTTTTCACCGGCCGAGAGGCGCGCCAGCGCCTCGTCGTCATAATTGTTCCGATAGAGCGTATCGAACCCCAGCAGGCGCAGATAATTTGCCAGCCGTCCCAGGTGGGTGTCGAGGATGAACTTCGGTTCTCGCAGCGGCCGGGGGCGCAGCCGCACGAGAGGGGTGATGTCGAGCGCCTCGAAGACGGGGTAAACGCTGACGCGGTCGTCAGCCTGGACGATGTAAGCGAAATCCACCGAGAGGCCGTTGACCAGGATCAGGTCCACTTCGGTGTGCGGCACGCCGAGCGATTCGATCATGTCTTTGATCGAAACCCGGCCTTGAAAGGCATGATTGAACTCGACCATGCGGCGGGCGGCAAGCAGGAAGTCGTTGAGTTCGGCGTAAAAGCGGAAAGAGGCGCGAGGCATATCGCTATAGGCACACAGACGCGGTCAACGTACCAACCCTGAGAGCACTCGTCGTACCGGGGTGGTGAGTAAGCTGACCATCATACGTCAGCCGCGCAGTTCCAGTTTCAGCCAGAGGAAGGCATAGGGGGGCAGGGCGAGAGGATAGGGATCGGTGGTCGTGTTCGGCAAAGCGCGGCCAGCGAGCAGGTCATAGACATACGCGCCTGACCAGCGACGCAGGTCAAGCCGCAGCGGCTGTTCGACGGGTGAGAGGTTGTGAATGGCTAAAATGGTTTCATCCGCGAAAGCGCGTAGAACCGCCAGCACCGCGTGGTATTCTATCGGGAGGAATTCGCAAGCGCCTCGCCCAAAGGCTCTGTGGCTCTTACGCACGGCGATCATGCGACGCAGCGTGTGCCAGAGCGAGTGCGGGTCAGCTTGTTGTGCGGCCACGTTGATGCGCTGGTAGCCAAAGCGTTCGCCGGCGATAACCGGCGCATAGAGTTTGTCCGGCGCGGCGGTCGAGAACCCGGCATGCGCGCCTGCGTCCCACTGCATCGGCGTGCGCACGCCGTCCCGGTCGTCCAACCAGATATTGTCGCCCATCCCGATCTCGTCGCCGTAATACAGGATGGGCGAACCGGGCAAGGTGAAGAGGATCGAATTCAAGAGCTCGATCTTGCGGCGGTCACCGTCGAGCAGAGGGGCCAGGCGGCGGCGGATGCCAAGGTTGAGCCGCATGCGCGGCTCCGGCGCATACTCCTGCCACATCCACTGCCGCTCTTCGGGCGTCACCATCTCCAGCGTCAATTCGTCATGATTGCGGAGGAAGGTGCACCACTGGCAGTTAGCTGGGAGGGCAGGCGTCCGTTCTAAGATGGAGACGATGGGCGCGCGGTCACTTCGCCGCAGGGCCATATAGAGGCGCGGCATAAGCGGGAAGTGGAAGCCCATGTGGAACTCATCGCCGTCGCCGAAGTACGGGCGTAGATCCTCCGGCCACTGGTTGGCCTCGGCGAGCAGGAGGCGGTCGGGGTAGTGGGCATTTATGAAGCGGCGAAACTCTTTGAGATAGGCGTGCGTCTCCGGCAGGTTCTCGCAGGTCGTCCCCTCGCGCTCAAACAGGTACGGTACGGCGTCGGCGCGGAAGCCGTCGAGGCCGAGGTCGAGCCAGAACTTCGCGACGTTCAGCATTTCGGCGCGCACCGCCGGGTTGTCGAAGTTCAGGTCGGGTTGAGAGGCATAAAAGCGATGCCAATAATATTGCCCCGCAGCTTCGTCCCACGCCCAGTTTGATTTTTCGATGTCGAGGAAGATGAGGCGCGTGCCCGAATATTTTTGATCGGTGTCGCTCCAGACATAGTAATCACGGTAAGGCGAATTACGGTCGGCGCGCGCCGCTTGGAACCACGCATGCTGGTCGGAGGTGTGGTTGAGCACCAGGTCGGCGATGACGCGCAGGCCGCGGGCGTGAGCCTCGGCCAGGAACATCCTGAAATCGTCGAGCGTGCCATAGTCGGGATGGATGTTGTAATAGTCCGCGATGTCGTAGCCGTCGTCGAGGAGCGGCGAGGGATACATGGGCATCAGCCACAGGCAGTCCACGCCCAGATCGCGGAAGTAATCCAGCCTTCGCGCCAGCCCGATGAAATCGCCGTGGCCGTCGCCGTTTCCATCGGCGAAGGCGCGGATGTAGACCTGATAGAAAACGGCATCTTTGAACCATAGGACATCGTTCATCGCATTGCAGTGGACGGGACAGGTAGGGGGTGTTCAGTTCAGCATCAGTATATCCGTTTTTCCTCAAAATCAACACCCTTCCTCGACAAATGTGGAACATCCCGTTACCCCCTAACGCGGAGTCGTGCTAAACTAAGCGGGCAGGCTAATCAAGTTGGCGCTTCGGCCTCCAGATGCGCCTATTTTTCAGGCCTTTTCGCGCACGGCTCACACCACCTTCTCACCAGAAAGGATGATAACCCTTATGAGCGACGACCACCTGTGGTGGCGCGACGGCGTGATCTATCAGATCTATCCGCGCTCGTTCGCCGATTCGAACGGCGATGGCATTGGCGACCTGCCTGGCATCATCTCTCGCCTCGACCATCTCAACGGCGCGCCCGACTCGCTCGGCGTGGACGCCATCTGGCTCTCGCCGATTTATCCCTCGCCGATGTACGATTTCGGCTACGACGTGGCCGACTACGAAAACATTGATCCCACGTTCGGGACCCTGGAGGACTTCGACCGGCTGGTAGCCGAGGCCCACAAGCGCGGCATCCGCGTGGTGATGGACTTGGTGCTCAACCACTCGTCGCATCTGCACCCGTGGTTCATCGAATCCCGCGCCAGCCGCAACCACCCCAAGCGGGAATGGTATCTCTGGCGCGATCCGGCGCGCGGGGGCAGGCCGCCCAATAACTGGCAGGCCGTCTTTGGCGGATCAGGGTGGGAATGGGACGAGAGGACAGATCAATACTACTATCACATGTTCCTCAAAGAACAGCCGGACTTCAACTGGCGCAATCCTGAAATCCGCGCGCGCATCTTTCAGGCGGTCAAGTTTTGGCTCGACCGGGGCGTGGACGGCTTCCGGCTCGACGTCGTCAACGCCTTCTTCAAAGACGATCGTTTCCGGGACAATCCGCCCGCCTCGGGCCAGCGCGCCTATGACCGGCAGAAACACATCTACGATCTCAACCGGCCGGAGTTGATCGGCGTGTATCAGGAATTGCGGCGATTGCTGGACTCGTACCCCGAGCGGATGTCGGTGGGCGAAGTGATGGCGAGGGACCCAGACGTGGTGGCGCGCTACTGCGGCCCCGACCGATTGCACCTGGCTTTCGATTTTTATCTGACCCACCGCCCGTGGAAACCGCGCGCTTTTCAGGAGGCCCTGGCGCGCAATGTCTCCGCTCTGGGCGAGAATCAGCCGTGCTACGCGCTGAGCAATCACGACGTTGCCCGGCACACCACACGGTATGGTGGTGGAGCGCGCTCCGAGGCGCGCGCCAAAGTGGCGGCGATGTTCTTGCTGACGATCCGTTGCACACCGTTCATCTATTACGGCGAGGAGATCGGAATGCAGAACACGCCGATCCCGCGCGCTGAGGTTCAAGACCCGCAGGGCAAGCGTTACCCCACACGCGGCCGCGACCCCGAGCGCACGCCGATGCAGTGGAACGCGGAAGCCAATGCAGGGTTCACCACCGGCAAGCCCTGGCTGCGCCTCAACAAAGACTACCGGGCGCGCAACGTCGCCGCCCAGCAGCCCGACCCCAATTCCGTGCTTAACTTCTACAAACAAATCATCCGCTTCCGCCGGGAATCGGCGGCCCTGCGGCGCGGGAGTTATGAATCGGTCTTCCGTCGCCCCGTAAACGTGCTCGCCTATCTGCGCCGCGCGCCGGAGCAAACCACCCTCGTCGCACTCAACTTCTTTGCCCGCAAAGCCGCCGTGAAGATGAATGAGCCGCTGCCGTCGAAGCGCTGGCGTTTGCGGCTGACGAGCGTCCCCGGCGAGCACACGCGGTTGAAGGCTGGACAATTGACCCTCGCGCCTTTTGAAGCGTGCATCTTCGAGGCGGAGTAAGGGCGAAGCAATCTCCCTGAAACCGGAGGAGATTGCTTCGCCCCAACGGTGGAAAGGAGAACCCATCATGGAAAAGCGTCGTTTTGGCCGTACCGGCCATATGAGCACTGTCGCCATCTTCGGGGCGGCGGCGTTCTGGCAGGCCACGCAGGCGGAAGCCGACGCGGCGATGGACAAGGTGATCGCCGCAGGAGTCAATCACATCGACGTCGCGCCCTCCTACGGACTGGCGGAGGAACGTCTAGGCCCGCGCCTGGAAAGGGAGCGGCGGCGATTCTTCCTTGGCTGCAAGACCATGGAGCGAACGAAAGCGGGGGCTGCCGCCGAGCTGCGCCGCTCGCTGGAGCGCCTGCGCGTGGACGCCTTCGACCTATACCAGATCCACGCGGTCACCAACATGGAGGAGTTGGATGCGGCCACGGGGCCGGGCGGCGCCCTCGACGCCATCGTCGAGGCCCGCGAGGCGGGGCTGACGAAATACATCGGCATCACCGGCCACGGCGTAGACTCGCCCGCCGTCTTTCTCGAGGCGCTGCGCCGCTTTGACTTTGACTCGGTGCTCTTCCCGATCAACTTCGTGCAGTACGCCAACCCGGCCTACCGGCGGGACGCCCAGGAACTCCTGCGCCAGTGCCGCGCGCGCGACGTGGGGACGATGATCATCAAATCCATCACCCGCAGCCCGTGGGGCGAACAGCCAAAGCAGTATGGGACGTGGTACAGGCCCTTCGACGACACGGCGCACATCCAGACGGCGGTGAATTTCGTCCTGTCTCAGGACGTGACCGGGCTGTGCACGGCCGGCGACACCCGGCTGCTGCCGCTCGTGCTCGACGCGTGCGAGCGCTTCACGCCGATGGGCCCGGAGGAACAGGAGGCGCTCATCGCACAGGGCGCGGGCGAGTACGCGCCGCTGTTTGCCTGACAGGCTGTGGTTTTTGTAGCCAAATTGGCACTTTATGGGCATAGGGATACCCACCTGCGAGTGCTGTCTATGCCGCTCAACGTGCATTTTGGCGAGGCATTGGAGCCGGACGAACTCGCCGAACTTAGGGCGCGCCTGTCGCCCGAAGTTCAGATCACCGCGAGTCCTGACGACCCTGCTCCGGCCAGCTACCACATTCTCGTCGCCGGCCGGCCCAACGCCGCGCAAATCACCGCCAGCCCCAACTTGCATACCGTGATCGTCCCCTGGGCGGGTGTGCCAGAAAGCACGCGCCAACTCATGGCCGATTATCCCCAGATCGCCGTGCACAATCTGCACTACAACGCCGCGCCCACGGCGGAGATGGCGATGACTCTGCTCCTCGCCGCCGCAAAACGCCTGGTCCCTATTGACCGCGCCCTGCGCCGCCACGATTGGACGCCGCGTTATCAGCCTTCGCAATCCATACAACTGGACGGCAAAACTGCGCTCATCCTTGGCTATGGCGCCATCGGTCAGCGGGTCGCGCGCGCCTGCCAGGCGTTGGGCATGCGCGTCCTCGCGACCCGTCGCAACCCCGCGCTGGCAGGCCCGACCGACGTGGCCGCCGAGATCCATCCATCGGAAGACCTGCGGCGTCTGCTGCTGCAGTCGAATGCCCTCATCATCACCCTGTCCCTCACTCCTGACACCCATGGGCTGATCGGCGCGGCGGAGCTGGCGCTCCTGCCCCCGCAAGCCATCCTGGTCAACGTGGGGCGCGGGCCAATCGTGGACGAGGCGGCGCTCTACGCCGCCTTAAGCTCGGGCGCGCTCGGCGCGGCGGGCCTGGATGTCTGGTACAACTATCCGACGGACGAGGCCTCCCGGAGGAGCACACCCCCCTCGCGCTTTCCGTTTCACGAACTGGACAACGTAGCCCTCAGCCCACATCGGGCCGGCGACTCGATGGCGATCACAGCACATCGCATGGCCCACCTGGCCGCGCTTCTCAACGCCGCCGCACGTGGTGAACGCATCCCCAACCGGGTGGACCTGCAGGCCGGATATTGATCGCAGCCTCCGTGTCTATGGTCAACCCGCCTCTGCCCCTCGTCCTCATCGGCCGCACGCTGCCGGAGGGTTGGCTTGCGTCGCTGGATAGCCGGGTCCGCACGGTCACTGGCGCATCGGGCATCGCCTCGCTAACGGATCATCTGGCCGAGGCCGAGGGGCTGTTTACGCTGCTCACAGACCGTGTGGACGAGGCGCTGTTGGGCCAGGCGCCGCGCCTGCGCGTGGTGAGCAACATGGCCGTGGGCGTGGACAACATTGACCTCGCCGCCTGCACCCGGCGCGGCCTCCCGGTGGGGAACACACCCGGCGTGCTGACCGAAAGCACGGCGGACATGACCATGGCGCTGCTGCTCTCGGCTGCGCGGCGGCTGCCCGAGGCCAGCGCCGACGCCAAAGCCGGCCGATGGACGACGTGGTCGCCGACCGGGTGGCTGGGCGCGGACCTGAACGGGGCGACGCTGGGGATCGTCGGGATGGGGAAAATCGGGGCGGCGGTGGCCGCGCGGGCGCAGGGTTTTGGGCTGCGGATCATCTACGCCAGCCGGAGCGCGCATCCCGAAGTCGAGGCGCGCCTGAGCGCGATTCGTGTCACCCTGGAGACACTTTTGCGGGAGAGCGATTTCGTCAGCCTGCATGTGCCGCTCACCGCCGAAACGCGCGGGTTGATCGGCGAACAGGCTCTCCGCGCGATGAAGCCGACGGCGATCCTGGTCAACGCGGCGCGCGGCCCGGTGGTGGAGGCGGCGGCGCTCTACCGCGCGTTGAGCGAGGGCTGGATTGCGGGCGCGGCGCTCGACGTGACCGACCCCGAACCCTTGCCGCCCGACCACCCGCTTTACCGCCTGGGGAACTGCCTGATCGCGCCGCACATCGGCTCGGCGACGCACGGGACGCGCCGACGCATGGCCGAGCGCGCCTGCGGGAATTTGCTGGCCGGGCTGGAGGGGAAGCGCTTGCCGCACTGTGCTAACCCGGAGGTGTATGGATGAGGCGGGTATGTAACCAGTGACATCCACGGCTTCTCCGCCCATTAGGACAGACTTCATCCCCCAATAGTGACAAACTGCTATTGTTGTTCTAACATGCCCGTGCTATCGTAAAAATGCAAGCCGCGCCTGAACGGATTGAGCGTCGGGAGTCAACAGTTTCCGCAAGGATGTATGGAGCGCTTAGCGCCGTCCCCTTGTGGCTCCGGCCTCGCCTCCCAATCATTGGTGCACAGGTACTCCGCACGCCGCCTTCAGAGCGGCGGCTTGTTTTAGTGGGGACGTTACTTTTCCTGCGCCAGTAAGCGGTCGAGCTGGTTCATGCCATATCTGAGGACCTGAACCATGAGGCCGCAGAGCGGGCGGGCCAGCCAGCGCGCCGACGGCTTTTGCAGGCGCAGGCAGAAGCGCAGGCGGGTCCGGTCCGCGGGTAGCGGCTCGAGCTGCGTCGTCACGAGGAGGATGAGGCCCCCCGGGGTGATGCGCATTTCGACCGTGAAGTAGTCAAAAGGCCGCCAGTCGAGGACGGTCTCCAGGGCCGCGCCGGCGCCGTGATCGCAATGATTGACCGCGCCCGGCCCGGTGCGGCCGCCAGGGCGCGCCCGCGCCGTCCAATGCAAGAGAGACAAATACCACCGGTTGCGCTTTTGTGGGTCGTTCAACCATTCCCAGGCCACGGGCGGGGGCGCGGCCAGGTCATGGGTGAAGATGGCGTCGGCTTCGTCGGGCGAGATCATTACCCGCCGGGCTTCCAGCATGGCCTGATACCAGGCCCCGAGGTTCAGGCCATAGGTCTTGACCTGGCCGTTTGAGAACTCCAGGACCGGCAACCCCTCGGGCGGCAGGCCCAGATGCGCGAGGCTGTCGGCAGTGAACAGCGCGTAACTCCGCCAGCCGACGGCCTGCGCCACCGGCTCTTTCCATTCACGTTCGCGGACGAACAGGGGGGCGAGGCCCAGCAGCTCAGGGTAGTCGTGAATGTGATGCGTCAGATACTCGCCGTGATGGACGAGGAACTTGAGGTCGAGCGTGGTGACGTTGCGACAGGCCGCGCAGGTGCAGGTCATGCGGCGGCTGATGCTGGTAAGCCGGTCCTTGAACGCGGCGTAGGTGGCCTCGAGCAGTTCGAGCAAGGTCTCGCCGCGCGGCACGCGGGCTTCGGGCGCGTAGGCCAGGACTGCATCGCCCTCGAT
>DATDRS010000372.1:0-6288 GCA_035291605.1 Anaerolineales bacterium | reverse complement strand
TGGCGTGGCTCCTGCTTAGGTTGGCCGCGCTCAGGGCGAGATGATCGTATGACGGGCAGAGACATCCTTATCGCCCACGTGCCCGACCTGCGCGCCGGACGCGGCCCGCTCATCGGGCTCACGGCGCTTGCCTTTTTCGCGGCGGCGACGGCGGTCATGGTGATTGCCGACCAACTGTGGCTGCGTTGGAGTCCGCTGGGCCAGATCGCCGCCGTGATCATCGGCTTTCTGGTCGCCGCGCAGTTCTTCTGGCGGCGGCGCGAGTATCGGGAGAAATACGGCGCGCTCGCCTACCGCAACGCTTTCGCGCGCTTCATGCTGCCGGGCCTGCCGTGCATGTTCGCCGCCATCTTCCACAATCTATATCTGCCGGGAGAGCGGGTTTGGTCGGGATGGCTGACCCCGCTGGCCTCCATGATCGGCCTATATCTTCTGGTCACCGGCCTCCTGCTCTATGTGCGGGCATACATCGTCCTGGGAATGGACAACCTGGCGATGCTGTACGTCTATTTCCCCGCCGAGAGCCGCCTGGTGAACTCGTCCATCTACGGCGTATTGCGTCACCCGGCTTATTCGGGCGCGATCAGGATGGGCATGGCCTTCGGGCTGTGGCGCGGGACGTGGTTCTCTGTCCTGTTTGGCCTGTTCATGCCCGTTGGCCTGACGCTCTGGCTGCGGCTGCTGGAGGAGCCGGAGTTGATCGAACGGTTTGGAGAAGGCTACGCCGAGTATCGCCGGAGAGTCCCGGCGTTCTGGCCGCGATGGCGGGACGCAGGCAAGTTCGTCCGCTTTCTTTTCACCGGGGGGTGATATGATTGAGCAAACAGGTTGCTGCCCAAGCGCGAGCTTTCAGGAGCAGATCTCATGGACAAAATAACAGAATGGCTCTTGGAGAAGGACAGCCCTTCAGTGCGTTATTTCGCTCTCAGACATTTGCTCAATCGGCCCGAGGACGATCGCGAGGTGCAGGCTGCGCGACGAGCCATCATGCGCGGTGAGTTGGTGAAGAAGATTCTTGCCGCCCAGCACCCGGAGGGCTGGTGGAGCAAACCGGGCGTCGGGTATGGGCCCAAATACCAGTCCACCGCGTGGCAAATCCTCTTTCTCGCCGAACTCGGCGCAGACGGGCGTAACCGCCAAATCCAGCGCGGCGTCAAGTATCTCCTCTCGCATTCACAGGCCGCGCACGGCGGCTTCTCGGCCAGTGCCGGCGCAGTCCCCAGCGGGGCAGTGCATTGCCTGAACGGGAATTTGATCTGGGCGCTCACCACGCTGGGGTACGCTGGCGATGAGCGAGTGCAGCACGCCGTCGAGTGGCTCGCCGGATCAATCACCGGCGATGACTTCGACAGGTGGTACGCCTCTACCGTGCAAGGGCCGGGCTTCCGGTGCGGTGTGAACGAGGGCCAGCCGTGCGCCTGGGGAGCAGTCAAGGCGTTGCGCGCGCTCGTCGGCCTCCCGCCGGAACTGCGGACGAGTCGTGTGAAGAAGGCGACCCGAATGGCCGTCGAGTTCCTCCTCAGCCGTAGCCTGGCAGAGGCCGACTACCCTTACACTATCCGAGTGAGCGGCGAGTGGTTCAAGTTTGGTTTTCCGCTCTCATACACTTCCGATGTGTTGGAGGCTATGCTGGCGCTGGGTGAGGCGGGCTGTGGACGCGACCCGCGCTTGAAGGACGCGGTCGCCCTGGTGCTCTCGAAGCGCGGCCCGGATGGGCGCTGGCTGCTGAAACACAGCCTCAACGGCAAGATGTGGGTGGACATCGAAGAGAAGGGGCAACCGAGCAAGTGGGTGACGCTGAGGGCGCTGAGAGTGCTAAAGGCGGTAGGGGAGCAAGTCCGCTGACGATAGCCACCGGCTTTGGAAAGGAGGCAACAACCATGTCCGGCAATCGTATTGGTCAAGTGGTACACTACTATAACCATATCAACGTGGCGGTGATCATGCTCACAGACACGATCCGCGTGGGTGACACCGTGCACATCCTCGGCCACTCGACCGACTTCAGGCAAGAGGTCACGTCTCTGCAAATTGAACACCAGCCGGTGAACGAGGCCGGGCCGGGGCAGGAAATCGCGTTGAAAGTCATTCAGCGCGTGCACCCCCACGATGGGATATACAAGCTCTCGGATGAGAACCCTTGATCTGCTCAATTGGTCTTCCCTGACCATCTTCTTTATTGTCAGGGGAGACATAGCCCGTATGAACCGCGGCTCGGAGTTCTCTGTATGAAGAGCAAGAGGAACGATGAATGACGACTTCATTATTCAGGCCATCGGCATCCACAAGACGTACCACACCGGCGTTGTCGCCGTGCCTGCGCTGCGCGGGATTGACCTGAGCGTGAAGCGCGGCGAGATGATCGCGGTGATGGGGCCGTCAGGCTGCGGGAAGACCACGCTGCTCAACTGCCTCTCCGGCTTGGACGCCGCCGATGCGGGCGAGATCACGATTGAGGGCGCGTCGCTGTCCTCCATGTCCGATAGGGAACGGACCGATTACCGCGCCCGGCGCATGGGTTTCGTCTTTCAGTTTTACAACCTGCTCCCCGTGTTGAGCGCAGTGGAAAACATCGAACTGCCCTTGCTGGTGGCGGGGGCGCGACCACCTGAGGCGCGCGCCCGCGCGTCGGAGGCGCTCGCCCAGGTCGGCCTGGCGGAGCGCGCGCACCATCGGCCCTCGGCCCTCTCCGGCGGCGAGCGCCAGCGCACGACCATCGCCCGCGCGCTCGTCAACCGCCCGGCCATCGTCTGGGCGGACGAGCCGACCGGCGACCTCGATTCCGAAACTTCCGGCGCGGTCATGGATTTGCTCGTGCGCCTGAACCGCGAACAGAATTTGACTTTCATCCTGGTCACACACGACCGGAGCGTGGGCGGGCGCTGCGGGCGCATCGTGCGGATGAGGGATGGGTTGATCGAAAACGACTTATGGAAAAGCTCTTCGGCCTCGACATGAATCTCATCGCCGCCGGACTCGGTTCGGCGCTGGCGGCCGTGCTGGCCGGGCTGGCCCTGCTGGCCTGGCGCGGGCGCGTGATGTTCAAACTGGGCCTGCGCCCTATCCCGCGCCGCCGCGTGCAGTCCGCGCTCATCGTCTTCGGGCTGATGCTGGCGACGCTGATCATCACCGCCGCTTTCGTCACGGGCGATACGCTCTCACACACCATCCGCTCGCTCACGGTCCAGGACCTGGGCGAAACGGATGAATGGGTCCGGGGGAGCGGAGAACAGGGCTATTTCAAAATCGCCCGCTTCGAGCAGCTGTCCCGCGAGTTAGCCGACTACCCACTGGTGGATTGGATCGCGCCGGTCGTCCGCGGAACCGTCCCAGTCGTCAACGTCACGCATCGCCGCAGCGTCAGTGGTCTCGAGGTCATCGGCCTGCGTCCGGAGGACGCCAGCGTGCTGACACCAAGCGATCTGGCTGAAGCGCGCAGCGCCCCGCTGAATCTCAATGACCTGGCAGCCAACGAGATCTATCTCAATCCTGCGGCGGCTAAAGCGCTGGATGCCATGCCTGGCGACGAATTGAAGCTGTACGCTGACCCGAAACCGACGACGGTCTTCCTGCGCGCCATCGTCCCCGGGGGCGTCAACCCTCGGCTGATACTGCCGCTCCGGCGCGCGCAAGCGCTCTTCGACCAGCGCGGCAAAATCAACTTGATTTCCATCTCCAACGCCGGAGACGTGCTCATGGGCGCCGACCTCAGCCAGGAAGTCACCGCTCATCTGCGCGGATTGCTCACCGACCCCAAAGTCATGCGCGAACTGTTTGACCTGTTGACAGAGGACGGGACGGCGGCCCAGGCTCTGCGCCGCGCCGCCACCTGGGGCGGAAACTTTCAGCAAGATGCGCTCGCGCTGGCCGCGGGATTGGAGGCTGAAAGCCTGACGCCAAAAGTGCGCAGCCTGCTGGCCGACCAAGGGCTGGGCGAGCAATTGCAGACTCTCCTGGCCGAGGCGAACTGGCGCGGCCCGGCGGCGCGCGACCGGCTCGGGTGGCTGTTCGAGAACCTGTCCGAGATGGTCGTGGATGACGTCAAGTGGGACAACCTGGACCAGGCCGAGCAGATCGCCAGCGCGTTCACGGCCATTTTCGTCGTCACCGGTCTGTTCAGCATCGCCGCCGGGATGCTGTTGATCTTCCTCATCTTCGTCATGCTCGCCGCCGAGCGTAAGTCGGAGATGGGCATGACGCGCGCGGTCGGCGCGCAGCGGCGCCACCTCGTGGAGATGTTCGTCTTCGAGGGTACGGCCTACGACATCGCCGCCGCCGCCGTGGGCGTGGGGCTGGGCGTTGGGGTCGGGTTGTTGATCGCGATGACGCTGGGACAGGCGTTCGCCTCGGAAATTGATCTCACCATTCAGCCGCACTACACCCCTCGAAGCCTCGTCATCTCGTATTCGCTCGGCATGCTGGTCACCTTTGCGACCGTGGTTTTCTCATCCTATAAGGTCAGCCGATTGAACATCGTCGCCGCCATCCGCGATCTGCCGGAGCCTCCCTCGCCCCCCACGCGCCTCCGCGATCGGTTGCTCGCTCCCCTGCGTATCGTCGCCCGTGGCTTCCACGAGTTGCGCCGGCTGCGCCTCCGTCGCGCGTTGAGGTCGTGGATGGTGGAGGCCCCGCTCAGCGTACTGCGCATGATCCTGGCCGGGTTCAGGGGCGGCCCGTTGACGCTGTTGCTGGGCCTCGCGATGTTGTCGGCGGGTTTGCGGGCCTCCAGCAGCGCAGGTTATGGCCTTGGCGTGTCCTTCACTCTCATCGGTGGCGGCCTGATGGCGCGTGGTCTGCTCAACTGGCTGCTTAAAAAGCGACCTGGTCTGGGAGACCGCGTGGCCTTCACACTGATGGGAGGCTTGCTGGCCATCTTCTGGTCGCTCCCCTTCGACGCATTTGGAATCAAAGACCTCACCACTGGCCCGGAGATGTTTTTCATTTCGGGGATGCTGCTCGTGGCTGGGGCGGTGATGGTGGTGATGTACAACGCCGACCTGCTGTTGTGGGCCATCTTGAGGTTGCTCGGCGGCGCGCGCCATCTCGCGCCCGTCCTGCGCATGGCGGTCGCCTATCCGCTCGCCAGCCGTTTCCGCACCGGCCTGACCGTGGGCATGTTCGCCATCGTTGTCTTTAGCGTGATCTTCATCGCTACGGCCTTCAAAACGAACGAAGCCTTTTTCGCCAACACCGACGCGCTGACGGGCGGCTTTGACCTGCGCGTTGGGACCAGCGCCGCCAACCCTGTGCCGGACCTCGCGAAAGCCATCGCCGCCAACCCGCGCCTGCGCAGAGCCGACTATCCCGTCGTCGCCGCGCAGTCGCACACGTTCTTCGACCTGCGCCAATCTGGCGACCAGTGGCACGGGTATCCGGTGACGGGCGGGGACGCGGCCTATCTGGAGAGCGTAAGCTACGACTTCGCCGTGATGGCGGAGGGCTACCACTCAGCGGCGGAGGTGTGGCGCGCGCTGCGCGACCGCCCTGGCTTCGCAGTCATAGACCGGTACGCCGTCCTCTCCCGCCAGACCACCAGCATCATCATTGGCGGGCCGACTTTCAAGCTGCAGGGGGTGTACATCGAGGACGAGACGATGCCGCCGATCACCGTCGAGGTGCGCGACCCGGCCAGCAAGGCAACGTTCCGCGTGACCATTATCGGCGTCCTCGATTCTTCCACCTTCATCTTCGGCGGCCTGCTCACCTCGCAGGCCACGCTCGACGCGGCCCTGCCCAGCCCGCTCGCGCTCACCACCCACTACATCCGGCTGGCGGAGGGCGTTGACCCGGAGTCTGCGAGCCGCGCGCTGGAGAGCGCCTTTCTGAAATACGGCCTGCAGAGTGTAGATCAGGTAGCCGAAATCCGGGAGCAGCAGAAGAGCCAGCGCGTCATCGAAATCCTGCTGCAGGGCTTCCTCACGCTGGGGCTGGTGGTCGGCGTGGCGGCGCTGGGCGTGGCCAGCACCCGCGCGGTCGTCGAACGGCGGCAACAGATCGGGATGCTGCGCGCGTTGGGATTCCAGAAAGAGATGGTCGGGCTGAGTTTCCTGATTGAGGCCTCGTTTGTGGCTCTGTTGGGCATCGGCCTCGGCGCGGTGTTGGCGCTGATACCCGCCTATCACATGATCATGGACACGGCCGAAGAAGTGCCAGGCCTGCAATTCCAAATCCCCTGGGACTCAATGGCCCTGACGGTCGGCGTGGCCTATGGCATGGCGCTGCTGATGACCTGGCTCCCCGCCCTGCAAGCCTCGCGCGTGATGCCCGCAGAGGCGCTGCGGTACGAGT
>DATDRS010000371.1:0-6675 GCA_035291605.1 Anaerolineales bacterium | reverse complement strand
ACATCAACTCACACCCCGACGCCGACGGTTACGAAGACGCCTACATCAACTCGGACTCCGACACGGACTCCTACCCCGACCCTGACGGTGACGAAGACCTCCACGCCAACTCATACTCCGACTCATACTCCGACGCCGACGAAAACGTCCACCGCCACGCGCACGTCTACCCCGACGCCGAGCCGTACCCCTACAGCCACGCCGACCAGGACGCCAACCCGTACTCCAACCATGACGAGCACACCGACGGCAACCAGCTCCCCCACGGCCACCGCCACGCCGCACGCAGGATGTTTCCTCTTCGCCAGCGCCGATGTGCCCAAAGCTATCCCAGATGCTATTTCCATTTCCACGCCAGGCGAGGTGGACTCGGCATTAATCATTCCCCAACCCGGGGTGATCCTCACCGACCTGAGCGTGAGGGTGGATCAATTGCTGCACACTGCCACTGGCGACCTGCAGATCAGCCTGGTGGCTCCCAATGGGAGGGGGATCTTGATCGTGGACAGCGTGGGCGGGAGCGGCGACAACTTTATCAACACTCGCTTAAACGACAATTACTCGACACCGATTATCAGCGGAACGGCGCCCTTCACAGGAGATTTCCGCCCGGATAATTTCCTCTCTCAATTGCAAGGGCTTTCCTCAGCCGGGATATGGAAACTGCGCATCGTGGATCGTCAGCCTGTTGATGTTGGCACGCTCAACGCTTGGGCGCTAGAAGTATGCGGCGCCCCCCTCCGCAAGGTGTATCTACCTCTTATGGAGCGTAATGCTCCGGCGGTCAATTCGGGTTTGGCGCCCGAAGGCAGGCGCTCGCCCGACCCACGGAGGCCAGAATGACGACGCGCTGTCGGCTCCGACAATTCATGGCAGTCAGCCTCAGCCTGGCCCTCAGCCTGCTGGCGGCGTGCGGCCCTCGGAGCACGCCCACCCCCGTGCCCACTGCGGCTGTCCTGGGCGATGTTGTGAACGTCGTCCTGGCGCGCCCTTCCACCGACGCCGCGATGACTCCGGCGACCGAGGGCTATGGCGTGGTCGTGGGCAGCACCATTGCGACGGGCGACCAATCCAAGGTCAGAATCAATTTCGATCGGCGCACTCTCATCCGCCTCTCTCCCCAAACCATCGTCACTCTGGAAAAATTCACGGCCAAGGACGGCGTTTTCATCACTCTCCAACTGGTCACCGGCGCAATCCTGGTCAGCCTCGCCGGAGGCTCGCTCGAAGTCGAGAATCCGCTCGGCAATGTCACCGTCCTCGGCTCTTACGCCATGATCGAATACGCACGCAGTCCGACCAATGCGGGGGACAGTGCCTTAATCGTCAAATGTCTGGCGGGTTCCTGCTACGTCAAGAATGGGATGTTTAATCGCCCCCTGGGCGCTATGCAACAGCTTGTCCTCGCCGATTACGGCACCACGGCGACCCAATCGGATCTCCCGGAAACCGCGGTGGCCGATTTTCTCGCCGAAAGCCCAGAGAGCATCACCCTGGTCGCCACGCTGACCGCCGCGCCCAGCCAGCCTCCGTCGCCCACAGCCACCTCGACGTGGACCCCCTTGCCAACTATCCGACCGCCCCCCAGCGCCACCCTCATTCCTGCCTCCCCCACACCCTCCCCGACGAGTACGCGCCCGCCGGCGAGGACCACTGTGCCGCCTGCCACGGCCACATCCACGCCGCCGCCGCCCACCAACACGTCGGCGCCGCCGTCACCACCACCATCGGGCGGCGGCGGGGATGGGCCGCCTCCCCAGCCCACCCCCGCGCCGCCTACCGAACCGCCTACGGGCATTCCGCCATCGGACACGGCTCCACCACCCAGCCCTGTGCCGCCCACTGAGACGGAGGCTCCCCCCACGTCTAACCCGACGCGCACGCTGGAGCCGAAGGAGACACCGCCGCCGTGATGTGCGAGATCACCTATTGATCCTGATGGGTAAGATGTGGCCTGCCGCTCTCGAGCCAGGGCTGCGCCTGCCCCGGCAGAGCCGTCTCAGTAGGCGGCGATGAATTCGAGCACGGCGCGGTTAAAGAGTTCGGCCTGGTCGTATGGCGTGGCGTGGCCGGAGTCGGGGGCGACGAGGAGGCGCGAGCCGGGGATGGCGCGGTGCAAAGCCGTTTGCGCTGACCTGGGAACCGTCTGGTCACGATCTCCAGCGACGATGAGGGTCGGCTGCCGGATCGCATGGAGCTGGTCCAGCGCGTTGAACGCGAGGATAGCGCGGATGGAAGCGAAGTAAGTGCTCCGGCGGTTTTTGCTCAGGCTGGCGACGGCGGCCTCGTAATAGGGGCGCTGTTCGGGTTTGGGGAACAGGCCGCGCGCGACGAAGTCGGCGACGCTGGACATGGGCGCGAACCAGAGCAGCCACATACGCCTCAGCGACCGCAGCGCGCCGCGCAGGCCGACGGGCGTGTATTTGGCGAAAGCGTTGACGAGGGTGAGCGACCGGACGCGCGCCGGATGGTGGAGGGCCAACGCGAGGGCCACGCAGCCGCCGAGCGACAGCGCGACCACGTGGGCCGGCGGTTCGTTCAGTTGGGCGAGCAGCCCGCCAACGTCGTCGGCCATCTGCTCGACGGTGAAGCGCCCGGTCGAGTCAGTGGATTCTCCATGCGCCCGCAAATCGAGCGTGATGACGCGATAGCGTTCTGCAAAAACAGGAACTTGCAGCGCCCAATCCGCCGCCGACGAGCCGAGGCCGTGGAGGAACACGACGGGGGGCGAGCGCGGCGCGGCCCGGCCCGCCACGTCATAGCGCAGATGGATGCCATTGACGGAGGCGAAGGGCATGTCAGCGGTAGACTGCTTTGAAGTCGGCGGGCGCGACAGGCACGACGATCTGGCCTTCGGCGGGATCGCCGGCGAGGGTGATGCGCTCCGGGTGGAGCGCGGCGAGGCAGGCCGTGTAGGCGGAGATAAGCGCGTCGAGCTCGTCGTGCGTGAGAAGGCCGGGAAGGGTGAGCGTGCCTTCCAGCAGATGATGGCGCGTGATTTCCTCGAAGCAGTCCATCGGGTCGGGGACGTCGAGGCCTTCGTTGAAGAGCACCAACTGCCGTTGCATGCGCCCTTCGAGCGAGTCCTTCAGAAAGGGGATATGGCCGAGCAGGACGGCGTAGGAGGCGTGCGGGTGGACTTCGAGCACTTGCTGGGGCGCGTCGGAGTAAGGCTGATAAGTTCTGTAGCCGTCGGCTTTGAGGGCCTCGTATAATCGGAACCCCAACTGCATCCACTTGGGCGCGGCCTCGACCTCGCCGGGGGTGCGGTACAGCCGGATGCCCCTCCGGCGCAGCTCGTACTCACAAACTTTGAAGTCCGCCCAGGTTTTGGTGTTTGTGGGCAGGCCATAACTCTCGCGGCGCGCGGGGTCGGCCATCAGTCCGGCGTTCGGGCTTTGCGGCGCATCCACGGCGACGACGGCCGAGGGATACGACCGAACGACTTCAAGCACCTGGTCAACCTTGCCGAGGCCGCGCGCGACAAAGTGCAGGCCGCCGTCAATCACCACATAATCAATCGGGCGGCTTCCGGCCGTCGGGTCAATGCCGATGTAGACAGTGTCCATAGCAACCACCTCTTGTTTTTCTCAACGGATGAAGCGGATGCGACCAAGAGATGATCTCTCAATCCCGCATCCGCTCACTGAGGGATGAACTGAATTGCTCGAGCAACGCTGCATCGCCTTTGTAAGGCGGCAGCCAGGGTTTCTGCTCCATCTCGCGGACGACGCGCGCCACCGATTTGCCCCTGGCGATGAGATGCGCGGCGACGAGCGGGCGGGTGCGGTGGACCCCCTTGGGGGCGTAGAGCAGCACCTTGCGCCCGGCGGCGAGCGCCGTTTGTATGAACTGCGTCCCCAGCGTGAGATGATCGAGCGTGTATTGGCCCTCATCTTCCACCGGAAGCCAAAGCGTCGCCCACGGCAGAGGGTCACTAAACGGCCCCAGGCCCTCAGTCGAAACCACGACGACCGCGCTGACCCCGGTCTGGCTCTGAAACTCGCGCCAGCCGTCCAGCACAAAATCCCCTCCCGCGGCGAAGATGTGATCGGTGGCCCAGGTCATTAGCCAATAGCGAATGGCGGATAGCAGATGGCGGATGGCAAAACGGATTAGCCTTCTCCGACTTCGGAGGCAATGGGAGTATATAACAAGTCTTGGAGCGAGGCGAAAGCGGGGCTATACTGGTAGCGGCTCCGCAAGGATTCCGGCTACAGGCGCAACATGGCAGGGGTTGATTGAGGAATGACATGGAAGACCTCACCGGCAAACAACTCGGCTCGTATCAAGTCATCGCGCCGCTGGGCGAGGGCGGCATGGCGGCGGTGTATAAAGCCTACCACCCCGCCATGGACCGCTACGTCGCGCTCAAGATTCTGCCGCGCCACTTCGCCAGCGATCCCCTGTTCGTCGCCCGCTTCCAGCAAGAAGCCAAAGTCATCGCCAAACTCCAGCATCCCCATATCCTCCCGGTGCACGACTTCGGCGAAGCCGACGGCTACACCTATCTCGTCATGCCGTTCATCCAGAGCGGTACGCTTACCGATCTCCTGATTGGCGCGCCGCTCCCCTGGACGCAAATCCGCGCTGCCATTTCACAGATCGGCGGCGCGCTCGACTACGCCCACGCGCACGGCTTGATTCACCGCGACGTAAAACCGAGCAACGTGCTGATGGATGAAAGCGGCAACTGCTTGCTGACTGACTTCGGGTTGGCGAAGATCATGGAAGGGTCGCTGCATCTGACGACTTCGGGCGCGATCATGGGCACGCCCGCCTACATGTCGCCCGAGCAAGGAATGGGACAGACGTTGGACGCGCGGAGCGACGTCTATTCGCTGGGGGTGATCCTGTACGAAATGGCGACCGGGCGGGCGCCCTATCAGGCCGAGACGCCGATGGCGGTGATGATCAAGCACATTAGCGACCCCCTGCCGCCGCCGAGCACGATCAACCCTGCCATCCCCGAGGTCGTCGAGCGCGTGATTTTGAAGGCGCTGACCAAAAACCCTGAAGACCGCTTTGCGACGGCAGGCGAGATGGTGCGCGCACTGCAAGCGGCAATACCGGAGACAGCGCAACTCCCTAGCGCGCCTGCCGAGACTGTCTCTACTTTTGCGGAGGAGGCGGTACAATCCAAAGCCACAGTTGCGCCGGTTGAGGCGGCGCAGGCGGGAGCGCCTCAGCCAGTTGTCAAACCGAAGGTCGCGTTGCCGATTTGGATTTTGGTAGCGGTGGGATTGCTCATGCTCGTCGCGCTGATCAGCTTGGCGTCAGTGTTCGGCGGAGGACTGCTCGCCAATCGTGCAGCTACGCAGACGGCCGCCGCCCTCGCTGCTGTATCTATACAGAGGCCAACACTGGGCTTCACATCTTTACTGCCGACAGCGACCGAAACCTCGATGCCTCCAACTGCAACCTCCATGCCGCCGACACCAACAACTGTGCCAAGCACTACCAGCTTGGCTACCCCTTTCGTCAGCAACACGGGAGACATAGCCTGCCAACTTAGCAACGGACAAGCAGTTCATGCTCTTGAGAATACTCGTCCCTGGTCACAACCCGATGTGACAAGAGCATCATCTGCAAAAGCACTGCCTGCTGGGATTGCCCTCTATATCATCGGCGGCCCAAGATGGGGTCGTGTTCGGTCAGATATCGACTACTCAGGCTGGTGGTGGGAAGTGAGCCTGGTCCAAAGCGGCAACAGCCTAGGGTGGATCTGGGAAGATAGGCTGGAAGAATGTCGCTCGAACCTTACTTCAGTGGCTACACCTTTACCTGCGCTTGTCCTCCCCACAACAACTTTAACTCTAACGCCCAGATTCTACGCCTTCATGGCCTGTGCAAGGCCCTGTGATGGAACAAATTCAACTCGTGCTTTTCCGGAACGCATCACAAAGCTTCATTTACAGTGGAGGTATGAAAACGTTCCTGTGGGAACCCATTATGTTCGCGCCTGGACTATGACTGGCCAAGAATGGGTTCGGTATGATTGCACATGGCCTGGTCCAGCAACAGGAATAGACAATGTGACATTATCTGAGCCAGATGGTTTGCACTCCGGCGTTTGGGAAGTTACTATCGCATTGGATGGCGTTGTGTATATGCGCGAACAGGTCATCGTAGAAGGAAACTGGACATTCTGGTCGCCAGCTGGCGTATTTGGCACTTGCTATGGAAAGCGATGAGGTCTCAGTATTATTACAACGGAGACATCACTTCTGGTATCATTGAGTCAGGCCCCAGAGCCGAAAGGCCCCACTGGTTTCTGGAAGATGACGCTTGGCGTCGCGCAGGAAGGCCGAGATGACCCACCATATCCTTACCCCCCCCAGCCAGCCTATCAGCACACTGACTATTGCTGATTTAGATTTGTGACTTATTGGGCCGAGACCAGAAGGGGATAAAGGGGTAAAATAGAGACGCTCCCTTTTACGCTCAGTTGATATTTCGAGGAAGATGCCAATGGACGCCCTTGTCTCAATTTCAATTCCCCGTGAAGTGCTGCGCGCGGCGCGAATGACGCCGGAAGAAATACGGCGCGAATTAGCCATCCATCTGTTCCAACAAGGCCGGCTATCTTTCGGCAAAGCGCGTGAACTTGCCCAGATGAGCGCCTGGACTTTTCAACTTCTTTTAGGCAGCCGAGCCATCCCGGTTCACTATGGC
>DATDRS010000370.1:0-11021 GCA_035291605.1 Anaerolineales bacterium | reverse complement strand
CGGACGTCGAGCAAAACTGAATGGCCGTCAGGCGTGGGCGTGTTCATGGGGAGCACCCTCTGCTTGCGTCACATCCACCCAGCACGCGCTGTAATGCTGCGGCGCAATGAGCATCGGCGTGGGCCGTTCGGTGAAGCATTTCTCGATGCGGAATGGACAGCGCGGGACGAAGGGACAGCCCTGCGGCGGGTTGGCCAGGTCGGGCGGGAGGCCGGGGATGGGCGTCAAGCGCTTGGACCCGGCGGTGTCCAGCCGAGGGATCGCGTCGAGCAACCCGAGCGTATAGGGATGGCGCGGGTTGTCGTATAGCTCTTCGATCGGCGCGTTCTCCATCACGTGCCCGGCGTACATCACGATGATCCGGTCAGCCAGCCCGGCGACGATGCCGAGGTCATGGGTGATCCAGATGACGGACATGCCGATCTCGTCGCGCAGGCGCTTGACGAGGGCGGTGATCTGCGCCTGAATGGTCACGTCGAGGGCGGTCGTCGGCTCGTCGGCGATCAGGAGCTTGGGATTGCACGAGAGGCCCATGGCGATCATCACGCGCTGGCGCATCCCGCCGGAGAACTGGTGGGGATAGTCGTCGAGGCGATTGGCGGCGTCGGGGATGCCGACCAGTTGCAGCAGTTCGAGCGCCCGGGCGCGGGCGGCCGGGCGATCCAGCCCGAGGTGGACCCGCACGGCCTCGCTCAGCTGCTGGTTGATGGTGAGGACCGGGTTGAGCGAGGTCATGGGATCCTGAAAGATCATGGCGATCTCTTTGCCGCGCACGCGCCGCATCTCGTCCTTGCTCAATTGCAGCAGGTCGCGCCCGTTGAAGAGCACCTTGCCGCTGACGATGCGGCCTGGCGGCGAGGGGATCAGCCGCATCACCGAGAGCATGGTCACGCTCTTGCCCGACCCGCTCTCGCCGACGATGCCCAGCGTCTCGCCCTGCTGGAGCTCGAAATTGATGCCGGTGACGGCGGTGACGGCTTTGCCCTTGGTGTGGAAGATTGTCTTGAGACCTTCCACCTGAAGCAGAGGTTCGGCGCTCATGGCTGAATCTCCTCCATCTTCGGGAGCGGCAGCAGTTCGCGCACTTCTGCCGGCCGGATGAGCATCACCGGGCAGGGGGCGCGGCGGGCCACCCGGTCGGTCGTCGGGCCGTAGGCATAGGGGTCGGGGCCGCCCTCGCCGTGCGTGGACATGACGATCAAATCTATCTTATTGCTCTGCGCGTATCGCAGAATGCCGCCCGCCGGGCGTCCAAAAGCCACTTCCGCCTTCGCCTCAATGCCTTTAGCCTTCAGCTGCTCGGCGACCGGCAGGAGCATGCGCTTGGCCTCGGCCTCCAGGCTCGCCATTTCACTCTCTTTGTAAACCGGGTGGCGGGCAATATCCAGGTCATTTTCCGAGCGCGGCAACTGCACGGAGGTCAGGAAAGCGGCCGCCGCCTTGAACGCGCCTCCGGTCCGCCCGCTGGGCGAGGGCGCGACCATCAGCAGGTGGACCACCGCTTTGAGCGGCAGGGCCAGCGCCTCGACGTAGGGCAGGGCCTCCTGGGCCAGTTCCGATCCGTCCAGTGGGAGAAGGATGTTGGCAAACATTGTGTCTCCGGGGCCAGTGGCTGACAGCGGCGGCCTGAACCGATCTGCCATCAGCCATCATCGGCTATCGGCCATCCGCGGCTAGGCTTCTGCCTTTCCAAATTTCTTGAACCGCTGCTGCGGGTCGGAGACCGAGCGCAGCCAGCCGGCGACCATGTTGATGAAGAGCACGGTCAGCGCAATCGCCACGCCGGGGAAAGTCACCAGCCACCAGGCCTTTTGCATGTAGTCGCGCCCGTCGGCCAGCATCAGCCCCCACGAGGACTCGGGCGGCTGGATGCCCATGCCCAGGAAAGATAACGCCGCCTCCGCCAGGATAATGCGGGCCAGTTCCATGACCGAGATGGTGAGGATGGGCGACGCCAGGTTCGGCAGGATGTGGACGAAGACAATCCGCAGGTCGCTGGCGCCGATGACGCGCGCCGCCCGGACGAAGACTTCTTCCCGCAGGGAGAGCGTGATGCCGCGGACGATGCGGGCGAAGATCATCCAGCCGTTGATCATCAGCGCGATCATCATGTTTTGCAGGTTGGGGCCGAGCATGATCAGGATAGTCAGCGCGACGAGCAGGCCCGGAAAGGCCGTTTGGATGTCCACCCAGCGCATGATCAGGTTGTCCACCCAGCCCCCGAAGTATCCCGCCAGCACGCCCAGCACAGTCCCAAAGATGCCGGTGACGAGCACCACGCCGATGCCCACCATCAGCGAGACGCGGCTGCCGTGGATGATCCGGTCCAGGATCGGGCGGCCCAACTGATCGCCGCCGAGCGCGTAGCGGTGGTTGAATTCGTCCTTGACAACCAGCGCTGGCGGCGACAGGCGCAGGCGCAGGTTTTGTTTGGTGTAATCTTTGGCAATCCACGGGGCCATGATCGCCATCACCAGAAAAAGAATAAATCCTATCGCCCCCACAAGGGCTACGCGGTCGCCGAGCAGGTCGAGGAACATTTCCCGCAGCGTGTGCAGCCAGGGGAAGCGCCGCTCCGGGATGTGCTCCGCCGTCTCCGGCCGCGGCTCACGAAATTTCAGGTTCCGCAGGGTAGTGGTCATACGGCCTCCTCTTGCTGATGGCATAGAACGTATCGCCGATGGCAATACAAGGTATCCTTAACCGCCATCCGCTACGTATACCGGATGCGCGGGTCAAACCAGCCATAGGTCATGTCAATGATGAGATTGAGTCCGACGACGAGGACGCCGACCACAAAGACATCGGCCTGCAGCAGCGGCAGGTCCTGGCGCTGGATCGCATCCATCGCCAGCAGGCCTACGCCGGGCCAGCCAAAGACGACCTCCACAATGACGGTGAAACCCGCCAGCAGGCGGCTGAGTTCCCAGCCGCTCAGCGTCACGATAGGAATGGCGGCGTTTTTGAGCGCGTGACCCACGATCACCGCCTGCTCGGTCAGCCCACGGGCGCGCGCGGCGGTGACATAGTTTTTGTTCAACTCGTCCAGTGTGCTGGAGCGGACGATCTGGGTGATGCGCCCGAGCGGCGCGGCGGCCAGCGTGATGGCAGGCAGGACCAGGTGCCGCCACGTGCCATAGCCGGAGGTGAAGAACCAGCCGAGTTGCACCGCGAAGATCAGGATCAGCATCAGCCCGAGCCAGTTGGAGGCCACGCACATGCCCACCAGCGAGCCGATGCTGCAGACGTGGTCGAGCAGGCTGCGGGGGCGCAGCGCGGCCAACACGCCCAGCGGTACGGCGAGGATCACGGCGATCAACATCGCCACGAAGGCTAACTCGATGGTGGCGGGCAGGCGCTCAATCACTAAGGGGAGCGCCGGAACACGCTGCCAGAGCGAATTGCCAAAGTCGCCGCGCGCCGCGTCCAGGCTGAAGCGCGCTAACTGCACGTATAAGGGATCGTTGAAACCCAGGGCCTCGCGCAGGCGGTCACGCTCTTCTTGCGAGGCCTCCAGCGGGAGCAGCATCTTCACCGGGTCGCCGATGGCGTGGGTGATCACGAAGACGGCGACCGAGACGGCGACCACTGAGACAACAGCGTAGAGCAAGCGGCGGAGGAGATAACCAAACATCGTCACATTCCTCGGTTCGTTGTTTCAAGCGTTCAACCGTGTGCGGGTGACAGGCTGGGCCTCACGTAGCGCGAGGCCCAGCCCAAGTGATCAGAGCGCAATCGGCTATTTCAGGCTCATGGTCGCATACAGCAGGCGGCCGTCAAGACGCGGCGTCCAGTTGAGGCGCTCGCTGAGGCCGTAGATGTTCTCGAAGTTGAGCAGGTACAGGTGCGACGCTTCGTCGTACGCGGTCTGAATGATCGTGTGATACATCTGCTCACGCTTGGCCGAGTCGGTCTCGGTGCGGGCGGCGTTGATCATCGCCGTGACTTCCGGGTTGCAATACGACGGCGCGGTGCCCTCGCAGGAGTAGTACGCCGTGAGGGTGCGGTCCGCGTCCAGGAGCGAGTTGTCGTGCGACACGAAGATCATCGGCGCGCGATGTTCCTTGTCGAACAGGATTTCCAGGTAGTTGGAGAACTCGCTGATGTTGATTTTGACGTTTAGGCCGACCTCGGTCAACTGCCCGGCAATGACTTCTACCAGCTCTTTGTCCTTGAGCCAGCGCCCGGCCTCGCTCTCCAGCCGGATCTCTTCGCCGTTGTAACCGGCCTCCTGGATCAGTTGCTTGGCCTTTTCGGGATCGTACGGGTAGGCCTTCACGTTCGGGTTGTAACCGAAGTGGCCGGGCGTAAGAATCTGGCCATCGGCCAGCACCGCCAACCCGCCGTAGATGGCCTCCGCGATGGCTTCCTTATCCACCGCGTAGTTGATCGCCTGGCGCAGGCGCACATCGGCCAGGACCGAGTCCTCCCCGTTGTACAGCAGAATCATCGGGAATTCCAGACCAGGCGTGTGCACCGCCACGGGCGCCTGCTCAATCTGCTCGGGCAGCAGGCCGAAGACCAGGTCAACCTCGCCCGCCTGCAGCGCGGCCAGGCGCGTGGACTCTTCCTGAATCGGGCGCAGGTGCACCACGTCAATCGGCGGCTTGCCGCCCCAGTAGTCGGGGTTGGCCTCGATCACGACTTCCACGCCGCGGTCCCACTTGACGAACTTGTAGGGACCGGTGCCGATGGGGGTGGTGGCGAAGGTATCGGCGTCGCCTTGAGCATGCTTCGGCTCGACGATTTTCAGCCAATACATGCGGGCGGGCAGGATAGGGTCGGGACCGGAGGTGAGGATGTTGACGGTGTAGTCATCCACCGTTTCGGCGCCTGACAGTGTGGCGAAGAACGAGGCCTGCTCCGAGTTGAGGGCAGGGTCAATGATGCGCTTGACGCTGAAGGCCACGGCGTCGGCGTTGAAGGGCTCGCCGTTGTGGAAAGTGACGCCCTCGCGCAGCTTGAACTGCCAGGTCGTATCGTCCAGCTGAGAATATTCCGTAGCCAGATTCGGAACGATGTTCATGTCCGCGTCGCGGGTCAGGAGCGTTTCGTAGACGCTGTCGTTGACGGCGCGCTCGTTGCCGTCCTCGCTCACCTGCGGGTCAAGGGTAGCAGGATCGTTCGCAATGACGACCGTGATTTCGCTCGGCGCTTCGGTAGCGGCTGGCGGCTGGGTGGCGGCGGGGGGTTGAGTCGCAGCCGGGGGCTGGGTTGCAGCGGAGGGCTGCGTCGCCGGGGCCGCGGTGGTCGCCGCGCCGCCACAGGCAGTCACAAGCATCGCCGTGGCGATAATGAGAGCCAGTAACTGGCTAACTCGCTTCATGGGTTACTCCTCCTGTAGATGAACGGCATGAGAATACAGACTGATCTGAGCAGAGTCAAATGAACAATGCTTCCGTGGCTCACCTCCTTGCTTGACTGGCTAGAGACCCGGCGTGAGAACAGGCGGGCGCACGCCCGGCGGCGCAAGCCCCATCCGGTATGTTCTCGAAACATGAGCGCCGGTGATTTTTGACACACGCTCTGGCCTTTATGGCTGCAAGGCCGCCGCCTGCTGCGCGGCCAGCTGCCATTTGGCGACCGGCGGCGTTTCGGTGACTTCGGACTCGGTGACGACATCAATCAACGTGGGCTTTTCGCTGGCGAGCGCGGCTTGGAGCGCGGGTTCGAGTGCGGCGGCCGCGCGCACCTTCGCGCCGCGCAGGCCAAACCCTGCGGCGATAGCGGCGTAGTCGGTGTCGGCGGAGAAATCCACCGAAAGATAACGCTGGTCACGGTACAGATGCTGGAGCGTCTTGATCCAGCCGAACTGCGCGTTGTTGAAGACCAGCAGGACAACCGGCAGGTTGAGGCGAGCGATCGTCTCCAGTTCACCACAGCTCATGCCAAAGCTGCCGTCGCCCACCAACCCGATGACCGGCGCATTGGGCCGGGCCAGTTTCGCGCCGACGACGCCGGGGATAGCATAGCCCAGGCCGCCGTAGCCGCGCGGGATGATGATGTGCCGCCCCGCTGGGCTGGGATAGAAGGCCGAGGTAAAGGGCGTGCCCGTCCCCGCGTCGGCCACGATAACGCTGTCGGGAGGCAGCCACTGTTGCAGGGCGCGCATCACGCGCTGGGGCTTGATCGGGCTGGCCGAGGACAGCGCCTTGGGCTCTTCCTGCGCGCGCCACGCGGAGCGCAGCGCGGCGAAGTCGGCCCATGGCTCACGCGCGCCGGCATCCCCCAGGGCGGCCAGACGCCCTTTGACTTCGGCATTGAGGGAACGCAAGGCCGTGCGGGCGTCCCCGGCTAATCCGGCGGAAACCGGATAGGTATTGCCGATCTCAACCGGGTCCACATCAATCTGAATAATCTTCACGTCGCCCCGGTTCGAGGGGAGCGTCCAGTTGAGTGTAGTGACGGAATCGGTCTTGCAGCCCACGAACATCGCCAGATCGGCCTCGGTCACCACCTTGTTGGCGTAAGGCCGCGCCCCGTTCCCGCCGACGACGCCCAGGCTGAGGGGATGGTTTTCGTCTATGCTGCCCTGCCCATTAATCGAAGTACCTACGGGCAGGCTGAGAAGTTCGGCCAGCTCGGTCAGCTCGGCCCACGCGCCGGAAATGGCCGTCCCGCCTCCGGCGACGACGACGGGGCGCTTGGCCTGCAACAGCAACTCGGCCGCGCGTGTCACCGCCTCCGGCTCTGGCGCGCTGCGGTAGGCCGGAAACTGGCGGCAGGCCGGCTCGGCATACAGACCGCCAACCTCGGCCGGCGCCTCAAGAACATCCTCGGGGAGGGTGATCTGGACCGGGCCGGGGCGCCCCGTCGTGGCGAGGCGGAAGGCCTTGCGGATCACCTCAGGCGCGCGCTCGGCCCGTTTGAGGGTTGTATGCCACTTCGTCACCGCCTCAAAGATTTGCCCCTGATTGAGTTCGGTGAGGACGTTGCGGCCCTCCGCTTCGAGAGGCGTGTCAGAGGTAAAAGCGATGACGGGAATGGACGAGGCATTCGCCTCGGCCAGGCCCGGGATCAGGTAAGTGGCCCCAGCCCCGCTGGGGGCCTCGCAGACGCCTGGACGGCTGCTCAGCCGGGCATACACATCGGCCATATAGGACGCGCCGCGTTCGTCGCGGGCCATGATGTGGTTCAGGCTGCCTCTCGCCTCGTGCAGCGCGTCGTAGAGTGGAATGGAGGTGTCGCCAGGAACGCCAAAGATATACTGCACCTCATAGGCGCGCAACACGGCGACGATGGCTTGCGCGGCGTTGATCGTCACGGGACCAATTCCTTTAGCAGAGACTCGGCTGGGTAGGTTTGGCTATCGTCGTTAGAGAGTGTAAAATCTTTGATCACACTTTCCATGTGGTAACGCATGCCCTGTTCGACCTGAAGCGGGTCACCAGCGCGCAGGGCAGCCAGGACTTGCCGGTGCTCGTGGCCTGATTTTGCCAATCGCCCTTCGACCTGGTTGGACATCCGCCGCAGCCGCTCGAACTGCTCGTCCAGTTGCTCCAGGATGGGCAGCAGGCGGCGATTACTGGCCCGCAAGTGGATGGTTCTGTGGAACTGCGCGCCATAGCGTGAAGCGGCCTCAAGATCGCCCCGCGACCGGGCTTCGTCGGCGGCGTCCAGCAGCTTTTCCGCTTCATCAAGTTCCCTGGGCGAAAATGATCGCGTGGCCAGCCGGCCCGCCAGCCCTTCGAGGACGGCGCGCAATTCAAAGATTTCCACAGCATCCCGGAGCGCAACCTCGGCCACATAGGTGCCTTTGTAGGGGATTTTGACGACCAGGCCGTCGCGTTCCAGCGCCAACAGGGCATCTCGAACTGGAGTCTTGCTTGTGCCTAGTTGGCGAGCCAGTGTATCCTCGACCAGCGCACTGCCTGGCTTCAAACTCAGGTCAAGGATGGATTTCTTTATTGTGGCATAGGCTCTTTCAGTGAGTGTAGATCCGTTGCCTACCTGGGGAAGTTTGAAATCTTCTTGCGCCATGAGAATCCAAATTGACTATTCCGGTGTATGATATAAGATATACATGTAAGATATAACATATTAAAACCTTTGTCAACAACTTTGCTCCACAATTACTTGTCATAAAGCTTCTTAGGCTGCTCAGGAAGGCGACAAATGAGACATTCAAAATATCGACCAAAGTCAATTGTCTTGTTGCGTCAATTGGACAAAGATGGCAAGGTTGCCACCATTTGGGGCGGCCAGGTGTTGGCCTCGACGCAAAAAGAACTGACTATCCTGGCCATCGAAATGGTTTACCAGAAGGAGGAATGGCACTGCGTGGGTGAGTTCCGGACGATCACCGCGCCGCCGCATCGCCTCCCTTACCAGTGGGACTTTCCCCGGCTGCTCGTCGAGCATGAGGCCAACGAGGTGGATTTGGAGGCCAAGCCGGTCATCGAAGCGGCGCTGGCTCGTTATCGGCAGCAGGAATCCGGAACCTAAACCAACGGAAGGAACCCGACCATGGACTTTACGCTTAGCGAGGAACACCTGTTAGCGCAGAAGATGGTGCGCGATTTTTGCCAGAAGGAAGTCGCGCCGGTCATTAAAGAGGCCGACCGCGCTCAGACCATGCACCCGCGCATCCTCCCACGCATGGGCGAATTGGGCATCCTTGGTATCTGCCTCCCAGAGAAGTACGGCGGGCAGGGATTCGACTACATCACCCTGGGGCTGGTGTGCGAAGAACTGGAGGCGATGGACACCAGCCTGCGCGTGGTCATGTCGGTCCACATGGGGCTGAACAGCCTGGCGCTGCTGCAATGGGGCACGGAAGAGCAGAAGCAGAAATTTCTGACGCCGCAAGCCAGGGGCGAAAAGTACGCCATGTTCGGGCTGACTGAGCCGGGGGTGGGAAGCGACGTGGTGAATATGGCCTCCACCGCCAAGCGCGGCGGCGAATACTACGTCGTCAACGGCGAGAAGATGTGGATCAGCCTGGCGACGAAGGCGCACCACATTCTGTGGGTGGCGCGGACGAACCCGGAGCGGCCCGATCCACACGACCAGCTCTCCGCCTTCATCATAGAGACCGACCGGCCCGGCGTGACCCGCGGCGATATCCACGGCAAGCTGGGGGTGCGGGCCGGCTCGACGGGCTGGGTGAGCTGCCAGGATGTGCGCGTCCCGATGAGCAACCGGCTGGGGGAGGAGGGTGAGGGGTTCAAGATTGCCATGTCGTGCCTGGACAATGGGCGCTACACGGTCGGGTCGGGGGCCGTCGGGTTGATCCGCGCGGCGCTGGAGGCGAGCGTGAAATACGCCAACACGCGCAAGACGTTTGGGCGAGAAATCGGGAAGCACCAATTGATCCAGCAGAAGATCGCCCGCATGGTGCGCGACTACGAACTGGGGCGGCTGATCTACTTGAAGGTGGGGTGGATGAAGAACATGGGCATCCGGAACACGAAGGAGACGTCGCTGCTGAAGTGGTTTGCGACGGATACGTCGTTTGAGGCCGCGCACGAGGCCATCCAGGTGCACGGCGCTTACGGGTATAGCGACGAGTACGACGTGGAGCGGTATCTGCGGAACTCGCGCGGGGCGATCATCTACGAAGGGACGAGCGAGATCCACCAGCTGATGCAGGCGGCGTACGCGCTGGGATACCGCCAGGATGGGGAACTGCGTTGCGAGCTGCCCAAGTATGACGAAAAGGTGTGGCGGGGGTAAGGCTGGCCCGGCGTGAACAACCCCGCGAATTTGCCCCCTCGGGGCGACTGGCTCTTGCTAGTCGCCCCTACAGTTTTTCAACCCCTGGATGAGCGAACAGGCCTGGCTCGCCGCCGGTGTGCAAGAACACGACGGTCTCGTCCTTACGAATGCGCCCTGAGCGGATCTCGGCGATCAAACCGGCCATCGCCTTGCCGGTATACGTGGGGTCGAGAAAAATGCCTTCGGTGCGCGCGACTAGCCGGATGGCCTCGACTCCTTCGGGCGTAGGGATGCCGTAGCCGGGGCCCATAAACCCATCCCACACCGTCGCCTCTCCCGGCTTCACTTCGATCTCGTACCCCGCCAGTTGCGCCGCCTCGACGGCGAGGCGCGCGATCCGCTCGACGCATTCCGCCACCGGGCGGCTGACCGTGATCCCCACTACGCGATAAGCCCCTCCATGTATTTTCTTCCCGGCGATCAACCCGGCCTGTGTGCCGCCCGCGCCCGTCCCCAGCACCAGCCAGTCCGGGCGCAGGCCCAGCGCCTCCAACTGTGTATTGATCTCCCGCACCGCCTCCAGGTAACCGAGCGCGCCCAGCGCGGAAGCCCCACCGCGCGGGATGACGTATGGCCGCCGTCCGGCCTGCCGCAGTTCGGCGGCGACGAGTTCGATCTTCGTATCCACCAGTGCCCGGTTGGGATCGTTCGTGAAGCGCACATCCACGCCGAGGAGTTTGTCGAGGAGCAGGTTGCCCTGCGTCTCGGCTGGGGGTGAGTCGTGCATTACCGCAACTATATCCAGTCCGGCCACGCGCGCCGCGGCCGATGTCGCGCGGATGTGGTTCGATTGCGGTCCGGCCCCGGTCACGATGACGTCGGCCTGCTGCGCCAGCGCCTCGGCGAGGTAAAGCTCCAACCCGCGCACTTTGTTGCCTCCGAAGCCAAAACCGGTGAGGTCGTCGCGCTTGACGAAGAGGCGCGGCCCGCCCAGCGCCCGCGCGAGGCGCGGCGCTTCGACGAGCGGGGTGGGGAGGAGGGCGAGGGGAAAACGGGGGGGTGTGGTCACTGTTTGCGGCAGACGCGAAGGGTTTTCAAAACCCTTCGGGTCTGTGCTATTTGCGTTTGTACGTCCCCATCAACTGCCCTTCGGCCAGAATGTGACCTTCCATCGCCTTCAACAGGTCTTTCTTCGTCGCGCCCGGCTTGAGCGAGAGCATAGCGTCGAGCGCGTAAATCTTGAAGAAGTAGCGATGGGGACTGCCGCGCGGCGGGCATGGCCCGCCATAGCCAGTGCGCTGAAAGTCGTTGCGTCCCTGTCTGGCGCTATTCGCCAGCGTGTCAGTCGTAGGGACGCCCTCCGG
>DATDRS010000369.1:0-2130 GCA_035291605.1 Anaerolineales bacterium | reverse complement strand
CGGTGGACGTGATCGCCTGCCCCGTCGCGCCGACCACCGCCTTCAAGATCGGCGAGAAGGGCGACGACCCGCTGGCGATGTACCTCGAAGACGTGTTCACGCTCCCGCCGAGCCTGGCGGGGATTTGCGGCCTCTCGGTCCCGTGCGGCTTCGACGCCAAGCGGCTGCCCATCGGCCTGCAGCTGCTCGGCCCGGCGTTCGGCGAGGATAAAGTCTTGCGCGTGGGGTATGCGTATGAGCAGGCGACGGAGTGGCATAGAGAAGGACCGACACTATGAGCCGGGAAGGCAATCCGCTAGAGTGGTTGCGCCACGCTAAAGTAGATCGCCGCGCCGCCAGTACCCTGCTGGAAAGCAGCGAGTATGAGCCGTGCGCTTTCCATTGCCAGCAGGCGGTTGAAAAATTACTCAAGGCCATCATCGTCAAGCAAACGGAACAAAAGCCGCCGCATATCCATGACCTGACCACGCTCCTGCGGAAAGTCAGGGATCTTCAAGTCGGTGACGAGTTGGCGCAGACTATTCGCGATATCGATGCTTACTATGTCGCGACGCGCTATCCCCTTGATGTGGTTGATGAGGGCACTTTCAAAAAGCCTTTGGCAGGGTCGGCAGTCCAGAGGACGGACGAGGTATTCCAATGGTTTTTGAGCCGAATCACCTTCGGCGCCACCTAGATAAATATTTGTCTGCCGTCCGCCAGCAATACCGCGTGGTGAAGGCGATTCTCTACGGCTCTTACAGTCGGGGCATGCCACACGAGGACAGCGACATTGATCTGGTGATTATTTCTCCTGATTTCCGCGGGACCCCAAAATTGGAGCGTCACCAGAAACTTGGCTGGATTGCCTGGAAAGCCGAGACGGATTACATCCAGCCACTCGGCTTCACGCTGGAGGAATACGAGAATGCCAGCCCGCTCGGCCTGCTGGGCGAGGTGAAGGACACCGGCATCGTGGTGTACGAAGCCGCGCCGGAGACTGCCATCCACGAAACGAAAACGGCTTACACCGCCGGAGGAACCGACAAGATGAAAATCGTCATCCCCCTCGCCGGGTTCGGCAAACGCCTGCGCCCGCACACCTTCACCAAGCCTAAGCCGCTCATCAACGTGGCGGGCAAGCCGGTGCTCGGGCACGTCCTCGACATGTTCCAGGCGCTCGGGGACGTCGAGGAGATCATCTTCATCACGGGCCACCTCGGCGACCAGATTGAAGCGTACGTGGCGAAGGAATACCCCCGCATCCAGGCGAGTTACTTCGAGCAGAAAGAGCTCAACGGCCAGTCCACCGCCATCTACCTCGCCAAAGACCGCCTGACCGGCCCGATGTTGATGGTGTTCGTAGACACGATTGTGAAGACCGACCTCTCAGCCTTGAAAAGTGAGCCGGCCGACGCGGTGACGTGGGTGAAAGCCGTGGAGGACCCCCGGCGGTTTGGCGTGGCCGAGGTCGGCCCGGATGGCTACGTGACCCGGCTGATCGAGAAGCCGAGCGACGTAAAGAACAACCTCGTCGTGGTCGGCTTTTACTACTTCAAGGACTCGGCCCTGCTCGTAGACTGCATCCGCGAGCAAATCGAGAAGGACATCCGCACGCAGAACGAATATTTCCTCGCCGACGCGGTGAACCTGATGCTCAAGCGCGGCGTGCGCATGCGCGTGCAGCCGGTGGATGCCTGGCAGGACTGCGGCAAGACCGAGACCGTGCTGGAGACCAACCGTTATCTGCTGGAGAACGGCCACGACAACAGCGCCAGCGTCAAGGCGGATGGTCTGGTCGTCGTCCCGCCCGTGAATATTCACCCCACGGCCCAGATCAAAAATTCCGTCATCGGCCCGCACGCGACGATTGCCGCCGGGTGCAGGGTGGAGAACTCGATCATCCGCGACTCGATTCTGGACGAGGGAGCGGTCGTGCAGAATGCGCTGCTCTCGGCCTCGCTCGTCGGCCGGGACGCCAAAGTGGGCGGGCGCTTCCGCGCGTTCAACGTGGGGGAGGCCTCGGAAGTCGGGTTCGAGTAGGGGCCGACGGCGGTCGGCCCATGCGCCGGGATTGAAATATGCCCGTCGTCGAGTGTTATTCCGGCGTCGAGTACGCCGAGCGCCCGACCGCGTTGTGGTGGGAGGGGC
>DATDRS010000368.1:0-15197 GCA_035291605.1 Anaerolineales bacterium | reverse complement strand
TGTTCACCGGGGAGGCGCCGGGGTTGTGCAGCTCGATCCATTCGTCGTTCGTGTCGGCCGCGTTGCCGCTCCAGGCGACTTCGTTGATCACCACGAGCAGCGCGCCCACGCTCGTCGCCGTGGGGCTGGGCGTGAAGGTCGGCGTCGGCGTATTCGTCGGCGTACGGGTTGAGGTGGCCGTGGCCGTCGGCGTGCTGGTCGGAGTGCGCGTCGGCGTCGGCGTGGGCGTCAGGATGGCGGTGACTGAGTTGAGCTGCTTCGGTGTGCCGTTGATCAGATTGCCGGCCTCGTCCACGCCGTTGCGGTAGATGCTATTGTTGCTGCCCCAGTTGACGTCGGTGTCCGGCTGTGCAGGATTGACGCGCTCCATCGAGTAGAAGTTAGCCCCGCCAGTCCCGGCCGGCCAGCTGCCGCCGGCCCCGTTCGCCGTATCAATCACGTTGCCGCCCGGATCTCTGAGCACCAGCGTCTCGCCGGAGTCGCTCATCGTAGAGACGGCCCCGCCATAGATCTGGTCCGCGGGGATATCGCTCACAGGCGTGTTGTCGCCGCGCTCCAGCAGGAAGTAGCCGCCGGCAGAGATCGTCCCGGATAGGACAATGCTGGGTGCTCCGTCTTGCGCCGCCAGCGTCCATCCGGTGATGTTCACCGGGGAGGCGCCGGGGTTGTGCAGCTCGATCCACTCGTCGCTCGGGGAGGCCAAGGTGCCGCTCCAGGCGACTTCGTTGATCACCACGCGTCGTACGCCAACGCTCGTCGCCGTGGGGGTGGGCGTGCGGGTGGCCGTCGGCGTATTGGTCGGCGTATGCGTCGCCGTCGGGGTCGGCGTGCGGGTTGGTGTCGCCGTCACGGTGGGCGTGTGGGTGGGCGTGCGCGTGCTCGTGGCCGTATGCGTCGGCGTCCGGGTGGGGGTGTGGGAGGCCGTCGGCGTGATGGTCGGCGTGTTCGTCTTCGTCGGCGTGTTGGTTGCGGTGTGCGTCGCCGTGGGCGAGCCGGTCGGCGTGCTGGTTGGCTCAACCGCGCCCAAGATAATCAAGCGCAGCTCAGGAGGATTGCTGCCTTCGCGCGAGGAAAATGTGACGCCTTCAATACTGTCCGTGGCTATAGCGAAGCTAAAAGCGCCGTTGCCTGTGACCAGGGAGGCGACGTTGAACTCGACCCAGGTATTGGGCGCTATTGCGCCCAGGTTGCCTAACAGTGTAGTGCTTGCTGGCGGTGGCTGGTTGTTCCAGGTGATCCCTGTTTCCGACCATGCGTTGCTTGTGGCAAACACGGATGGCCCATCTGGGGTATCGGTGGTGGCATACAGCCTCAGTTTGGCGCTAGTGACTGTTCCTTTCACTCCCGCTAATGTGAAGCGGAGGTAACCTACTCGATGATTTGTTAGCGTTGTGGTCCCGCCATCAACTCTCAGCACACTTGACGTGCCATAATTAATGTCTGGACCACATCCCGTAGTGGGCGGGACCGGACATCTTTCTTCAACCCACGCATCGGCTTCAGGGGCGAGGGTTAAAGTGACGATGGCGTCGCGTCTGACGATGGGGAAGTAGAGCTGGTGAGCGGCAGCACCGGTCGCGAGGGGGCCTTCGGCAAGGCTGACCGGCGAGGCCAGGAGGAAGCTGAACAGGATCCAGGAAAACACAAATACGCCGAGCAGGATGCCTGCACGGTTGGCACGCTTAAATACCTGGACTGGCTTTCTACGCCTCGGCCCCATATACATACGGTGATTGCTAGTTTAGTGCAAGCTCAAGACTTTACGTAAGGACCAACGCAGGCTGGTTTTTTGGAACGGTGCAGCCAATAATCATACCGTTATAGATTGGTAAAAGTTATGCTCTCCAAAGCCGATACCGACGCCAACATATGGCCTTTATGTCCAATGACAACTGGCAATTGGCACATCCTATAGGATAACAGGATTACCTTGAAAGACAAGTGAAGGAAGTCCTATTGCTTGCGCGGAGGTTTTAGGAGGCTGCTCCCCAGCGGTACAGCGATTCCGATTATGTCTAACAGCTTGAAGCGTGAGGTCATGGTGGATTAGCATAGGTGTAGTGATACACCGGACCCCACGTCAATGGCGGCCAGTAGATGAAGATCGCCCGGCCAATCAGTTGCCCGCGGTCCACCGGCCCCCAAAGATGCGAGTCTGAGGAAATATTCCGATTGTCGCCCAGCACGAAATACTGCTGTGTCCCCAATGTCCACAACCCTGAATAATCCGCCAGGGCCGAAACATAAGGTTCCTCAAACCTCTGGCCGTTCACGCTGACCACGCCGCTTTCGATCAGGATGGTCTCGCCGGGGAGGCCGATGATCCGTTTGATCAGATCACGCTCGGGCCGGAGGGGGTGGTGGAAGACGACGATGTCGCCCCGCTGCGGCTTGCTCAGGAGATAGGATACCTTGTCCACCAGCAAATACTGCCTGGCATACAGGCTCGGCTCCATGCTCGGCCCGTCAACCTGGAAGCGCCCGAGGGTGAGATCAATAGCCACATAGAAGACGGCTGTGATCAGGAAGGTTTCGAAAACCTGGCGCAGGGGCGATTTTTGCGGTAGGGGGTGGGGAAGCGCGGTTTCGACTGCGCCCACCGCCCCGACTGCGGGCCTTGCTGCCCCCGCGCGCCGGTAGAAAACCGTCGTCGCCAGAGGCAAGCCGATGACCTCGACCAACCGCACAGCGCCTGGAACATTCGCGTCGCCGAATGGGAAAAGGTAGTGGGCCATATGGCCTGCCAACAGGAGGGCCAGCAGCCACAGTCCGGTGGACCAGTAGGGCTTTCTGCGCCGGCTAAACAACCCGATCCCGCCGACGAGGAGCAGGATATTGGCAATTTCCCAGTTGGTTTCCAGAACGGAACGGTTGTAATAGGCTGCGCCGGCGGCCACCTCCTGCGCCCAGAGTCCCCAGGTCACGCCTAGAGCGGCCAACACGCCAAAACTCAGACCGGCCAATGCGGCATCGGCCTGGCGCAGCGGTTCCGGGAAGGCGAAGACCCAAATGAGAAAAAGGGTGGTGAGGGCTGAGACAGCCCGATCAAGCGGCGGCGTGACGACGACGTCGTCGCCTTCCGTCAGCAGGGCCGCCACAATCGGGATCAGGCGGAGCAGAAAGAGACCCACCGCCCCAAAGGCAAGGCGCGCCGACTCATCGCGCCGCCCCCCGGGCTCGCCCGAGGGCGGGCCTCGCCGCCAGTCGCTGAAGGTGATCGCAGCCGGGACCTCCAGCGAGGCGAGGATGACCAGATGACAAATCCAACCGATGGGCGGCTGGCTGACCAGCGCCAGCACATCAATCAGAATGGGCATTTGTCTCGTGAGTGGGGGGTGGGGAGGCTACCGGCTGGCCCCAGGGCAGGCCAGGGAAAAGAAGGGGAAGGGCTCATTCATCTCTGAACGCTGCCCCGAAGAGGTGGCCGGCCAGCGGCGCATCAGCCGCCAGGAGGCGCTAAGGCTTCGGTGATTTCGTGGAGGATGGAGCTGCTTTCCACAAGCTTGGCCGGGTTGACGAATTCGTCCAGGAGACGCGCTGCTTCCTGAGCACGACCGCCGCCATGCAGGGCGAGGGCATGTTCAGCCGCAAAGCGCGCACGCATCACCGGGCTCGGATCGTTCATGCGCGCCTGCCAGGCCGCTCCCGTCGCCTCAATGGCGCCGGCAAATTCGGTTTGCTTCCGGTAGACGCGCCCCAGGGCGCGCTGCGCCTCGCTCCGCAGGTCATGGCTTCCGAGTTCCGTCGCCAGCTTGAGAGCCGATAGGGCGCATTCTTCAGCCGCCTCGAGCTGGCTCGTTTCAATCAGACCATCCGCACGTTTCCACAACACTTCGCACAATAGATTCCTGAACTGGTAGCTCCGGCACAGGGTTTCGGCTTCCAGCAACGCGGTCGAGGCTTCGCCGGTCTGGCCGAGGAGCACCAAGACGTGTCCGAGATTGGCCAGGCTCTGCGCCAGCCACTGGGACAGCTCCGCATTGCGCGCCGTCTCAACGGCGACCTGCAGATGATAGAGCGCCTCGGCGAACTGCCCGCGGTTCTTCTCCAACTGGCCCAAATTGTTGCGGGCAATGGCAATGCCCGCGCTGTCGCCCAGCGCTTCCCGAATGCTCAAGCTGAGCGCCAGATGGTCATACGCCGCTTCGATCTCCTGGCGCTGGGCGTCCAGGAGGCCCAGGTTCGCATACGCGGCGGCGGCGCCGCTGCGATTCCCGTACATCTGGTAAATGCTCAGGCTTTCCTGCACGGCGCGGCTGGCAGGGTCATATTCCCCCTGGCGATAAAGGATGCCGCCCACCAGGTTCAACGCTTCGGCGGCCAGTTCCGGGTGCTGCCGCCGGTCCAGGGCGTCGAGTACCCGTTGGGCCTGCGCCTGCGCTGGCTCGTTTTCGCGCATCGCGAACATCGTCTGGGCGATCTCCAGTTCGACGACGAGGCGTTCCCGTTCGCCGGGATCGGTCTTGGCGCCCGGCAAGGGCTGGCTCGATTCCCGGCTTTTGGCCAACGCCGCCAGCGCGGCCTGGAATTGCTCGAGCGCCGCCGAGTAATTGCCCATGTGGCGGCGGGCTGTCCCCAGGCGGCGCAGGGCGCCGGCGCGCAACTCGGGCGAGAGTTCCAGGGAGGGTTGGTCGAGCAAAGCGGCGCTATCGGCGGCGGCGCTGGCCGGTTCGCCGAGGGCCAGGTGCACATCCGCGAGGCCGAGGGCAATCCGCGAGAGCCAGCGCGGTTGCTGCAATTGAGGGTTGCGCTCGACAAGTTCCCGGGCTCTCTGGTGATAGTCGAGGCTCTCGGCCAGGGCGTGTCGGGCAAACGATTTCTCGGCGGCGCGGACCAGGTAGTGCAGCGCCTTTTCGCGGAGGCTGCTGTTGCCAAAGTGGTAGGCCAGCAGTTCGAGGTTCTCTTCCTGGGCCTCAGGATAAAGGGATTCGATCGCCTCGCCCGCGCGCTGGTGGAGGACCTGCTTCTTGGAGGTCAACAGCGTCGCGTAAATCATCTCCCGCGTCAGCGTGTGCCGGAAGCGATAGGCGAGCGGGCTTTCGGGTTTGGGGGGGAGGAGCCAGCCGCGCTCTCCCAGTTCAGTCAAATATTGAGACAGAGCCGGACTGGGGATAATCTGGCTGAGCACTGTCCGGTCAAACGTCTCGCCCAGCACCGCCGCAGCCTGCAGCACGTGCAATGTTTCGCCCCGCAGGATGTCCATCCGCCCGTGCAAAAGGTCTTTGAAAGCGGCCGGCATCCGTCGGTCAGGCGCGTTCTCAAGATCCGCCAACTGCCAGCGCCCCTCGGATTCCCAGAGCCATCCGCGCTCGACGAGAAACCGCAGAGCCTCTTCGAGAGACAGGGGATGGCCGGCAAACGGCTCCAGGGAAGTCCACAGGTCTAGAGGGAGCGCGTCCGTCCCCAGCAGGTCATGGCACAAAGTGACGCTTTCGCGGCGGGTCAGGCCCGCAAAACTCACCCGCTGATAGCGGTCTCGGCAGACCCGCTCGGCTTTGGTCACCAGCGCGCGGTGCGGGCCGGGCATCTCCGCCCGGGCGACCAGCATGATGGAGATGCGCGCCTGGAGCGTGAGCGAGAGCAGAAAGTCCACCAGGTCGAGCGAGCTCAGGTCGAGCCAGTGAATATCCTCGACCGCAATCAGGACGGGTTGGCGGCTGGCCTCCTGCAGCAGGAACTCGCGCACGCGGCCAAAGAGCTCCTGCCGCAGGTGAGCCGGGGGCAGGCTCGTCAGCAAGGCATAATCGGCTTCGTCCGGCGGCCGCAGCCCCAGCAGGCTCTTCAAGCGTTGGCTGGCCGCCGTCTCGGGTACGCGAGCACGTTCCAGGATGTCAATCAGCGCCCAATAGCTGATCCCGGAGCGGAAGGACTCGCATTTCCCCAGCAGACACAGGGCCTCGGGTTGAGCGTAAGCCAGAGTCTGCTCGAGCAGGCGAGTCTTTCCCATCCCGGCTTCCGCTTCGAGATAGCAAACCAGCCCGCGCGGCTCCGCCCGGAGGCGATCCACCCACTGCCGCAGCGCGTCGGTTTCGGCCTGGCGCCCAATCAGCTGGCGGCTGGAGCCGGGCAAAGCCCGACGCAAGGGCGCGTCGGATTTCGCCCGCCCGATGCGATACACAGGACCGCCGAGGCGGGCATCGGCGTGGTGCTCAAACGCCTCCAGATCATAGGCCCCACGCACCAGCCTGGCGATATCGCTGGTGACGAAGATCTGGTTCGGGGAAGCCAACGCGGCGGTGGCTTCTGCACCTCGGCCGGTCTGCGAGACGCTGACGAACACCCCCACGCGCGAGGGATCATCCGCCGCATCCTGCCAGTTTCCCGCGTCGAGGCCGATCCCCACCGGAATCTCAAAGCCATATTGCCGGCGGGAAGCTCTGTTCTGCCGAACCGCGGCGTCAATCGTCGCCAGCGCGCATTGAATCGCCTTGAGCGCCAGGTTGCCCGCCTCGCTCGCTTCCGGCGCCTCCAGCACATAGGCCAGGCCGGCGCCGCTGGTCGTCACCGCCGCGCCGTGATCTACGCCGATCTTCCGGAGCACGGCGGTCAGCGCATTGAGCGCCTCGGCGAGCTTCTCCTGATGCTCCCACTCTTCGTCTGCCAACGTGGGCAGCAATAGCTTGATGCTCGCCACCACGACCGGCCGTTGGCCGGCGCGCCAGTCGCCTTGATCGCCCGGCGCGACGAGGGAGCTGATCTTGGCGAGGAGATCCTCGGCCAGCGCGACGTCCGCCTGGGCGTGCAACTCGCGGAAGGTGCTCAGGGCTTTGAGCAACCTGCTCTGCAGCGTCTCCGTGTCCAGGTCCCCTCCGGCTTCGCGCCGCGCCAATTGTATCTCGGCGGCTTTGATCTGGAGTCGCGCAACTTCATAACGGTTCCCGATCTGCTCAAAGAGCTGGCGGGCCTGCGCGTTCGCCGCCAGGGACGCATCCCACTCGCGCGCCGCCCGTAGCACCGCCGACCAGACGCGCAGGACCTCGGCGCGCGTTTCGGGCGAGGCGCCCGCTTCGTCAATCATCCCCCTGGCCTGTTCGATCAACTCTTGCGCCGTGAGGAGCTCGTTGCCGGCCAGGCGGGCTTCGGCCAGCAGCGACAGGATCAGCGCGCGCAGCTCCTCGTTCTTAAGCCGAATGGCCGCGTCCAGCCCGCGTTCGAGGTCGGAGACGGCCCACACGGTCACTCCCAGGCGCAGCCAGACCTTTCCCCGGTTGAGGTAGCGGATCGCCAGGGCGGGAGACTGGACTTGTTCGCCCAGCGCTTCGATGGCCTGATTCAGGCACTGCAGCGCCTCGTTGAACCGACCGGCGTCGAGCAGCAACAATCCCAGGGTGTTCCACGTAGAGCCGGTGCCGTGATAGTCGCCGATTTCCTGCTGGACGAAGATGGCCTGCCGCAGGAACGCCTCGGCCTGCGCCCAATGACCGAGTTTGTAGTAAAGCGCGCCCAGGTTGCTCTGCGTGGCCGCCGTGCCCCAGACGTCACCCACCTGCTCACGGACCGCGAGGGCTTTCAATGCGTGGGCGACGGACTCATTCAACTGGCCGGCCCAATAATGAACGGCCGTGAGCAGATTGTGGACGCTGCCGACAGCCCTGGAATTGGACTGGGCTTGCGCGAGCGCCAACGCCTTCTCAGCCCGCCGCCCCGCTTCTTCCATGTTGCCGAGCGAAAGCATGACCCAGCCGATCTCCCGCTCGATGTCAGACAGGCTGAAAGAGCGGTTCTGGTCCGGGCTTTCCTGCAGCGCGGTTGCGGCGGCCTCATAGGCGGCGAGGGCTTCGGTGTGCTGCCCCTGCAAGGCATACATCAGGCCCAGTTGATAGAAGATGTCGCCCAGGCGGTAAGCCGGGAGCGGCGGGCCCAAGGAGAGGCGGCGCGCCTGTTCGAGCTGTTCCCGCGCGGCCTCCGGGCGCTGGGTCCTGGCCAGCAGTTCGCCCAGCCCGAGCGCCGCATCCACGGCTGGCTCTCGCTGCAGCTCCGTCTCTTTCAGCAGGGCCTGGACGCGCTGGTAGTAATCCATGGCTTCCTGGTTGGCGTAGCGGTCCGCGGCGCGTTCGGCCGCCTGCAGCAGATAGGCGCTGGCCTGGCGGGACCTGGCCCGTTCGAGGTGGAACCCGACGAGCGCCACAGAGTCAACCGAAAGGTCCTCGGCCATCTGCTGGATCACCTGGGCCGCCCGCAGGTGGAGCGCCCGGCGTTCTTTTTGCAGGATGGTCTGATAAATCGCCTCTTGCATCAGCGCGTGCCGGAAGAAGTAGACCGGCGCGCCGGTTCCCGAGGAGCGGCGAATGAAGTCCGCTTGTTCCAGCCGGGCCAACTGGCGGCGTAGCTCTTCGGACTCGGGCTGCTCGGTCATCGCCGCGAGCAGCGGCAGCGCGAAGCTTTGCCCCAACACCGCCGCCGAATCCAACAGGCTTTTCAGGGACGGCGGCAGGCGGTCGTACCGGCCCAGGATCAACCCGTTAACCGTGTCTGGGACCTTCTGGATGACCTCCAGCCAATGGGTTTCCACGCGCCAGCCTTCCAGAGTCTGCTGGATCACTTCCTCGTCGAGGAGCATGCGCACCATCTCCTCGATCAGCAGCGGATTGCCGCTCGTCCGTTCGGCGATGCTGCGCTTGAGCGCGACTGGGAGGGCGACTTCGCTGATCAACAGGGTCACCAGGCGGTCAATTTCCTCGTAGGAGAGAGGCGAGAGGGCGAGGTCGAGAAAATCATCGGGGTGGAGCGGGTCCGTCCTGGCTAAAGCCGCGGGGAGTTTCTCGCGCACGACGGGGCGGGCGATCAAGATCAGGGCCAGCGGCGCCTCGTGGACGAGGTCGGCGATGTGCGCCAGGGCCTCCAGCGAGGAGGGATCTGCCCAGTGGAGGTCTTCCAGGACCAGCAGGGTCGCCTTGCGGCGCGCCATCCAGGCCATGAGCCGCCGGACGGCCGCGTGGATGCGCCGCTGCTCCTGTTTGGGATCGCCGATCAGCGCCTCCGATGCCTGGCCGCTGATCAGATCGTGCAGGGCCGGGCCAATCTCGCGGGCCAGCGTCCCCGCGCGGCCGAGGAGATCGTTCAGGCGTTGCTGCCGCGCCGGGCCGGGGTCGTCTGGCAAGATGCCGGCCAGGTTTTCGAGGATGCTCGTCAGCAGCGCGTAGCTGGACGTCTCGTGGGGCGAGCACTCCGTGCGGACCATCGTGAAGTGATCAGAGAGGGGGGCGAGGATTTCATCCACCAGCCGCGATTTGCCGACGCCGGCTTCGCCGCTCACCAGTGCGGTCATCCCCTTGCGCTCGACTTTCATCCGCTGCAACCCGGCGATCAGCGCATCGCACTCGGCGCTGCGTCCGACCAGCGGCGTTTCCCGTCCGGCCAGGCCGCGCTCCTGACGCGCATCTTGCCGCCGCCCGGCGACTTCATAGCCGATGACGGGCTTGTCGAGGCCCTTGAGCTGCAGTTTGACCGGCTCCAGAAAATTGAACTGGACGCGCGTTTGCCGGTGCACTGCTTCGCTGACGAGAATCGTGCCGGGCCGGGCCGCGGCCTCAAGCCGCTGCGCCAGGTTGACGGCGTGGCCAAACACGCTGGTGTCGCGCAGGATGCCGGTGTCCAGTTGTCCACTGATGACCGGCCCCAGGTTGACTCCGATCCTCAATTGCACATCCCAACCCAGATGTTCCCTGGCTTCGACGCGCAAATCCTGCATAGATTGCTGCATGTCCAGCGCGGCCATGAGCGCCCGCGCCGGGTCGTTCTCGTGGGCCTCCGGGGTGCCGAAGGTCGCCAGGAAGCCGTCGCCCACGTAACGGTCAATGCGGCCCCCGAGGCGGACGACCGGCTGAGCCAATCGCTCCAGCGTCCGCCGGATGGTGAGGTAAATTTCTTCGGGATCAGCCCGCGCGGCGGTGCGGGTGTAGCTCGTCAGGTCGGCGAAGATCACCGTGACCAGACGGTGACGTTCGGCAGGCGCAGGTTCGGGCGGAGATGGAATGTGTGCGGCGACCTCGAATGACGCCCCGCAGAAACCGCAGAAGCGAAACTGGTCGGGGGATTCGGCGCCGCACGCAGAACAGGTCTTAGCCATGTAGACTTCCGGTCGGGAGTCAAATATATCACATCTGGCTTAGCAACAAAAAACGCGGCAAGTTTGTAGCCGCGTTTTTGAGAGCAGTTCTGGCCTTTGAGCGAGCGTGGGAATCCAAACACCTGGCTTCAGGTGTGATTGCCGTAGCCCAACGGAGGTGCAAGTGCTGCTCTGGCTCTGGATTCCACCTCTGAGGGTCAGACTGCCTCAGTTATTTTTGCCATTCGATGACGCCGGCCAGGGCAGGGACGAAGCGGGCCACGGCCAGCGCCAGGGCGAGGGCCACCCCGGCGGCGAAGGGGAGGTACTGGCTCCAGATGAAGCCGTCGTGACCTTCGTTCTTGTTGCGTGAATCGTTCGTGGACATGTCAATGCTCCTTTTCTGAAATTATTGGATTGAGGATTAGCTTAGTTATGGACTGCTAATGTGATCGGTAGAACTGGTCTGGTCATTCCTTACTGAGCAAGTTAGAAAACGGTTAGTACTGGAGTACTATTTGGCGGATGATACGACCATATGTCATCAAAAAAAAGTGACAAATGTCACCACTTTTATGCCCATTATGTACTTGCTTAGCAGAAGTGCAAGAAGCGAACCAGTAAAACAAGGGGCCGCAGAAGCAATACACCAGCCTGCGGTTGGCTATCTGCCAGGAGGGGTTGCCAGATCGGACAATACAGGGCCAGCTAAAAGAGCACCGACGCAAGCTCGCTGCGGTACGCACGGGTGATGGGGTCATCCTCGCCAAGCAGCTCAAACATGCCAAGCATCACCAGGCGCGGCTCGCCCTTGCGATATTTTTTGTCCTGGCGCAGGACATCCAGCAGGCCATCCATCCCGGCCTCGAAGTTCGCGCGCGCCAATAACCGCGCCGCCTGATAATACTGGGCATCCATGTTGGATTCATCCAGCGGCGCGTCGGCGCTTTCCACGGCGCACAGTAAATGCGCGAGCGCCGCCAGTTTTTCTGCGGCGCCCACCTGATCACTGCGTGGAAAATTCTCGATCAGCTCTTCGGCTTCGCAACCGCGGCCCTGGGCCAGCAGCGCCTTGACCAGGCCCAAGGTCGCCGCGTCGCCGCCGGGCTGATCGGCCAGCGCCCGGCGGAACGCGGCTTCGGCCTCGGCCCAGTGGCGGGTGGCCAGCAGGCTTACAGCCGCCTCCAGTGCGCGGTCGGCTTCCGAGGGCGCGACCTTCCTGATAAATTCGCGCACCTTCGCTTCAGGTTGCGCTCCGACGAACTCGGCGACGACCTTCTCATCCCGAAAGGCTTTGACGATGGGAATGCCTCGGAGGCCGTACTCGGCGGAGAGGTTAGGATTGTCATCTACGTTCACTTTGGCGAGCAGGAACGCTCCGCGCCCCTCTGCGGCCAGTTTCTCCAGGATCGGACTGAGCATCCGGCATGGGCCGCACCACGGCGCCCAGAAATCCACGATGACCGGAACGGCGCGAGAGCGCGCGAGGACGTCCTGGCTGAACGTGGCTTCGGTTACTTCGACGACATAGTCTGTCCTGGCCATGTGGGTCTCCGAGTTTCCTGTCCGCCATTGTACTGGCAGATCGCCAGTCTTGACCAGCCGGATGGCTGGCAACCTGCCTACGCCTGGGCAGCGGGTTATCGCTTTTCCATCACCCTGGCAAAGATCCGAACCAGCGCCGGGTCGAATTGTTTGCCGGCGTGAAGCTGCAGTAACTGCATCACTTCCTCGTGCGGGCGGGGAGGATGGTAGGGGCGCGCCGTCGTCAGGGCATCGTACACATCGGCCACCGCCAGCAAGCGGCCCTCGACAGGAATCTCCTGGCCGCCGATTCTGTTCGGGTAGCCGCTTCCATCCCAGCGCTCGTGATGATACAGGATATACGGCAGGGTCCCGCGCAGGTGGCTGATACTGCGCAAGATCCTGGCGCCCTCCACGGGGTGCTGCCGCATCAATATCCATTCTTCGTCCGTCAACGACCCGGGCTTCTTCAACACCTGATCCGGGACGATGATCTTGCCGATATCGTGCAGCCGCGCGCCAAATTCGAGTATGCGCAGGTGCTCGTCCGTCCACCCCATGGCCTGCGCCATCCGCCGCGCATAGGCTGCCACGCGCTCTACGTGACCGTGCGTATAGGGGTCGCGCCCCTCAATCGTATTGGCCAGCACGTTGACCGTTTCGAGATAGGCCAGGCCGATCTGCGCGATCTGAACTTCGGCGGAGCGCAACAAACGGGCGTTGATGATCGCGACCAGAGTTTCGCCCTCGATGGGCTTGGTCAGGTAGTCTTCCACGCCGAGCGCTTTCCCGGCCTGAATGTCCACCGGGCTGTCGTTGGCCGTGAGAAAGACAAACGGGATCGGCGTCCAGCGCGGGTTTTGCCGGAGGGCCTTATAGAATTCAATCCCGTTCATGACCGGCATGTTGATGTCGGAGAGAATCAGGTCGGGCATGACCTTTTTCAACAACTCCAATCCCGCCCGCCCATTCTCGGCCATGTGAACCTGATAGTTTTCCATCTCCAGTGTCAGCTTAAGCGATTGGAGAATCGCCGGGCTGTCTTCGACGACGAGGATTTGCTTGCGCAGCGAAGGAGCGTTCATAGCTCTGCCATGATAACCGCTCAAGCCGACGGGGAGCAAGCCGCCTCTTGTCCTACGGCGCATTACGCTGGCGGCATGGGGATGCGCACGCCCCAGCGTCTGGCCGCTTCAATCGCCTCTGGGTACCCCGCATCCGCGTGACGGACGATGCCCATGCCCGGATCGGTCGTCAGGACACGCTCCAGCCTTTGAGCGGCCTCGGGCGTTCCGTCGGCGACGGTCACCTGGCCGGCGTGCTGTGAGAACCCGATTCCAACCCCGCCCCCGTGGTGGAAGCTGACCCAGGTCGCGCCCCCGACCGCGTTGATGAGCGCATTGAGGATCGGCCAATCGGAGACCGCGTCCGTGCCGTCGCGCATCCCCTCGGTCTCGCGGTTGGGGCTGGCGACCGAACCTGCGTCGAGGTGATCGCGCCCGATGACCAGCGGGGCTTTGACGAGGCCTTGCGCCACCATCTCGTTGAACTTGAGGCCGGCTTTGGCGCGCGCCCCATAACCGAGCCAGCAAATCCGCGCGGGCAGTCCCTGAAAATGAATCTTTTCGCGGGCCATCTTCAGCCAGCGGCGCAGATGCTCGTCCTCCGGGAACAACGCCGTCACGGCTTCGTCCGTGCGATAAATATCCTCCGGGTCGCCTGAGAGCGCCACCCAGCGGAACGGGCCTTTGCCCTCGCAGAACAGCGGGCGAACGTAGGCCGGGACAAAGCCGGGATAATTGAAGGCGTCCGTCACGCCCGCCTCGTAGGCGCGCTGGCGCAAGTTGTTGCCGTAGTCAAAGACTTCCGCGCCGCGCTTCTGGAAGGCGAGCATCGCCTCGACCTGCCGCGCCATCGAAGCCATGGAGCGGCGGGCGTATTCGGCGGGATCGTCCAGCCGCAATCTGTTCGCAGCGTCGAGGGACATCCCATGCGGCACGTACATCATCACGTCATGCGCGGGCGTCTGGTCGGTCACGACGTCTGGCGTGACGCCGCGCACGGCAAGCTCCGGGAAGACGTCGGCGGCGTTGGCGATCAATCCGATGGACTTTGGCTCTTGCTTCTCCTTCGCCTCTTCGACGAGCGTCATGGCCTCTTCGAGCGTATCCACGACCATGTCCACGTAGCCGGTCTCGAGGCGGCGCTTCGCGCGGGCCGGGTCAATCTCGACGATCAGCCCCACGCCCTCGTTCAGGGTGACGGCCAGCGGCTGCGCGCCGCCCATGCCGCCAAGGCCCGCCGTCAGGACGAACTTGCCCTTGAGGCCCTGCGGCCATCCCTTTTGTCTTGCCAGCGCGCCGAGCGTTTCGTAGGTCCCTTGCAAAATCCCCTGCGTGCCGATGTAAATCCAGCTCCCGGCCGTCATCTGTCCGTACATGATCAGGCCTTGGGCGGCGAGTTGGTCGAAGTGTTCTTGGGTGGCCCAGTGGGGGACGAGATTCGAGTTGGCGATGAGCACGCGCGGCGCGTCGGGATGTGTCTTGAACACCGCCACCGGCTTGCCAGACTGGACGAGCAGGGTTTCGTCGTCCTCCAGTTCTTTCAGCGCGGCGACGATGGCGTCAAACGCTTCCCAACTGCGCGCAGCCTGCCCCCGGCCCCCGTACACGACCAGTTCTTCGGGCCGCTCGGCGACTTCAGGGTCGAGATTGTTCATCAACATCCGCAGGGCGGCCTCCTGCAGCCAGCCCTTGCAGTTCAGTTGCGCGCCTCGCGGGGCGCGGACGATGCGAGGCATGCTAAGCTCCTCTCTTGTCTTCTTCGGACTGTTCTTTGTCAGGCTGATCTTTTTCCAGGAGATCAACTCCTTGTAACTATGATTATAAAGCCGAATACCCGGCTTTACCTCAGAGGGCGATCAGCCCAGGGCAATCGAACAGTACTTGTCAATCAGGCCAACTTCGGCCAAAATAGGCACATCTAGATAACGGCCCTAAAGATGATTGTACGCCAGCGTTTAGGTGAAGGCTCCGGTGAGAATGGGTTGTCCGTGGAGGCTGTCCGGCCTACGGCGCCTCCTCCTCCCTCGCGGCACTCTGCCGACTTGCAAGAGATTCTCCAGATGATCCTGGAACAATCGGATCATCTGGTTGATTGCGACGCATGCGCCCTCTGGCTATTGGCCGGTGACACACTCCACGTCGTCGCCAGTCGGGGTTTTCCTGACCCGGAAAGGGTGGGACAGCTGCACTTCAATCTGAAAGCGCACCCCAATCTGCGGCGCTTGCTCGAGGCAGGACGCCCCGTTGTTTCTGCGGACGTGCAGACCGCCGAGCCATACGGAGATACGGCCGCCCTGGAAAGTATGCACGCCTGCGTCCAAGCGCCCCTGGTCTACCGGGACCGACCAATCGGCTTACTCCTCCTGCTCAAGGCACAGCCGGACTTCTACACCGACAACGACGCCCGATTCACCATGGCCTTTGCGGGCCAGGCCGCCATGGCGATCGAGAATGCCCGGCTCTACGCGGAGGCCCGGCGTCAAGCACTCCAACTGGAAGCGGCCAGCCAGGCGGGCCAGAAGGTCACCTCGATCCTCGAGCTAGACGAACTTCTGGCCGAG
>DATDRS010000367.1:0-10542 GCA_035291605.1 Anaerolineales bacterium | reverse complement strand
GCCTTCCCGCAATTTCCGCAGAACTTGAAGTCGCCCGGCAGGTTGTGCGCGCCGCAGTGAGGGCAGGTCTTAAGAGGCGCGCCCCAGAAGTATTCGGGGTGGGCGTCGTCGGCGTAGGCGCGGCGCAGCGCGTCGTAATCCGGCTTGCGCCTCTCGGCGAAGGCGCGCTCGCCCTCGTGCGTTTCCGGCGCGGTGTTGTGGAGGGCAAGCCAGTCGCGCGCGTGGCCGATGGTGATGCCCCAGATGAAATCGCGCCAGGCGTTGAGCTGCTGTTTGGTGTAGCGCGTGGCCTCGGGCAGTTTGCGGTAGAGCTTCTCGGCCATCGCCGCCACCGCCGCATCCAGTTCGGCGCGGGGAACCACTTGGTTAACGAGGCCCCACTCCAGGGCTTTCGCCGCCGGGATCTCCTCGTTGAGTAATAGGATCTCGCGCGCCCGGCGGTCGCCGACGATGAGCGGAAGGAACTGCGTGGCCCCCGCCGCTGCTACGCTCCCGTGGCTCGCGCCGATCTGCCGGATGTAAATGTCGGCGGCGGCGACGGCGAGGTCACAGCTCATGTTGAACTCGTTGCCTCCGCCGACGACGATGCCGTTGAGCCGCGCAATCGAAGGCTTGCCCAGGTTGCGCAGGCGGTCGTGGCACTCGATGAAATCCGCCATCCACTTGTAGTAATCGCGCGGACGTTCGAGGAAGGCTTGCTGCTCTTTCAAGTCCGCGCCCGTGCAGAAGGCCCGGTCGCCCGCTCCGGTCAGGATGAGCACTGCAAGCGCGTCGTCGTACGAGGCGTCGCGCAGGGCTTCGCTGATCTCCCGCAGCATCGGCCCGCAGACGCAGTTGTAGACCTCCGGGCGGTTGAAGGTGAGGGTGGCGCAGTAGCCGGATTTCTCGTAGCGGATGTACTGAAAATTGAAATCGGAGGCCGGGCGGCCGGTGTAGAGGCGGTTGGTCATGGTGAGTATGGGGGTGCGGGAGTGTGGGTGTGTGAGTGCTCCCATACCCCCACACCCGCCGACATTACTTCTCCAGCCGTTTCTTGAGATTCTCCAGCGCGGCTTGCAGTTCTTTCTGGTTCTCGCCCTCGATGACCAACCGGTCGGCAATCGCGCCGAGGAACGAGCCAGGGACGGTGTAGTCAATCTTGAGCGCCAGTTCCGTGCCTCCCCCGGCAGGCTTCATCGCCCACGTCCACGTGCTGGGGATGCCTCCGGTGGTGGACATCACGAACAGGCTGTCCGTGGACTCGACAATCTCCGTCGAGCCGTCCACGGGAATCCCACGCATCTTGAACGTCCACCTGTACTTGCACCCCGTGCCTTTGCCCTGAATGTCCCATACTTTTTCCAGGCTGTTGATCCACTCCGGCGCATGGGGGATGTCCTCCAGCGCCTCGCGCACTTTGGTCGGGGAAACATTAATGGTGATCGTGCCTTCGACGTGTGACATGGGAGACTCCTTTCTCTGGTCAACGATATGGAACAGATGGAACAGATCATAGTGGATGGAACAAACTTCCTCGGCTGGCCCGATGGATCTCAAGCACCCGCCCCGACGACCCTCACCGTCTCCGCGCTCGTCGCCCGCATAATCTCTTCCGGGGTGATCCGCAACAGCGCGTCCATTGCGCCGCCGCCTGCATACACCTCCGGCTGCGCCAGGACCCCGGCGTCAATCAGCGTCCGCAATCGCGTCTTGTGTCCGAAGGGGGGAACGGTTCCAACTGGGAAGCCGGTGATGGCGAGCACCGTCGGCGCGTCGGCCATTTTGACTCGTTTGCGCGACAGGTTCAAACAATCGGCCACGCGCTTGTAGTCTACGCGGGCCGTGCCATTGGCGACCACCAGCACCGGCCGGTCATCCGCGAGGAACAAGAGCGATTTCACGATGCGCTCGACCGAAGTCCCCACCGCACGGGCCGCCTCTTCCACGGTGGGTGTATGTGTCGGCAGAACCACCACCTCACCGGAAATATTGTGTTCCCGCAGATACGCGGCGATGTGAGAGGCGTCCATCATGTTGACTTGGCGGCCGGCGCGTCTTCCATGTGCTCGGCGAAGAGCAGGGTCACCTCCCGGCCGGCGAAGTTCATCAGACACTGACCGGCTTGCACGCCTTCCGGCGAGGTCAGCGCCGCCGTCAGCGCCGTTAAGCCGTCGAAGTACATCTCATGAATCAGATGGATCTCGACCGGCCCGGCCGGCCCGCCGTGGGTGTGGCTCACCGCCACTTTCCGCAGGCCGGGCAGTTTGTCGGCCAGCGGCACAAATTCCTCCGACCAGCGGCGCTCAAACTCCGCCAGGTCGCCGGGTTGTTTGAAGAGGAGGATGAGCTTATAGGCGGGGGAGGACAAGGGAGGAATCCGGATGAATGACAAATGGGCAAATGGCAGATAACGAATAACCGATCGCAAATGGCAAATAGCGAATGATGTCTGGCTACCGACTACTGATCACTGTTGACTGATGACTGATGACTGGTTACTGACGACTGCCTACTGAAGATTATACACAGTCTCCAGCACAATCTCCTGCGCGGGCGCAAACCCCCAGCCCGTGGCCGTGCGCGCCAGCGTGAAGGTTTCCAGTTCGGGCCAGGCGCGGATGGCCGTCACCGTCGCGGTTCTGTGATCCAGCGTGATCGTCTGCACCTCGTAGCCCTGCGCCGAAAGATTGATCACGATTTGCAGATAATCGGCGGCGAGCGGGTCGTTGAACAGATTATTCGCGTCCAGCACGCGGTTCACCGAGGCCAGCAACGTCTCGACGGCGGCAAATTCGCCCGCGACCAGCGCCCGTTGAGCGTCGGTCAACAGGGCCTCCAGCGCGATGTTCTCCGGGGCGGTGGGGCGGCGCACGAAGTCGGCGGTGATGCCGCGCCGGCGCGCCTGTGAGCCGTCGGGGAGCCAGGCGGTGAGGAAGTAGGCGGAGGGGTCGTCGGCCTGCTGGTAGCGGCGGAGTGTGTCGTAGAGCATAATCGTCAAACGCAGGTCTGCGACTTGAGTTGGCGAGGGCGAAAAAGAACGCAGATGCTTGAGCCAGTCGGCTTCAATGTCATTCAGGCGCCGGTCGAAGTGGGTCTGCACGGCGCTGGCGAGCATCTGCCGCTGGGAGGGGCTTTCCTCGAACGAGGCATAGAACGCCTTGAAGCGCTCCCAGCCGTAGGTGTCCACCAGATACTTGACGAAGGCCCCGGCTTCGAGATAACCAATCTCGTGCTGGGCCGGATAGAAGTCCTCCGCGAGCTGATCGAGCGGGATATATCCTCCCAGCGCCAGGAGCGCCGCGGCGCGCTGGTCCAGGTCTTCGGGCTTGAAGTGGCCCCCGGCCGCGTATACCGCGAGGCCCTCGGTCATAAAGGTGGGACGCTGGTCGCCAATTTGCCGATCCAGCATATGCGTTATTTCGTGCGCGAACACTGTTGAGAGATTGTTCCCCGCCGGGTTGCGGTCGAGATAGGTCATCGAAATCTCATCGCCCGCAAAACCGCCGTGGCCGAGCAGGCGGCTCAACAGGGTGAAGTCAATCTTCTCCCGCCGTTTGACCCCTAACAGGTTTTCGACGTGAACCATGGCCGTATCGGCCTCGGCCTCGATCAGCGCCAGGTCGCGCGCCGCAGCCGTGTGAGTCAGATAATGAAAGACGCAGCACGCGCTTTCGGACCTGGCCCAGCGGGCTAACGCCTCCGGCAGGGGGCGCCGGTCGGCGGGGAGCAGGTCCACCGTGAGGGTGAGGACATCGAGCGGAGGCGACTCATCTGCACGGCCTACCGTGACGGTCAGCGTCTGCGGCCCTTCCAGCCCTTGCGTGTCCCAGGCCCACGTGAAAGTGGCCTGCGCTCTCCCGCCGATCCCAAAGCGGCCAAACTGAACGGCGGCGATCGGCTGCGCCTCGCGCGAACCGACGAACAGGCTGACCGGCGCGTCCTGCCAGGCCGGATCGGCGTTGGCGGCGTCAATCTCCAGGCTGACGATGTCGCCGGAATACAACGGCGGCCCTGGATGGAGTGTGACGTCGCCCAAGCGAAGGTGGTAACCGCGCGCCGGCGCGGGGGCGAAAGCGACGGTTGGAAGCGGCGTCGCCGTTGGGAGCGGCGTGGCTGTGACGACACGGGGCGTGGCCGTCGGGAGAGGCGCGGCCGTCTCCGTGGGCGCGGGAGTAGGACGAGGCGTGAAGAGCGTGCAGGCGAGAGAGAGGAGGAGGAGAAGAGGGAGGAGTTTTCGCATGGAGACCTGCCTCACCGCCTCTCTTATCCCGAGGGGACAGGAGAGGGGGCAAGGGGTAAGGCCGTCAACTGCAATACTCTCTTACCACATCATACAACACCCGCGCACCCCATCCCAGGCCGGCAATCGGGGCGCGCTCGTCGTGCGCATGGAAAAGTGAATCGAAGTCCAGCCCGGACGGCAACTGGATTGGAGCAAAGCCATAACTCGGCACCCCGAGCCGGGCGAGATACTTCGCGTCGGTCGCGCCCACCATCATGTTCGGGACGACGTGGGTCTCCGGGTCGTAGCGCTTCAATATCTCGGACATGAGCGCAAAGAGCGGCGTGTCGTGGCGCGTTTGCAGCGGCGGCGAGGCGTTGATCACCTCGTATTCAAAACCATCGCCGACGACCGCCCGCACTTCGGCCAGGAAGGACTCCGGATCAAAGCCGGGAAGCGTCCGGCCGTCAATCGTCGCCTCGGCCACGCTGGGGATCACGTTGGTCTTGAGGCCCGCGCTCAGGCCGGTGGGCGTGGCCGTGTTGTGCAGCATCGCGAAGAGGAAGCGATAAAGCTCGCGCTGCCGGAAATCGCCAGTGAACACCTCGGCTGCCCCCTCAGGCGACTTGAGTTTCCGCAGCGCCTCGCCCGCCGGCCCGCCCAGGGCCGCGCCGGCCGCGTCGAGGAACGCGGCGGCGGCATCGCACAAATGGTAGGGTAAGCCGCGCGAGGCCAGGCGCTCTACCGCGCGGGCCAGGTGCACGACTGCGTTGTCGTCGTGCGGCCTCGAGGCATGGCCGGGCCGGCCTTTGGCGCGCAGCTTGATCCAGCACGTCCCTTTCTCGGCCACCTGGATCGTGTAGAGGCGTTTGCCATGGAAGTCCCAATTGTAACCGCCTGACTCGGTGAGGCCGAACTCCGCGCGAATCAGATCGGGATGATGCCGCACCAGCCACAGGAGGCCGCAACTGTCCTCGCCGCCAATCTCCTCGTCCGCCGTCGCCGCCAGGATCACATCGCGCTTGAGCGCCACGCCCTGGCGCTTGAGCAGCAGAAAGACCATCAATTGCTGGGCGACCGTGCCTTTCATGTCCACCGCGCCACGCCCCCACACGTAGCCGTCGGCCACCTCCCCGGCAAACGGCGGGTGCGTCCAGTGCTGCGGCTCTGCCGGGACGACATCGGTATGGCCGTAGAGCAATAATGGCGGGGCCTCGCCCGCGCCTTTCAAGCGCGCCATCACGTTGCCCCGCTTCGGCGCGGATTCGAATACCACCGGCTCGATACCTTCGGACTGCAGCACGCCCGCGATGTAATCAACGGCGAGCATCTCGTTGCCCGGCGGATTGACCGTTTCCCGGCGGATCAACTCTTGTAAATGGCGGACGATTTCATCGGTGATAGCAGGCCAATTCGGTTCAGTCATCACTGTTTCCTTAGAAAATGTTTCGGGGTAAACACTAGAAAACCTGCAAACTGAAACCCGATTATAATCCCTCCACCTATGCCCACCTCTGACCCTATCCCTGCCGTATCATCGCCCGTTTTCACCTGCCCCCTATGCCAGGCCTCTGCCGGCCCCCGCGACATCACCGGTCTGAACGGCGGTATCAGCCTGGCCCTGGCCACGGCGCTCGCCGAGCGGCAGGTGCTGTCGGCCATGCCCGAACAGGCCAGCGCACCTCCGGTGGCGGAGGTCATCGCGCCGCGCTTCGGCGAACACCTGCTAAACAATGGCTACATCTGAGCTTCCGATTGGGCATCTTGGATGAGCCGACGGTCGTCACTCCGCCCGAGCGTTGGATTGGCGCTCATCGCTATTGGCCTTGTCCTCTACGCCCAGCGTGCGACGCTCAGCCGGTGGGCTTTCGACCTCACTGGCGAAGAGCAACCATTCGCACAGATGAACGGCCTGCTGGGCCTGGCCGCCGATCTGATCCGCCCGCCCTTAGACCTTCGTCCCGAAGTCCCCATCGAATACAACGGCGTCAACCCGTTCGGCATTAACACCTTCCTGCAGCAGGAAGTGGAGCCTTCCAAGCGCGAACGTCAGGCGCAACTCATCGCGGAGGCAGGCTTCCACTGGATCCGGCAGGAATTCCCGTGGTACGACATCGAGATCAGCGGCAAGGGGAACTTTGAAGACTGCCGCTTTCCGCCATGCAAATCCGCGTGGGACAAGTACGATCATATCGTGGGCCTCGCCGAGGCCTACGGGCTGGAGATCATCGCCCGGCTCTCGTCCCCGCCAGCATGGTCGCGCAACGATGGCGCGGCCCGCGGGGACTTCGCGCCCCCGGATAACTTCGCCGACTTCGCCGATTACGCCGCCGCCGCCGCCGAACGCTACCGCGGGCGCATCCGCCACTACCAGATCTGGAACGAGCCGAACATTTACCCCGAGTGGGGGAACCAACCCTCTGACCCCGAGGCCTACACGCGCCTGCTGTGCGAGACCTACGCCCGCTTGAAGACCGCGGATCCGGCCAGCGTGGTGCTTTCGGGCGTCCTCGCCCCGACCAGCGAACTGGGCGCGCTGAATGAATTCGGCGGGGACAACGTCAACGACTTCGTCTTCCTCCAGCGCATGTACGCGGCGGGCGCAAAGGACTGTTTCGACGTCCTCTCGGTGCAGGGCTACGGCCTATGGAGCGGCCCGACCGATCGCCGGATGCGCCCGATCATCCTCAATTATGGCCGCAATCAATTCATCCGCGATATCATGGTGAAGAACGGCGACGCGCACAAGGCCATCTGGATCGCGGAGATGAACTGGAACGCCGTCCCGCCCGACGGCGGCATTCCGCCGAATTACGGCCAGGTCACCGAGGCGCAACAGGCCCGTTACGCGCCGCTGGCCTACCAGCGCGCCCAGGCGGAGTGGCCGTGGATCGGCGTCAACACCTTTTGGTTTTTCAAGCGCGCCGACGACTCGGAGAAAAGTCAGGCGTGGTATTACTTCCGCATGGCCGAGCCAGACTTCACCCTCCTGCCCGTCTACGACGCGATGAAAGCATACACCCACCAACTCCCTGTCATGTATCCCGGCTGGTTTCAGGAAGATCACTGGGCTGTGCATTGGGATGAAAGGTGGGAGTCAGCCGATGGTGAGCGCTTCTGGTTCGGCCGCGCCAGGCTGGCGGAGGCCCCTGGCGCCTCGGCGTGGTTCGTGTTTGCGGGGACTGACCTGCTCCTCTCCACCATGCGCCACCCGGATGGCGGGAGTCTGACCATCCGGGTGGATGGTCAGACTCACACGCTTGACCTGCGCTCGACGGATCACGAAGTCCCGCTAACCCTCCCCGTTGCGCGCAACCTGCGCGACGGGCAGCATTACGTGGAAATCGTGAACGCGCGCGGCGGCAATTTCGTGGATGGCTTCGTCGTCCGCCGCGCGCCTGATCGGACTGGCCCGCTTGCCGGAGTGTTTGTTCTCGCCTTCATCGTCTTCTGGTTCGCGGCGCGGACGAAGGACGCTAGACGCTAGACGAAAGCGGCTGCATCCTTCCGCCTTCGGCCTTTCCCATGCGCTCCTCCCCTGCTCCGCGCTACCTCCACCAGTCGGCCCTCCTCCTCGCCTTGCTCCTCGCCGCCTGGCTGCGGTTCTATCGCATCGAATATCAGAGCTACTGGAACGACGAGGGCAACTCGCGGGCGATGACCGCGAAGAGCGCGGGAGATATTCTCCGCGCGGCGGCGGCGGACATTCACCCGCCAGCGTATTATCTCATGCTCAAAGCCTGGGCTGCGTTCGCCGGCGAATCTGAGCTTGCGCTCCGGGGTTTCTCCGCGCTCACCGGCGTCCTCCTGGTCGCCCTGCTCTACCGGCTGGGGCGGGAATATTTCGACGCGCCGGCCGGGATCGCCGCCGCCCTCCTCAGCGCGTTCAACCCTTTCCTCGTCTACTATGGTCAGGAAGCACGCATGTACAGCCTGCTCGCCGCCCTGAGCGCGGCCTCTTTCCTGCTTTTCTCCGTGTGGCTCCGCTCCACCCGCCCTCCCCCCTCAACCTCCTACGGAACACGCAATCCGCAATACGCCCCCCGCCCCACATCCTTGGGATTTGGCCGTTTGGATTTGGGATTCGCCTATTGCCTCCTCTCCGCCCTCGGCCTCTACACCCACTACGCTTTCCCCTTCGTCCTCGCCGCTCAAAACCTGGCGGCGCTCGGCGGATTGCTTGCCCACCGCCGCGGCGACTGGCGCAAACGCCTGGGCCGGTGGATCGGCCTGCAACTGGTCACTTTTTTGCTTTTTATTCCCTGGCTCCCCGCCGCCTATCGCCAACTCACCACGTGGCCCTCAGCCCGTGAGTTTCATCCGTTCTTCTCCGCGCTGGCAGAGGCCGCCCGTTTTCTGGCCTTTGGACGCACGATAAAAACAGACGAGGTGAGGCTGGCGCTCGCGGGGGTCGGGGTGCTGCTGCTCCTCGGCCTCTGGCGCGGAGGCCAAACGATCACCCCGCTCATTTGGCTCGTCGTCCCGACCGGGCTGACGGTGGGCTTCGGGCTTTTGGGTGAGGCCTTCTCAAAATTCCTGCTCGTCGCCGTCCCGCCGTTATGCCTGATGATGGGCAATGGGTTGGTGATCATGCCCAGGCCTCGATACGCCATACGCAGCGCGCAATACGCAAGATTGACTCAGGCGATCAGATTAGTATTGAGCACCGTTGGGATCTGGCTGTTGGGATTTGGGACTTTCCAATCCCTCACCAACCTCTACTTCAACCCCGCCTATTTCCGCGACAACTACCGGGGCATTGAGCAATACCTCCGGCGCGTCGAGCGTCCGGGGGACGCGATCATCACCATCTCGCCCAATCAAATCGAAGCCTTCGGCTACTATCACCGCTCGGGCGCGGAGGTGTTCCCGCTCCCGCACGCCCGCCCGCTGGACCAAACGGCCACCACTGCGGCGCTCGCGGATATCGCGGCGAAGCACGCGCGCATCTTCGTCCTCTACTGGGGCGACGAGCAGGCCGACCCCGATCACTTTGTCGAAACCTGGCTGAACGCCAACACCTTCAAAGCCGGGGATGAGTGGTACGGCTCGGTGCGGCTGGCAACCTACGCCGCAACGACCCCGGCCAGGGAAATTGCCGTTCCCGTGGGCGCGAGATTCGGCGGCATTACCCTCGATGGGTACACGCTCAAGTCGAGCGCCTTATCCCCCGGCGACTTCCTGCAAATCACCCTGTTCTGGCGCACGGACAGCGCGCTCAAAGAGCGATATAAAGTATTTGTGCATCTATACGCCGCGCTCGACGCGCCCCCGGCGGCCCAGCAGGATGGCGAGCCGGGCGGCGGGCGGAACATCACCACGAGTTGGGAACCGAGCAAACAATACGCCGATAATCACGGCGTGTTCCTGCCCGCTGATCTGGCCCCTGGAGACTACACACTGATGATCGGCTTATACAACCTGATTGACGAGAAGCGCTTGCCGATCACACTAGGCGGCGAAAGCGTCGGGGACCGATTGAAGTTAGAGACAATCACGGTGAAATGAAGCGTAGCGCGATTCCGTGTTCCGTTTGCATCTGTGACAGACCACGCACCGCGTCACGGTTCATCAGGAGGCCATATGATTCTCGTTACTGGAGCATCCGGGTATCTCGGCAGCCACATCACCCGGCGGCTGGCGGAGGCGGGCCAGGCCGTGCGCGCGCTGGTGCGCAGCCGGGCCTGGGCCGAGGCCGAAGGGCGGCTGGCCGGTCTGAATGTCGAGTGGGTAGAGGGCGACGTCACCAGGCCGGAGACGCTGCGGGACGCGGTCCAAGGAGCCGAGGCCGTCATCCACACCGCCGCCATCGCCATCGAAAAGGGCGGGCGGCGTTACGAAGACATCAACTACCAGGGCACGGTCAACGTCGTGGACGCGGCGAAGGCGGCCGATGTCAAGCGGTTTATCTACATCAGCCAGTTGGGCGCGGATTCAAAGCTGCCCTACCGCTTCCTCGCCTCGAAGGGCAAGGCCCAGGAGCACGTCGCCGCTTCCGGGCTGGCCTGGACAGCCCTGCGCCCTTCGGTGATGTGGGGGCCGGAGGACGAGTTCGCCAACTCGTTCGCCCGGCTCATCCCGCTGACGCCGATCTTCTTCCCGATCATCGGCGACGGGCAGGCCAGGTTCCAGCCGGTGTGGGTCGAAGACGTGGTGACGGCCGTGGTCAAATCCCTCGACGACGCTTCGACGATCGGGCAGGCGTTTGACCTGGGCGGGCCGGAGGTGCTCACCATCCTCGATATCGAGCGGCGCACCCTCAAAGCGCTTGGCGCCGGGCGCGTGATGATCCCCTTCCCCATCCCACTGCTCCGCATCCCGGTCATGCTGATGGGCCTGGT
>DATDRS010000366.1:0-3182 GCA_035291605.1 Anaerolineales bacterium | reverse complement strand
CGAGGTCGTCCTGCGCTCCAAGCTGCCGGAAGACAAATTCAAGAAAGAGCAGCAGATCATCATCGAAGAAAAGGGCGGCCACTTCGGCGTGTTCCAGCCGCTCTTCGAGTGGGTCGAGGACGTGGGGCTGGGGTGGAACGTGTTCCGCGCGGTGCGCCACCGGCTGTTCCCCAAAAGCCCGCTCCTCCTGCCCGTCATCGGCGACGACAAATCGCTGCGGAACATCAAACACGGGCAGGTCACGGACTTTTATCGCAAGCACTACCTGCCCAACAACATGACGCTGATCGTCGTCGGCGACGTGAAGGCGGAACAGATCGAGAAGCGCGCGGCGCAGCACTTCGCCGCGTTCCCCGGCGGGGCACTGCCCCCGCGCCCGGGGTCGCCGCCGCCGCCCGAGGGCGGGTTCAACCTCCGGCTGCGCGGGCCGAACATCAACGATCAGGGGCAGCTGCTCCTCGGCGCGCCGCTCCCCGGCATGAACCATCCCGACCGCTGGGCGCTCACCGTCCTCTCCGAAATCCTGCACACGCGCCTCACGCAGGACATCCGCTTCAAGCGCGGGCTGGTGTACGGCATTGACGTCTACCCGGCGATGTACACCGACGTAGGTTACTTCGTGGTGTACACGACCGCCGACAGCCACAAGTTCGACGAGATTCTGGCGGAAGTCGAAAGGCGGCTGGCGGAGACGATTCGCGGCGAGATTGACCCCGCCGCGGTCGCCGAAGCGAAGACGGCCATCCGCGGGCGCCTGCTGCTGGGGATGGAGAGCAACGTGGACGTGGGCTGGTGGCTGTCGGAGATGAGCCTGTTCACCCCGGAGGGCGCGCCCGTGCCCGATCTGTTCGCGGAGGTAGAGGCCGTCACCCCCGCCGACGTGGCCCGCGTGGCCCGGACCTATCTCACGCCTGAGAAGCGCTATCAGGCCATCCACCGACCCGGCCTCACCCCGGCGGCGCTCATGCGCCCCGCGCTGGTGGGGCTGGGGCTGGCGCTCACGGGGGTGGGCGCGTGGCTCCTCGCGCGCAGCCGGGATCGGAAAGTCGGGCCGCAGTCCCATGAAAATCTCGTTGACAGGAGCGGCCCGGCAAGGTAAACTGTGCGCCGCTCTCGCAAGATATCAAAGGTTGTCACCCTGAGCAAAGGGAAGGGTCTCGGCCCCATGGGGCTGAGATGCTTCGCCGCTACGCGGCTCAGCATGACAGATCAATGCGCGGGGGACTTCATGGTAAGGAGGTGATATCGAATGACTTCCGTCACACTGCGTCCGAATGAATCGCAGGATCAACTGCTCAAGCGCTTCAAGAAGAAGGTCATGCGCAGCGGCCTCCTGACGCAACTGCGCAACAAGCGCTGGTTTGTGTCCAAGAGCGAAGTCCGCCGCATCGAAAAGAAAAAGGCCATTCGCCGCCTCAACAAGCGCAAGCGCCGCGAAGAGTCAGAATAGACGCCTCGGCCCGGACAACGATCCGGGCCGAGTTTTTTCTGCCCAGTCGTCTCATTTTGTGCCTGCACAGAGAGCGCATATAATTCGGATAAATCCCGTCGAAAATGCTCAACATGTGGGCGAATTGACCTCGGCGCTGGCCCCAATTCTCCCAAACCATCCAGGAGGCTTCCATGACCGTCGCCGCCAGTTCGCGCCCCATCTCCCCTTTCTCCGTTTTTCGCAATCGGTCGTTTACGTTGATGTGGACGGGCCAGTTGGTCTCGACGGCGGGGAGCGCGCTCACCTCGCTGGCCGCCGGCATCCTGATTTACCGCCTGACCGGGTCGGCGCTGAGCGTAGGGCTGATGATGATGGCGACGGCGGTGCCGACTCTCTTCGTAGGCCTCATCGCCGGGGTGTTCGTGGACCGCTACGACCGCAGAAACATCATGATCGCCGCCGACCTGATCCGCGGGGCGCTGGTCTTGCTGATCCCCTTCTTGATCCTGACCAACATCGCATGGCTGTACATCCTCGTCGCACTGGCGAGCGCGGTGGGGCAATTCTTCGACCCGGCCTATTCCAGTGTGCTGCCCGAAATCGCCTCCGACGAAGAACTCGCCGCCGCCAATTCGATGGTGACCATCAGTTCCATCGGCGCGCAGGCCATCGGCTTTGCGGCAGCGGGCTTCATTGCCTCGCGGCTCGACATCACGTGGGCGTTTTACATTGACGCCATCTCGTTCGTCTTCTCGGCGGCCTGTGTCCTGCTGATCCGTGTCGCGCCGCTCAAGGTGGAGGGCGAGACGAACATCCCCGCCATCATGCGCAACCTGCGGACCGGGGCAAAGATCATCGTCGATACCCCCAGCCTGCGGTCGCTGTTCCTGATTTACGTTCCCGTCTTCGTAATTTACGGCCTGAACAACGCCTTGCTCCTGCCGTTTGCGCGCCGCGCCCTGCACGCGACCGAGTTCGAATACGGCCTGATTGAAGGCGTCACGACCGTAGGGTTCGTGCTCGGCAGCTTTGCGATGGCGAGCCTGGCCGACCGGTTGCGCGAAGGCCAGTGGATCGCCATCAGTTTCATCGGGATGGCGATGACGGGCATCGTCTACTCTCTGCTGTCGTCGGTGCCGCTGGCCATCATGGTGGGCACGCTGGCCGCTTTCCTGAATTCGCCGTCCGTCATCGGGCGGCAGCTGCTGATTCAGCGTAACACCCCGCGCGAAGCGCGCGGGCGCGTGAGCAGCGCCTTCTTTGTCACACGCGACACCATGTTCCTGTTGGGCATGGCCTCGGCCGGGCTGGCCGACGTGGTTGACGTGCGCGTGTTGTTCTTCGGCAACGCGGTGGTGTTCCTGATCGTCGGGTCGCTGGCGCTGATTCTGCCGGGGCTGGGCCAACCGGCGGCGGAATGGCGGCGCGCGATCCGCCTGCTGCGCGGCGCAGAAGTCGCGCCCGGATTGGGGATGGGCCGCGCGGCCACGCTGGCCGACTTCGACCTGCTCGCCACGCACTTGCCCGCGCTCTCCGGCCTGAGCCGTGACCTCCGGCAGAACCTCGCCGCCCAAACGCTCGTGGCCGACGCGCCCGGCGGCGCCATCGTCGTGCGCAAAGGCGAGGCGAGCGACGCCGCCTACTTCATCCTCAATGGCCGCGCCGTCGCGGGCTACGCCGAGCCGGGTTCGTATCGCCTGCTCGAAGTCCTAAATCCGGGCGACTTCTTTGGGGAGATTGCTGCGCTCAC
>DATDRS010000365.1:0-4507 GCA_035291605.1 Anaerolineales bacterium | reverse complement strand
CCCGCCGGGCGCGTCATGGTCGTCGCGGTGGGCCAGGCCTTCCAGAACGAGTACGTGTATCACTACACCCCGACCGGCGCCCTGCTCTGGCTGGGCATCATCACCTTCCTCTCCGTCGCCGCGAGCTGGCTCCCCGCCCGCGGCGCCACCCGCATCAGCGTGCGCGAGAGCCTGGCGTACCAGTAGAGACGTTCCGGCGGAACGTCTCTACTGCGCTTGCCCTGTGCTGGCTCAGGGCTATAATCCCTCCCCGGAGATAAAAGCACACGCCCGCGACGTCGCGACGAACAGCTGTGGTCGGAGCCGAAGATTATTTGTTCCTTGGGGCCGAGATAAGCGCGCGCTACTCTTCGGGCGGATGCCAACCCGCCTCCACCCAGTAGCGGCGGGCTTCGACCATGTAATCGTTGTTCAGGCGAAGGGCCACGACGGTTGCCCGACTGCATGGGGTCTGGCCTACGATGCGGGTTCCGTCCATGCTCCAGTCGAAATGCTCGCGCCAGCCCTGTGTGCGCGGGTTGAACAGCGCGACGGTTTCATTCGTTTCAGGGTCTACGGCGTGGGTGCGGTCGCCCTTGAATTCGTTGCAACGGTAGCAGGCGAGCCACAGGTTCTCGCGGATGGTCTGGCCACCGAGGGCGATGGGGAGGATGTGGTCAATGTGCAGAGGCGCGCCCGTCAGGGCCTCCGAACTCCGGCAATACCCGCACCGCGTCCCGGCGTCCTCGCGTACTTGCCGCCGCAATTTGGCGGACACGTAGGCAGAGGTCATGCGGCCGCTTCAAGCTGCGCGAGGGAAGGCAGGCGGTGGCCACGCCACTTGAGCAAGACATAAGCGTAGCCTTTGCGGAGCATAAGCGCATCGGCCTCTTGCCGCAGTTGGGCCAGTTGGGCCCGCTCAGATTCAGTGATAGTTCCGGCGTTGTTTTTCGCCAGCAAGGCTTCGTGTCGCTCACTGTGCTCTGCGCTCACAACGCTTCGGGCCGCGTGCCACAGTTCGTCATCGCTCAAACGCTCCAGGGCCAGCAAGTCGGCGCGCATGGAGTCGGGGAGGTTTTCGGGCAGGGGCGGCATACCCGCCTCCAGGGCGCGCGTCACCAATTCTTCCACGGGGCGGTGCGTGAGTCTCGCCAGCCGCTCAAGGCGGCGATAGAGCGTGTCGGGAATCTGGATCTTCGTCATAGGCGCCTCTCTCTACTGTCCTTACTACTATAGCACACTGTGATAAACCTGCTTCACGCCTGTGAACTCATCGCCCGCTGTGACTTCAAAACACTCTTCGTCGAGGAACTTGACCGGAAGCGGAGCCGACGAAGACAGGAAATTCTAAAAGTGGACGTGGACCACTAACGGCTGACGCCCGTGGCCGAGTTGAGCGGGATGGCGGTTTACACCTGAGGAGCCGGTTTGCAGAAGGAGGTCAACTCATGGCAGGTCGAACACCACACCTGGCTGCACGTCGGTGGGACTTCATAGACGACCCTATGCTGCAAGACATCTTGCGGCGGGACTATGATGAATTGCGACGCCTGGTGCGGCGGCGCGCGGACAAAAGCGTCGTAGTGCTCAGCGGCACCATCGTGGAGGCGCTCCTGGCCGGCTTGTTGAGCAAGGACAAAGAAGCGGCCATCCAGGCACTGCGCAGGAAAAGCGGCAATCGCGAACCCAAACCTTTCGCCGAGTGGACACTGTATCCACTGATTCAGGCCGCTGTCGAGTTGAAGCTCCTGGACGGCAACGCCGAAATCCAGGCCAGCGCGCTCAAGGATTTCCGCAATCTGATCCACCCGCTGGTGCAGGAGCGCATGTTGGCCGTGCTCAACGCCGGCACAGTCAACACGGCCCTCGCGCTATTGGTGAGCGTCCTGGATCACCTGGAGAGTCAACGTACGCGCGCCGTGAAGAAGGGCCTGGAGCAGTGGACTGTGTCCCGCGGCTTGACGCCAACATGGACGGCCACGCACGGTTATCTGCCCAAGCTGTACGTCAACGGTGAGGCCTTCACGCTGTTTCTCATCAGTAGTAAGCATCGTCTCCAAATTCGGTTTGGGCGGCTGAGGGCCGGTAGTTCACAGTTCAAGATCAAAGCCATGCGCGAGCAGCTGCGACAGCGGCTGAACCAGATCGGCTTCAACCTTCCCGCGCGAGCGATCGACAAGCTCCCGGCTATTCCGCTGGAGCGGCTGACGGCTCCAGGCATGTTGGATGGATTTATCGAGGTTCTGGATTGGGTGGTTGCGACGATTCGGAGCCATTGACCATGGTGTTATTGTTGGCACTCGACTGTGCAGAGATCATATGTCTTTAGATGATCGGCTTGCCCAACAAATCAAATCCATACATGCCAAACTGATCAGCGGGCGCACCGAGGCCGGGAGCGGCCTTATCGTTCCATCTAATACCGACTCGCAGCGCGAGCGCGTCCCGCAGGCCGCCCATGCCGTGGTGTGGGGCATTTTTCAGAAGTATGAGCGGGAGGATGAGACGTTCTACCATCTTATCGAGGACAAGTTGATGGGAGAAGTCTTATTGCTGCGTCTGTTGACTATCGAATACGGCGCTCCATCCGGGGCGAGTCCACCTGGATCACGTACTCCCACCAATTGTTCAAAACGCCATTCGTCTCGCCCGCCACGTGGGGGAAGTGGCGGAACCACCACAGGTGGTGCGCGCGGATGTCGCCGTCCCCCCACTCGCGGCAGTCCACCTGGCGCTCCACCCCCTCGCGCAGCGAGTTCGGGAAGTTGAGCCAGTCGTCGCACCGGCTGACGACCTTGCGGCGGCTGCCCCAGTCGTAATCGCTCAGGCTGTTGGGCGCGAAATGCACGTTGCCGCACTCCGCCCGGCCCGGATGCGTCTTGTCGTAGCGCGTGAACCGCTCCCACAGGTTGGTCTCCCCGTAATACCCCTCAAATACCTTCGCCATGATGGACTCGGCGCGGTGTCCGAGGTCTTCGAGCATCTCCCCCACCCCGCGCTCGTAGTTGAAGCCCATGATCACGAAGCGGCGCGTCGGGGCAGGGCGTGTCCCTGCCCTATGCTCCAGCGGCGGCGCGTTGCACCAGAACGCCCCCGACCCGGCCATAATGGACTCGTAATACCCCGCGTACGGGAACCCAAAGAGCCACACCTCGTCAATCGCACCGCTGTTGATTTTGGGAATGACGTCGAACTCGTCGAGCAGGCGGTGATAATCCACCGCGTCCGGCTGGTGAAAGCCGGAGCGCGCCCGCCAGCACGCCAGATACGTTTCGGGCGTGTAGGCGAATCCGTCCTGCTTCACCGGGAAGCCATCTGCTTCCACCCGCTCGACGATCTCGAAATCCGCCAGGCCGTAGCTGCACTCGCGCACGTCGGCGATGTATTTTTGCGCCAGTTCGTCGGGATCGCGCCAGTTGAGGACCTGATGCAGCTTGCGCCCGCCTTCAAAGGGGATCGCCGGGTCGTGGATGATCGAGAGGACGCGGCGGTGCAAAAGTCACCTCACCACGCCGACGAGCATCCCATCCCCGGCCGGAAAGATGGTCGAGAGCAGACGTGGGTCGTCCGCAAACCGCTGATTGATGCCCCGCATGTACTCGACCTCCGGCGCATGATTGCCCCGGTTCAAAACCTCGCCGCCGCGAAAGGCGTTGTGGGCGGCGATCACCCCGCCGCGCCGCACGTTGGCGAGCGCCCAGTCGAGGTAAGCGCCGTAGCTCAATTTGTCGGCGTCAATGAAGCAGAAGCCGAACGGGCCTTCGCGCGACAGACGCGGCAGGAGGTCGTGCGCGTCGCCGAGGCGGAGGTCAACGCGTTCGGCCAGCCCGGCCAGCGCGAAGTGCTCGCGGGCGACTTCGGCGTGCTTCGGCTCTTTTTCAATCGTGATGAGCCGGCCGTCGGCGGGGAGGCCGCGCGCCAGCCAGACGCCGCTGTAGCCGCCGAGCGTGCCGATCTCGACGACCGTGCGCGCCCCACACGCGCCGACGAGGAACTGCAGGAACCGGCCTTCCTCCGGCTTGATGGCAATGGCGGGCAGCCCGCGCTGGGGGATGGCTTCGTAAATCTGTTGCAGAACCGGGTCGTGCGGCGCGAATAGTTTCGTGATGTAGTGCGCCAGAGAATCGTTGTAGATCGCCATGGGTCACTCGGCATAATCCGGGTCCAGCCCGGCCTTGCGCAAATCACGGCGCAACTGCTTGGCCTGCTCAATCGCCTCGATCAGCGCGCTTTCCTGCTCCTCCGGCGCGTCGTCCGGCAGGGCCTCGCGCGCCTGGCGGAGCGCCTCTTCCATCCGGTCGTTGTGTCTCTTGAGCATGCGCACGATGTGCTCCAGCGTGATCTCGCGCGCCTTCAGCTTGACGCGCGGGCCGGAAAAATAGCCGAGGGCCTCCATCTCGCTCTCGTGCTCGGCCAGTTCTTTCGGGTTGAGGCCTTCCATCCCTTCCAGGTGGTCCACCTCCCCCATTTCTTCGATGCGCGGATCGGCCATGATCTGCGCAATAAAGTCGGCGAGGAGCGGCGCCGC
>DATDRS010000364.1:0-14248 GCA_035291605.1 Anaerolineales bacterium | reverse complement strand
TGTCGAATACAACGACTGCTTTGCTCATCCGTTTGATTGGCAGTGGACCCGGCGCGCTTTCCGGCTGTGGCTCTACAACACCCCGGGCCTAATTTCTTGCAATACTTGCGCTACGCGCCACTAGCGTGCGGCGCGGTCTCTGGTCAATCCAGTGCGCGCGGAAGTCGTCCAGCGTCGGCGCTTCCTGCTTCAACCGCTCCGCCAACTGCGCTTTGTATTCTTCCACTGGCACGGCTTTGGCTCTCTCATCTACCATCGTCACCACGTACCGCCCCTTTTCGGAGATGTGCACGTCAAAGCCTTCGACGGAAATGATGAGCGGTTCTTCGGCCTCGTCGCCCTCCTCGCCGTTGTCAACCGTTGTCGGCTTGGGCGCGTGCGGCCTGGTTGGCTTGGTGAAGAAGTCTTCCCCGAACAGGCGCGTGGCGTCGGTGTAATCGTATACGTGGAACATCAACTTGCCCGTGCCGGGGTCGAGCCGGGTGCCGCGCCCGACCATCTGATAAAACGAGATGGGCGATTTCATGTAGCGGAAGAACGCCACGTTCCGCAGAGCAGGCACGTCCACGCCTGTCGTCAGCAGTTCGACGGTCGCAGCGATGAAATGCGTCCGCGAACTGCCGCGCAGGTCGGGCAGATAGTCATGGCCTCCGCCCGCCGCCGTGCATTTGAAGGCGTATGGCTCGGCGCGCGGCCGGCCATTCTTTTCGCCCCACGCGGCGTACAGGTTGTTCATCTCGACGGCTACCGCGTCGGCGTGCGTGTCGCGCACGCAAAAGATGACGGTCTTCTGCTCCGGCCCGCCCATCTTGAGCAGATGCTCGAACAGGTCTTGACACATCGCCAGCACGCGGTCAGGCAGTTGAATGCGGTCTTCGTAATCCGTCTTCTGGTAGAGTTCTTCCAGTTCTGCGCGCGTCACGGGCTGGCCGGTGCGGGCGTTGATGGGTTTGCGCGCCAGCACGTCGTCAAGGGCGATGCCCGTGTCGTCAATATCTACGCCGCTCTTCTGAATTTCGCACGCGGCGAGATAACCGTCCTCAATGCCTTGCGCCAAATCATATTCGTACACCGGCTCGCCAAAATACTTGATGTTGTCGGCGGTGATTTTCGCGTCGGCCTCGGCCTCCGGCGTGTTGGTCTTGATGACCAGTTGGCGCGGCGTGGCCGTCAGGCCAATCTGCACGGCGTTGGGGTTGCGCTTGAGCACCTGGCTCCACGCGCCCCACGCCGAACGGTGGCACTCGTCAATGATGATGTGACTGAAATAGTCGGGCGGGTAATAGGTGGTCAGGAAGTTGGCCCTGCCTTCCTCGGTCGCTATGTCCAGAGTCTGATAGGTGGCAATGTGGAGGCGCGCGTTCCGCGCGCTGTTCTTTCCCTCGGCTGTTCGATAGACTTCCGCCGCATCGGCGCCGAACACGTTCTGCATGTGCGTGAGCGCCTGCCCGCGCAGCTCGTCCCGGTCACACACGAACAGCGCGCGTCGTAACTGTCCGGCGTCCGCGATGCGCTTGAGCAAGTTAACGGCGATGAACGTCTTCCCCGCGCCGGTTGCCAGTGAGAGCAGTGCGCGCTTCGGCTCGCCCGCTTTATCGCTTCGCACGATTTTTTCCAGAACCGCGCGGATAGCCGCATCCTGATAGTAGCGGCGGCCCGCCTCGCCGCCCGTGTAGGGCGTGATCAGTGGGCGGGCGGCGGGATCGTCCAGGCTGAACCCCATCTTCGCTTCGTAACGGGCGCGCAGTTCCGCGCGGGCCGGGAACTCCGCCACCGGGCGCGGCCTGCTCGTCAACCCCGTATAGCGGTCGTACTCGACAAACTGATGCCCGTTGGACGAATAGATAAAGGGGACGTTGAAGCGTTTACAGCGCGCGTAGGCTTTGGCTTGCTCCAAGCCGTGATTGGGCGGCAAATCCTCGGCTTTGGCTTCGATCAACGCTACCGCGACGGGATGGGTTTGCGAGTTGACCTCGACGCGCAGGGTGTAATCCACGTACACCGTATTGCGCTGGCGCGGCTGACCGTTGACGATGTCCACTGCCTTGCCGCTCTCCTCGCGCTTGACATAGGGGTACACCCAACCCTTGTCGCGGAGGACAGGGTCAATCAGATTTGCGCGCGTGTCGGCTTCGGACATTGCCATGCGTGACTGCTCGCTCTGAACGGCTGACTATACCACGCGGGCTACAGGTCAGCCGGAGTGGATTATATGCCCAAGTCCTCGGAGAGGAAAAGAAAAATGCCGTCTGAATGCTATAGCCCCACAATGGCCCACGCCGCGATGAATTACCTGCCTCCAGGCCAGTGACGCACCCTCCTGCCTAAAACACGACGAGCCGTCCGCGAAAGTTGCGAACGGCTCGGACTCTGTTACTGTCCCCATGCCATGCGCCCCTATCGCGTAGGCGATTGCCCGGATGCTGATACGTCGCAGGCGTCTGCTTATGGTCTGGTGGGTTGGATTATAGCCCCATCCGGGCCGGGCGCAAGCAAACGAACGAAAAGGCCGCTTCGCTAAATTCGCGGCAAAAGAACTATCGCACCTCGGCCTCCACCACTGCCTCGACTTCAGCCGCGCCGCGCTCGGCCAGGTACACCCCTGCGATGATCGCCGCGCCGCCAAGCAGCATCGCGCCCGTCACCTGCTCCTGAAGAAAGAGCGCTGCGGCGGCGACGGCGATGATGGCCTCCAGGTTTTGGATCACCGCCACGCGCGAGGCCAGGATGTGCTTGAGCGCGTGGCTGTTGATCAGGTATGCGACGGCTGTGGCCAGCAATCCTACGTAGAGCACCGCGCCCCACCCCGCCAGGCTCAGGTTAGGGATTTCGCGCCAACCCTCCTGCGCCACGAAGAACGGCAGCGCAAACAGCCAGCCGAAGAAGAACATCCCGGCGGTGACGAGCGTCGAGGGGCGGTCCTGGACGACGTGCTTGTTGAGGATGGTGAACGCCGCCCACACGACCGCCGAGAGCAGGACGAGCAGGTTCCCCGGCGCGCCGAACTGGCCGCGAGCCAGCGCGGCCACGTCGCCCCCGGTCGAGACGACGACCGCGCCCACCGTCGCCAGCGCAACCCCGAATATCTGCCATAGCCCAGGTTTTTCGCGCAAGACGAGCGCCGCCAGCGCGACGGTGAAGGCTGGGGCGGTCGAGGCGAGGAAGGCGGCCACGCTCGCGTCGGAGGTCGCCTGCCCGCTTACTTGTAAAAGTTGCTGCAATGTGATGCCCACGAAACCGAGCAGGGCCAGGCGCGGCATGTCCGCGCGCCTCAGGCGCGCAAAGTCCCCCTTGCGCCATGCGGCCAGCCCCACCAGCGCCGCGCCCATCGCAAAGCGGATCGCGATCATCGTCGCCGCCGAAATCTCCCGCAGCGCGATCTTCATAAAGACGAACGAGACGGCCCAGAGGGTGATGGCCAACACGGCTTCGAGGATGGCGAGGGTTTCGGGGCGCTTCATGGTGTCTGGGAAGACGGGGTGAAAAGTAATCAGTGATCAGTGATCAGTATTTGGAGCAAGCGCCAAGCAGGGCTATTATATCCGCCCAAACCCGCATCGGAGGAGGACGACGTATGGCAACCGCATCTTTGGTGAATGACCGGCGCGAGATCGCCGGCTGGGCCATGTACGACTGGGCTAACAGCGCGTTCAGCACGACGGTGGGCACGGTGTTTTTGGGGCCGTATCTGGCGGGCCTCGTCGAAGAGGCGGCCAAGGCCTATCCCGACGGGCTGGCGCGGTTCTTCGGCGTCCCCGTCGCGCCCGACTCGTTTTTGCCGTTTGCGATCTCGTTTTCGGTCGTGTTCCAGGCCGGGTTCCTGCCCATCCTGGGCGCGATTGCCGATTACTCGCACCAGCGCAAGCAGTTGATGCGGCTGTTCGCGACAATCGGCGCGGCGGCGACGACGGCTCTGTTCTTCGTGCAGGGCGAACTGTGGTGGCTGGGCGGCGTGCTGTTCGTGATCGCCAACCTGTCCTTCGGCGCGGCGATTGTGTTTTACAACGCCTATCTGCCCGACATCGCCTCGCCCGACCAGCGCGACCGCGTGTCGTCGTTCGGGTGGGCGATGGGGTATCTCGGCGGCGGGCTGCTGCTGGTCGTGAACCTGGTCATCTTTCTGATGCGGGAAAGGATTGGCCTGAGCACGGGTCTGGCGGTGCGGATCAACCTGGCCTCGGCGGGTTTGTGGTGGCTGGGGTGGTCCTTCTGGACGTGGCGCACGCTGCGCTCCCGGCACGCGGCGCGCGCGCTGCCCCCCGGCGAGAACTTGTTGAGCGTAGCCTTCAGGCAACTCTCGGAGACGATGGAGTTCCCGTCTGCGCTCATCGCGGGGCTGTTGCTCCTTCCGCTCGGCGTGTTTGTGACCATCCCGCTCATGCCCGCGCTGGGCCTGCCGTCGGAGTGGGCGTTCTTCGTGCTGTTCGGCCCAATCCTGATGCTGGGCCTGTTCTTGTGGCGCAAGGCGCGCACCCTGCCGGAGACGGTGAAGTATCTCGCGGCGTATCTGATTTACAACGACGGCATTCAGACGGTGATCGGGGTGGCGGCGACGTTTGCGGCGGCGCCCGTGGCGCGCGGCGGCATCGCCATGCCCACCGAGCGATTGACGATTCTGATTCTGGTGATTCAGTTCACGGCGTTTGCGGGCGCGATGTTCTTCGGCTGGTTCGCCGGGCGCATCGGCACGAAGCGCGCGCTGGTCGTCAGCCTCGTGATCTGGGCCGGGACGGTGATTTACGCTTACGCAGGGATGCGCAACCCGGCGGTCGTCGCGGCGCTGGGCATCCCCATGCAAGAGCTGGAGTTCTGGATCCTGGGGTTGTTCATCGCGGTGGTGCTGGGCGGGAGCCAGGCGTTGAGCCGCAGCCTGTTCGCGCAGATGGTCCCGGCCGAGAAAGAGGCCGAGTTCTTCTCGATTTACGAGATCAGCGAACGCGGCACGTCGTGGCTGGGGCCGTTCATCTTCGGCGCGGTGAACCAGCAGTTGGGCAACCTCCGCCCCGCGATTCTATCGGTGGTGATTTTCTTCGTGGCCGGGCTGGCGATTCTGTTCTTCGTCAACGTGGCGCAGGCGATGCGCGAGTCGGGGAGGCCGGCGCTGGCGGCGGGCGCAGCAGATTGAACGCAGTAGCTCCTGTCATCCTCCTGCCCGTATCTTCGCGCCGCCGTCAAGCGGTTACTCTAAAGGACGATACAATCACGCGGCCGTGAGGGCTCACCCCGCTGATTGTTGCGTTGGAATTCAGTTTGTCGCCAGAGGTCGCCATGGTGCAAGAACGTCGAGCTTTCAAGCGCAAATACCTTATGTTCTACTCGCGCGTCTTCAACCGGCAGACCGGCGAGCTGGTCGGGCATCTGGTGGACCTCACGCCGGAGGGGGCGATGTTGCTCAGCGAGCGCCCAATCGCGACCGACGCGGTGTTCAGCCTGCACATGGAACTGCCGGACGACGTCTCCGACCACCTGCACCTGAAGTTTGAGGCCAAAAGCCTGTGGTGCAAACGGGATGTTAACCCGGATTTTTACGCCGCCGGTTTTCAACTGCTGGATATGCCTCAGGAAGACCTCCAGGTCATCGAACGGCTGATTGAAGCGTACGGGTTTCGAGAGCACTAGAGGCGGTAGGGCAAATTGGCAATTTGCCCTACTGAGCAGGTGGTATACTATCCTTCGCCAGTTGGCCCCCTCACGGTCAACCCAGTGTTTCTGGTGATTGTCCATAGATGCTCCAGGCCCGCGTCCTTCGCGAAGCACCCCCGTGGGGCGCGGGCCGTCCGCGGGGACGCGGACGGCAAGCCATCCAGGCGTGTGGAATCACCAAAGTATTTGGCAATACCGAGCTAAGGATAGACAGACACCTGCATGACCCTCAACAGCGGCGAACTCCTCAACGGGCGCTACCGGATCGAGCGCATCCTCGGTCAGGGGGGCATGGGCGCGGTGTACCTCGCCACCGACGAAAGTCTCGCCATTCCCTGCGCCGTCAAAGAAAACCTCAGCGTTTCCCCCGAAACCGAGCGGCTGTTCAAGCGCGAGGCGACGCTCCTCGCCACGCTGCGCCATCACCACCTGCCGCGCGTCACCAACCACTTCATCCTCGGCGACCAGCAATACCTGGTCATGGACTACGTCGAGGGCGAAGACCTCAAAGAGCGCCTTGCCAGGGAGGAGAGACTCCCCGAGGCCGACGTCCTCCGCTGGGCCGGGCAGATCTGCGACGCGTTGACCTACCTGCACGCCCGCACCCCGCCGGTCATCCATCGCGACATCAAGCCGGGGAACATCAAGCTGAACGCAGCCGGCGAGGCGATCCTGGTGGACTTCGGCATCGCCAAGGCCACGCCCAGCGGGCAGAAGACGACGACCAGCGCCGTGGCCCTCACGCCCGGCTTCGCGCCGCCCGAGCAGTACGGCATGGCGCGCACCGACGCGCGCACCGACCAGTACGCGCTCGCCGCGACGATCTTCAACCTGCTCTGCGGCCGGTCCCCGCCCGAGAGCATGGAACGCCTGCTCGGCAACACACCGCTCCCGCCGCCCGAGACGCTGCGGCCCGGCCTCTCGGCGCACGTCGCCGCCGCGCTCAAGCGCGCGCTCCAGGTCAAACCCGACGACCGCTTCAAGGATATTGCCGAATTCAAAGCCGCGCTCACGGGCGAGATCGTGACCTATCCGCCGACTGTCCGCGCCGAGCCCGCCCCGACGGTCGTCGCGCAGTCGGCGGCCAGGACGCAGGTGGCCTCGTCGGCGCAGGTCACGCCCACCGCCGCGGCAACACGCCCGGCGCGCCCTGGCTGGCTCGTCCCCGCCGGGATCGGCGCGGTCGTCCTGGCCGGTGCAGCGCTCTTCGGCCTGTTCGGCTTAGCGGGGTTGGGCGCTTCAGGCGCGACGGATACGCCCGCGCCGACAGCCACACAAGAAGTGAAGGCGACCGAACCCCCGGCGGCGGCCCCGGCGACGGATACGCCCGCGCCTCCGACCGAGACTCCTGCCTCAACCGACACACCCACACCTGCGCCGCCGACGCACACGCCGACTGTGGAACCCAGCCCGACGGCCACCAATCCGCCCATTGGCGGCGGCGGGCGCATTGCCTTCATCAGCAACCGCGACGGCCAGACGTACCAGGTTTACACCATGAACCCGGACGGGAGCGACGTGAAGCAGCTCACCTTCGACCCGGCCCCCAAGTGGGACGCGCGCTGGCAGTTCAACGGCACGCAGCTTGCCTGGAGTCCCGACGGGACGAAACTGCTCTACGTCGCGCCGGGCGACGCAGCCAACGGCCTGGACATCTGGATGATCAGCGCCGACGGCTCCAGCCCGGTTGACCTCACCGCCGTCCAGCCGGGCCGCCCGGCGGGCGACGATTACCACCCGGCCTGGTGCGCCGACGGCAGAATCTGGTTCACCTCGCGGAGGGTCAACAACTCCCAGCAGCTTTTCTACACCACGCTGGAAGACGTGCAGGCGGAGCGGCGGCCGGTCAACTTCAGCGCCACACACGGCAGCCCGACCGAGTACGACGCGACCGTGTTCCCCGACTGCAAGCGCATAATCTTCGTGACGACGAGCTTCGACGGCCAGGAATTGCGGAGCATCGTCCTCGACGGGAGCAGCAACCGGACCTTCCGCAGCGGGCGCGAGTTCAGCGCCACGCTCGAAGACCCGGCGGTCTCGCCCGACGGCCAGTACGTGGCCTACACCCGCCGGACGAGCGGGTCGAACGAAGTCATCCTCACACCCGTGGACGACCGGCTGAGCAACATCCAACTGACGATCACGCTCGGCAATTCGGCTCCGCAGTTCAGCCCGGACGGACAGTGGATCGTATTCATCTCCACCCGCGACCAGCATCGCCAGGTCTACGTGATGACGCTGGCCGCGACCGATCAGAGAAATCTGAGCAACACCCCGGCCAACGTGCACGACACCGACCCCGTCTGGCAGCCCCGGCCCGCGCCGTAGAGACGTTCCGTCGGAACGTCTCTATCACATACATGCAGAATCAAAAACCCCCGCCACGCGCGTGACGGGGGTTTTGTTGTCTGCGGAGAAGTGATCTTACACTTTCACGACGTCAGCTGCCTGCAAACCCTTAGGGCCTTGCTGGATGGAGAACTCCACCTTCTGGCCTTCCTCGAGAGAGCGGTAGCCGTCGCCCTTGATGGCGGAGAAGTGAACGAACACGTCCTCCCCGCCCTCGCGGCCGATGAAGCCGTAGCCCTTGGTGTTATTGAACCACTTGACCGTGCCGATGATGCGCTCAGACATTAGAATTTGCCTCCTTTTGGCAAAAAGAAAAATAGTGTTAGGCGCTGTGTTCTTATCGAAGCGGTCAAGCAAAACGGCCCACACGGGGATACTCCTGTGGGCCGTCGTCTTCCTGCTTCCAACGAACTTACGAGCATCCTACAGTCGCAAACTATAATCGGGAAACCGGGATGCGTCAAGCGGGAATTTCCAGCTACCCTTTGACCACCCGGCTCGCCTCCCAGCCACGCGCGCTCTTCTCCTTTTGACCGTACCGATTTCGCCCTTCTCAACCGCTTCGCCTCGTGGTATCATCCATCCTGCCCGTAAGCCGAACGACCTCGGCCGCATTTTTGGCCGGGGTTTTTGTTTCAGTCGTCAGTCGCCAGTAAACAGACATAGACGGATGACTGATCACTGCTCACTGACTACTATGCTCGTCGAACGCACCGACCTCCGCAACATCGCCATTATCGCCCACGTGGACCACGGCAAGACCACGCTCGTGGACGGGCTGCTCAAGCAGGCGCACATCTTCCGCGAGAACCAGCGCGTCGCCGAGCGCGTGCTCGATTCTTACGACCTCGAGCGCGAGCGCGGCATCACCATCCTCGCCAAGAACACCGCCGTCACCTACCAGGGGGTGAAAATCAACATCGTGGACACGCCCGGCCACGCCGACTTCGGCGGCGAGGTGGAGCGCGTGATGAACATGGTGGACGGCGTGCTCCTCGTGGTAGACGCCGCCGAAGGCCCCATGCCGCAGACGCGCTTCGTCCTGCGCAAGGCGCTGGAGATGGGGCACAAGGCCATCGTCGTCATCAACAAGGTAGACCGCAAGCACGCCGACCCCGCCAACGCCGTCAACAAGACCTTTGACTTGTTCATCGAGTTGGGCGCGAACGACGCGCAGGCCGATTTCCCCGTGCTTTACTGCAACGCGCTGACCCAGCAGGCCGGGCCGACCCCTGATCTCTCGCCGGATTATCAGCCGTTGTTCGAGGCGATCCTGAGCCACATCCCCGCGCCGCGCGTGGACCCGGACGCCCCGACCCAGATGCTCGTCACGACGTTGAGTTACGACGACTATAAAGGGTTGATGGCCGTCGGGCGCGTGTTCAATGGCCGACTTCGCAGAGGCCAGGCGGTCGCGCGCATCGGACGCGACGGGCACGTGAACACGGGCAAGGTCAATTACCTGTACGTCTTTCAGGGGCTGGAGCGCATTGAGGTCGAAGAGGTAGCCGCGGGCGACATCGTTTCAATCGCCGGGCTGGACGAAGTCCACATCGGCGAGACGGTTGCCGACCCGGAGGACCCCATTGCGCTGCCTATCATTCGCGTCGAGGCCCCGACCGTCCGCATGACCTTTGGCGTGAGCACCTCGCCTTTCGCCGGGCGCGAGGGCGCGTGGGGCACGTCGCGCAAGCTCCGCGAGCGGTTGTTCAAGGAAGTGGAGCACAATGTCGCGTTGAAAGTGGAAGAGACCGACAGCGCCGATACCTTCCTCGTCTCCGGGCGCGGCGAATTGCACCTCGCCATCCTCATTGAGACGATGCGGCGCGAGGGGTACGAGTTTCAGGTCTCGAAGCCGGAGGTCATCTACCAGCCGGGTGAGGCCGGCGAGACGCTCGAACCGTTCGAGGAAGTCCACGTCGAGGTCGCGGAGGAACACATGGGCGCGGTCATCGAAATGCTGGGCAAGCGGCGCGGGCAGATGACCCACATGTACCAGGGCGGCGACGGCTCGGTCTATCTCACCTACGTCGTCCCCACGCGCGGCCTGCTCGGGTTCCGCTACCAGTTCCTCACCGCCACTAAAGGCACGGGGCAGATGCATGCGCTCTTTCACGACTACCTGCCGTTCGGCGGGGCGATTGCCCAGCGTGAGCTGGGGAGCGTGGTGGCGATTGAGGCGGGCCGGGCCACCGCCTACGCCATCCGCAACGCCGAGGCGCGCGCCAGCCTGTTCATCGAGCCGGGCGCGGAAGTGTACGAGGGCATGGTCGTGGGCCAGCACGTGCGCCCGGAAGATTTACCCGTCAACATCTGCAAGAAGAAGCAGTTGACGAACATCCGCGCCGCGCGCGCCGAAGTGCTGGAGAGCCTCACCCCGCCGCGACGGATGAGCCTCGACGAGTGTATTGAGTACCTGGGCGAGGACGAGCTGCTCGAAGTCACCCCGCAGAGCATCCGCATCCGCAAGCGCATCCTCGACGCCGAAGAACGCGGCAAGTTGTGGAAACGGTCTCGCGAGGAGTTAATGGAAGGGGCGTGAGTTCTCCGCGCGAGGACGACTCAGCCGATGGGAGGCCGATCATGAGCGAAATCGTCAGCATCGTTTACAAACCGGAATCTGCTCAACGCGATGCGCCTGAGCATTACACGCGCGTCCCTCTGGCCAGCGCGACGCTCGTCGTAGGCGGCGGCATCGAGGGCGACCGCAAGGGGAAACACCCCGACCGGCAGTTGAACATCATGTCGCTCGAAACCTTGGGCCGCCTGCGCGCCGAGGGCTTCCATACTGAGCCGGGGCAGATGGGCGAGCAAATCGTCGTCCAGGGCCTGGACGTGGCGGCGCTGGCGCATGGCGCGGTTCTGCAACTGGGCGAGGCGGCCCGCGTGGAAGTGGTGAAGCCCCGCACCGGCTGTGAACGGTTCGAGGCGGTCCAGGGCAGGTCGCGCGAGCAGGCGGCCGAAGGGCTGGGCGTTGTGGCCCGCGTGGTGACGGGCGGCCCGATCCGTGTGGGCGATGCGGTGAAGATCGTCGTCGAACGTTGACTCATGCCCGACCTTCCGCTCGAAGCCCCGCAGATCCTGGCGCTCTACCTGCAGATCGCGCAGTACCCCATCCTCGCGCGGCCGATCCGCCAGCGCATGCGCGAGGAACTCTACCGCCGGGGCGTGATCACGCCGGAGCAGCTCGAGCAGGAAGCCAAAGACAAGGCCGTCCTCTCCCAGCACCGCGAGGGCATGAGCGACCCCTACGCGCAGGAGGAAGCGCACATCTGGGAGCAGCGCCTCGGCCAGATTCGCGATTACCTGACCGATTTCTACTTCGCCTACAACCTGCCGATGGACCTGTTTCATCGCATCATCGAGGAACTGGTGATCGAAAGCCGCCAGCGGCGGGGGGTGCTGGCCCTGCCGGGCGACGTGCGCCTCACTTTCAACCCCGAACTGGCGCCAGTGGATTTGCTCCTGCGGCAGGCCGAGCAATACGAAGACCTCCCGCCCTCCGAGCGCGCCCAGATCAGCCACCACCTCGAAGAGATCATCGTCGTCCTCACTAAGACGATGATCAGCGACCAGCTGAGCTTTGTGCACGTGGCGAAAGCCTGGTTCACGGCGGCGGATTTCAAAACCATCCTCTCTCACCGGATCGGCGGGGGCAAGGTCGGCGGCAAAGCGGCGGGGATGCTGCTCGCGCACAAGATCCTCAAAGGCGCCGCGCCGCACCTGGCCGAGCAGGTGATCCTGCCCCGTTCGTGGTTCGTGGGCGCGGACGTGTTCTACGACTTCAAGGCGGTGAACGACCTGGAGTACATCAATCAGAAGTACAAGCCCGTCGAGCAAATCCGCGCCGAGTACCCGCAAATCCAGGAGACCTACGAACGCGGGCGCTTCCCGGAGGCGATCGCCGACCGCCTGCGGAGCCTGCTGAGCGAGTTGGGCCGGACGCCGCTCATCGTGCGCTCCTCCAGCCTGCTGGAGGACAACTTCGGCACGACCTTCGCCGGCAAATACGCGAGTTACTTCTGCCCGAATCAGGGCCGGCTCAGCGAGAACCTGCGCGACCTCACGCTCGCCATCCGCCGCGTCTATGCCAGCGTCTACAGCCCCGACGCGCTCATCTACCGCCGCCGCATGGGCCTGCTCGACTACGACGAGCGCATGGCGATCCTGCTGCAAGAAGTTCAGGGCGAAACGTATCGCGGCTATCTTTTCCCCACGCTGGCCGGGGTGGCCTTCAGCTGCAGCCCGATCGTGTGGACGCCGCGCCTGCGGCGCGAAGAAGGGTTTGTGCGGTTGGTGATGGGGTTGGGGACCCGCGCAGTGGAGCGCATCGGCGAGGACTACCCGCGCCTGATCTTCCTCAGCCATCCGCTCCTGCGGCCGGAAAATTCGCCGGAGGCCGTCGAGCATTACTCGCAGCAATGGCTGGACGCGATTGACCTGAAGGCGAACAAGTTCACGACCGTGCCGTTCCGCGAGGTGCTTGACCGGGACTATCCGGCGCTGCGCTGGGTGGCCTCGTTGAAGGACACGGAGTCCGACACGCTCATGCCGCTCAACCGCCTCGGCCCCGACGTCCTGCCCGCGCGGTTGGTGCTGACTTTCGACAACCTCCTGACCCGGAGCGATTTCGCCTCTTTCATCAAAAGCGTGCTGACGACGCTCGCGCGCCAGTACAGCCTGCCAGTGGACGTCGAGTTCGCCATCACGCTCAAACCGGACACCCCCAGGCCGCAGCTCGTCTTCCATCTACTGCAATGCCGCCCGCAGAGCATGCACAGCCCGGGCGAGGCCCCCCGTCCCTTCCCGCTCGACCTGACGCCGGAGGACAAAATCTTCTTCACCACGCAGATGGTGCCGCAGGGGCAGGTGAACGCGGTCGAATACGTCGTCTACGTGGACCCGCCGGCCTACGACCGGCTGGCCGAGCCGCGGCGGCGCAAGGACGTGGCCGTCGTCGTGAGCCGTCTGAACAAGGCGCTGGAGGGGCGCAACTTTATTTTGGTCGGGCCGGGGCGCTGGGGTTCGTCGAACATCCAGCTCGGCGTGCCGGTGAGTTATGCGGATATCTACAACGCCCGCGCCCTCGTGGAGCTTTCCATCGGCCCGGAGGGGATGACCCCCGAACCGTCCTATGGCACGCATTTCTTTCAGGATCTGGTCGAGTCCAAAATTTACTCGCTGGCCGTGCACCCCGACAGCCGGGGCGACTTTCTGAATCAGGAGTTCGTGGACAAAGCGCACAATCGCCTGGCAGAGCTCCTGCCGGACGCGGACGGCTACGCCCACCACTGCATCAAGGTCATCCACATCCCGTCCGAGCGCGCGGGCCACACGCTGGAAATTGTAATGGATGGGGAACGCGCTCTGGCCTTTCTCTCCCACGCGTGAGCCTTTTGGCGCGTCGCTGTCCCTGAAAGCGTTCTCTCTCTCTTTCTCTTTTCTCCCGACTCGTTGTATACTCCGCGTGCGGAGTATGCGCCCGCGCCCAAATTCCTGCTCTCCACTCTAACTCCCGGAGCCGTCATCTTATGAAAGCCTCCTGCCTGCAAGAGAACCTCGCCAAAGGCCTGAGCATTGTCGCGCGCGCCGTGGCCGCCCGGAGCACGCTGCCGGTGCTGGGCAACATCCTGATCGCCAGCGACAACGCCCGCCTGCGCCTCTCGGCGACCAACCTGGAGCTGGGCATCACCTGCTGGATTGGGGCCAAGATCGAGGACGAAGGCGCCACGACCGTCCCGGCCAAGACGCTGGTGGACCTGGTGAACACGCTCCCGCAGGACAAAGTGGAGATGAGCCTCACCGTCCGCACGCAGACCTTGAACCTGACCTGCGGGCGCGTGCACGCCAACCTCAAGGGCATTGACGCGCAGGAGTTCCCCCTCATCCCGCCGGCCGACCTGGACCACGCCCTCCAACTCAACGTCGAGGATTTCCGCGAGATGATCAATCACGTCATCTTCGCGGCGGCCACCGACGAGGCGCGCCCCATCCTCACGGGCGTGCTGGCGAAGATTGACGGGGGGCAGGTGACGCTCGCGGCGGCGGACGGCTTCCGGCTCTCCGTGCGGACGGCGCACCTCTCCACGCCCGCCGTAGGCGAGCCGATCAACGCCATCATCCCGGCGCGCGCGCTGGCCGAACTGGCGCGAGTGATCTCCGCCGACGAGCCGGTGTTCATGAGCCTGCCGCCGGGGCGCGGGCAGGTGATCTTCCATCACGGCAGCGTGGAGTTAGTGTCGCAGTTGATCGAGGG
>DATDRS010000363.1:0-2908 GCA_035291605.1 Anaerolineales bacterium | reverse complement strand
GATATGTTCATGGCCGACGCCGAGGGCGTGACCTCCAGCGTGATCTACGGCCCCGACCAACGCACCCGCCTCACGCCCGATACGCGCCGCGTCCTGTTCGCCGTCTATGCCCCGCCTGGGATCGAGCACGCGACGGTCCACCAACATCTTGAGGATATTCAGGCAAACGTCAGGGTCATCGCGCCGGGGGCCGCCGTGGAACTGCTGAAGGTGTATGTCGCAGAATAGGGTATTCATCTATTATGCCTGCACACGACCACCCAGAGTATTCCGTTGAAGACGCCCATTTGCGCGCCACGCTGGCGAAACTCGAAAAGCGCATTGACGAAATCGGCCAGATGGAGCCGCAGGGGCCAACCGCCCACGACACGGCGGCCCTGTTTAAGCAACTGCGCGCCATGTACGACAATCTGCTCATCGCGCGCGAGCAGGTGTATTTCGGGCGGCTGGACTTCGCCGCCGACAGCGCCAGAAAAGCCGAGACGCATTACATCGGCCGGGTGGGCTTCGATCATGGCGGCCAGATCGTCGTCGTGGACTGGCGCGCGCCGCTGGCCCGGCTGTTCTCGCGCCGCCGGCCCGGCCAGGCTGAATACCACAGCCCGGACGGCAGAGTCAGCGGCCATCTCCACCTGAAGCGTCATCTCCACGTCCAGCGCCAGGCTCTGCTCAGCCTGCACGACGAGTTCGACGCCCGCCCGTCAACCGCCGCGGCCCCCGAGGCCCGGCCAGGCCTGATTGACCCCGACGCGTATCTGCGCGAAATCCTCTCCGGCCGGCGCGAAGCCCAGCTGCGCGACATCGTCGCGACGATCCAGGAGCACCAGGACGATTTGATCCGCGCCGACCCCGGGCAGGTGCTGGTGATCCAGGGCGTCGCCGGAAGCGGTAAAACCTCCATTGCGCTGCACCGCGTCGCGTTCTTGCTCTACCCGGGCAATAAGACCGGCATCGAGGCGCAGCGCTGCATCATTTTCGGCCCCAATCAGTTATTCCTCGGCTATATCGCGAATGTGCTGCCCGGCCTGGGCGTCAAAGACATCTCCCAGATGACGCTGGACGCCTGGGTGCTGGAGCGGCTCGGCCTCACGGGCCTCGAACTGGCCGATGCCACGCTCGACGCGCTGCTCTCGAGCCGCGTGCCAGAGCGAGAGAAGCTGGCCCTGGCGCGCCGCGGCCAGATCAAGGCCTCTCTGCGGATGGGGCGCTTGCTGGATCGCTTCGCCGAATGGTGGCGCACCCGGCTCACCCTTTCGCCCCAGGGCCTTGTCTATCGTAACCTTGGCCCGCTCAAAGTGAGCATCACCCTGTCTCAGGCCCGCCTGCTGGAGCTTTACCGCTCGCTGGCGCACCTGCCGCTGATGATTCACCGCGAGCGCTTTCAGGAAGATGCGCTGCGCGAACTCATGGGCGAGTACTCGGCCGCCGCCCTCCGCCAGATTCAGGAACTCGCCGCCGAAGGGGAACGGATGCTTGAACGTGGCCGACAGCTTCGCGCGGAAGCCGACCGGCTGGACGAGTATACGGCGTTCGCCCGGCAGAACGCCGACGCGGAGTTGGAAGACGCTCAAGCCCCGGCGGCGCTGGCCCAGGGCGCGGATGGCCTGCGCGCGCTGGCCGACTACTTCCTGCGTCAGGGAGAGCGGATGCGCTTACGCGCGGCGCGCCTCAAGGCAGAGGAACTCGAGGACGCGCGCCGCCAGGAGCGCCACCCCGAAATTCGGGCGGCGGTGCAGGAGGCGCTTGAGGCCGACCTGGAGAACGTTTGGCCCGCGCTTGATCCCGTGGCCGGTTACGACGAACTTTTAGCCGATCGCAAACGTTTGAGCCAGCTGAGTCAAAGCATTTTCGAGGCCGAGGAGATCGCGTTGCTTCATGCGTCCACCTCGCCGGTGGGCAAAGCGCTGGATGTGAGCGACCTGCCGGCGCTGTGTTATCTTCACACCCTCATTCATGGCGTCGCCGCGCCGCTGTACGATCACGTGGTCGTGGACGAGGCCCAGGATGTCGCGCCGCTGTATTTTGCCGTGCTGAAACGCCTCTCGCGCAACGGCTCCTTCACCATCCTGGGCGACCTCGCTCAGGGGGTCTATGCTTACCGGGGCATCGCCAGTTGGGAGGACGTGCGCCGTGCGTTTGACGGCGCTCCGTACAGTTATCATGAGACGACCGAGAGCTACCGCAGCACTTACGAGATCGTCGCCTTTGCGAACCACATCCTGGAACTGCTCACGCCTCACGGACAGAAGCCTCTCCTGGCCAAGCCGTTTGACCGCCGCGGCGCGCCGGTTCAGATCAAGCCGTTATCTCAGCCGGAATCGCTGGCCCCAGAACTGATCGAGACGATCAACGGCCTCCGAGACGAGGGCTACCAGAACATCGCGGTCATCGTCAAAACAGCCGCCCACTGTGCCGCGCTTGCCCAAGAACTGCAGGCGCATCAGTTCAGCCCCTTCCAGGCGGCGACGGCTGCGGCGGACCGTTACACGGGCGGCGTCTTTATCTTGCCGGTGCACCTGGCCAAAGGCATGGAATTCGAGGCCGCGCTGATCGTGGGGGCGGACGACCAGACATATCCCTCGTCTGAGTTTGACGGACGGCTGCTCTACGTGGCGGCCACGCGCGCGCTGCATGCGCTGCACATCTTTGCGGTTGGCCCTCTAAACGTCCATCTGGAGCTGGCCGTGAGCTACGAGCGATGATGATTGCCCTCGTCGCCTTCGTGGCGTGGAGGCTGGGCTACCAGGACTACTATCCGTATCCTTCTTGAAGCAGTCTTACCTGCGACGCACCTTGATCACTTCTGCGGATAATTCACTACCATCGTCGAGGGCGTGACTTTAGCCGGGTCAATGTCCTCCGCCGCGCGGATCGAGTCGGCTTTGTAGCCGGAGTCCACGGTCACCCA
>DATDRS010000362.1:0-14241 GCA_035291605.1 Anaerolineales bacterium | reverse complement strand
TGATAGCGGCGGGCCAAGAGCTGCACGTAACTCGAGACCATGCGCAAAGGTTCCTGCAGGTCGTGGGAGGCCACGTAAGCGAATTGCTCTAACTCCTCGTTGGAGCGTCTCAAGGCCTCGGCCTGGCGCTGCAGTTGTTCCTCTGCCCGCTTGCGATCGGTGATGTCGAAAAGGATCGCGAGGATAGACGCTTCACCGTCAAGTTCGATCGCTTCGGTAGAGAAGAGCACACTGCGGACTTCACCGGACTTTGTTCGCGCCGTCATTTCATAGTTGCGGACCGACCCCTGCTCGCGTAATAGCCGGACGAGTTCGGCGCGCTCGTCAGGATGGCCGTACATATTCAGCTCGGACGACTTCCGGCCGATCAGCTCTTCGCGGCGATACCCAAATAGGCGGAGGAAACTCTCATTCACATCAATGAAGCATCCGTCCGCCAGGCGCGTGATGTTCAGCGCGGCCGGACTGGCGCGGAACGCTTTGGCGAAGCGTTCTTCACTTTGCCGCCGCCCCGCCTCCGCCTGCCTACGTTCCGCGTCCAGGCGGCGGAGGAAATTCGCGTTCTGCCAGATCAAGAAAGTGAAGATGAGAATGTTGGACACTGCAAAGAGCGCCGTCCCAAACGCTGTTCCGTAGAAACCCGCCCGTTCCCCAAGCAACCTCAACCAGCCCACCAGGAATGGAACGCCGATAGCGGCGGGCAGCAGGCGGCGCATCATCACGCCCCCCGCCGTGTCCTCCGTGAGGGTGACCATCACCCCCTGGTCAGGGCGCGCGCAGAGCAGAGCCGTTGCCAGCGCTAAGAAAGCCAGCGCGGTGTGCAGCGCCATGGATCCTAAGGGTTCAAACTGGTACAGCGACCGGACATCGTAGGCGTAGCCTACGAGGGCCAACAAAGCCGTTAGCCCTGTCGCCATAGCGGCGGCCTGAGCCATCACCTGACCGTTACGGCGACGGACATCCAGCAACAGCAAAGCGCCGCTGACCAGAAGAAAACTCAGGGCAGTCATAAGTGACATTCGGCCCGCCACTGCTCCCGCCGGATCCTCGACGAGCAGCTGATCAATGCCCAAATCCCACCCAAACAGATATTCGCTGAGCGTAAGGAGAGCGATCAGGAGGACGAGGGCGGCGCCGGCTGGCGCCAGGCGGCGGTAGGCTGGCGCTTGCTGGAGCAGCCATAGTGAAACGCCCCCCAGGCTAAAAGCGGCGGCGGTGTTGAGCTTCATCGTCGCGAGGCCTGGCAATACGCTTTTCAGAACGCCGACGTCAAAAGCCCAGCCGACGAGCACCGAACAGCCGAGCACGACGACGGCGATACTGGCTGCGCGCGAATAAAATCTGAGGAATGAGATCAGGCGGCTATCGGTCCGGGTAGTCATGCTGACGACGAGCCTCCCGTCACTCGAATGCCTCATCTACCGGCAGGTTCACGTCGCGCAGAAATTTGCGGAAATCCTCCCCGCGCACACGGTGGTGGCCGCCGGGCGTCGTGTACGCGGTCAGCCGCCCCTTCTTGATCCAGCGCAGGACGGTCGCCCGATCCACGCCGCAGTATTCAGCGATGGCCCCCGTCGTCCACCAGCCGTTCTTCAATCGCCTGCTCATGGCCTCGTCCTTTATGACTATGACAGAGAAACGTGGCAAAACATGCAAATGTTATATACCGGACTGGGCTTCTCGGCTACCGTGTTAGCCGCCAAAAAACGGCGGCAACCCGCCATTGGTTTGGACGAATTGCCGCTGCTCTCCGAGACCCGAAGGGTCCGGGTGAACTACAAATCTGTCACGCTTCGCCGCTCCTGCCGAGCAAGCCGCGCCGCACGGCATAGCTCACCAATTCCGCGCGGTTGTGCAGCCCCAATCTGTTCATGATGGACGAGCGCAGGCGCTCGACCGTCCGCACGCCGAGAGACAATTGCTCGGCAATCTCCCTGTTGGTTCGCCCCTGGCCAATGAGTTTTAGCACTTCGTTCTCGCGTGGAGAGAGTTGGGGCTTGGCCCGGACCGCGCCCTCTCTCACCCGATTCAAATAGTCGGCCAACAGGCGCTGACTGAGGGCGCTCGGGAGGGACACGCCGCCCTCGATGAGCAGGCGGAGCGCGGCCAGGAGTTCATCCGCCGACGCCCCCTTCAGCAGATAGCCGGATGCCCCGGCGGCGACCGCGCGGAAGAAATAGGTTTCGTCCTCGTGGATGGTGAGGATCAGCACTTTGGCGTCCGGTGCAGCCTGGAGCACGCGGGGGAGCGCCTCCAGCCCGCCCAGGCCAGGCATCGAAAGGTCCAGGATGATGATGTCCGGGCGCAGCTGGCTGGCTTGCGCAATCGCTTCCTGGCCGCTCGCGGCCTCCCCGACGATCTCAAAGTCAGGCTCTGCTTGCAGGATCAGCCGGAGGCCCGCTCGTACGACGGCGTGGTCATCGCAGATCAGGACGCGGGTCATGGTCATTTCCCACCTCAATTCAAGTGCGTCGCACGTCCTCGCTTGCATATAGCGTAACACATCTCCCTCAAGTTGCATACTCCCGTTAGCCTCTCATAACGGCAGTTCCACCTGCACCGTCGTCCCCTGCCTGACTTGTCAATCTAAGTGCACCAAGTATCATTCCCCTGACTGTCACCCAACCCAGGGTCTGCGCGTCTTACTATAGAAGAGACGCTATGCCCCGCACTCAACTGCTTGCCGCGCCGCTTGCCTTGCCCGTGACCTCCGCCGACACGCACGTTCTCTTCGAGCGTCTCTTTGCCGAATACCAGACGCCGATCCTCAACTACCTCTACCGCCTGACCGGAGAAACGGCGCTGGCCGAGGACTTGACCCAGGAAGCTTTTGCCCGGGCGTGGAAAGCGCGGTCACAATTGCCCGGCCTGGATAACCCCCGCGCCTGGCTTTACCGCATCGCCACGAACGCCGCCCGCGACCATTCGCGGCGCGCCCGGCTGCTGGCGTGGCTGCCGCTGTGGGCGGACGAACCGGCTCTGCAAACGCAGGGGCCGGAGGAGGCCGCCATCGAGGCGGAGCGGATGCGCCGCGCCCTGCTCCAACTTCCGCCGGACTACCGGGTGCCGCTCGTCCTCTATACCTGCCAGGAATTCAGCGTCGCAGAAATTGCCGAGGCGCTCGAGCTTTCGCCCGAGGCCGTCAAGCAGCGCCTGGTGCGGGCCAGGCAGAAGCTGCGGGAGGCCTTTGAATGATTGACAACGAGCATGTGAGCGACCGCCTGGCCTTTTACCGCGACCTCTCCCCAACGGAACGCCGCGAGGTGGAGGCCCACCTGGCTATCTGCGCCCAGTGCCGAGCCATGCTCGCTGCCTGCCGGCGGCAGGATGCCATGCTCAAAGGGATCGCCGACATTCGGCCCCGCCGGGACCTGCGCCCGCGGTTAACCACGCCGACGCGCCGGGCCATTGCTTACCTCGGCGATGCGCTCGTTCTCGGAGGCTTAGCCGCGCTCTTGTGGATGTTCGCGCTGCAAGTGCGCCTCGCCAGCCAGGGGGTTATGCCGGGGACCATCGAGAACGCGCCCGCCGCTATCGTCCCCGAACCGGGCCTCACGCTGCCCCCGACCGCCGTGCGCCTGCCCTCGCCGTGGCTGCCCGCCCTGCCCTGGGTGGGTGCGGCGCTGCTCGCCGTCGGCGGGTTGTTCATTTTCAGCCCGCGCAATCCGGCCCCTGCCCTCCTCGGCGGGGCCCTGTCTATCGCCTTACTGATCAGCTTTGTGCCGCCCTTTTCGGCGCTCCCCAATCCGGCCGGCGTCTACTGGCGTCTCGCCGGCGGGTATCGCTACGACCCGCGCCTGCCCTTCAAAAATAGTTTCCTGATCGCCGATCAGGCCGACCGAACGCTCAGGCCCCATCTCGACCAGCTCGTCGGCGAAGTGGGCCTCTCGCCGCTCGATCCCGCTCAACCCCTGGCGCGCTACGAAATCCTGCGCGTGGGCCTGCACCCGCAGCACAATCGCGTCGCGCTGGTCACCACGCGCTTCATCTATGCCGATGGATCGTCGCGTGTTTACCCTGTGCCGCTCTTCGGACCGGCGAACGATATCTCCGGCTTCTGGTTGAGCGCCTGGCGAGAGGACGGCCTGCAGCGCCTGCGGAGTGATCACCTCGCCTTCCCCGATCAACCTTTCGCCGCATCCCACTCGCCTGTGCGCCTCGGCCCAGCCCGCCTGCTCGCAGTGAATCCGGCGGCCAACCGGCTGGACGAGGTGAATCCCGGCCACTGGCTCTGGGATTCAGTGCGGGTGCAGCGCCTCGTCTGGTCGCCAGATGGCCGCGCCTTCCTCGCGGCGATGGAAATGGATCCCGGCCAGCGCCAACTCTGGGTCGTGCCGCTCGACAACTCACCGCCTATCCCAGTTGACTCGCCCGCCGACATTCGCGAGTACGACTGGTCGTCGGATGGGCGCGCTGTCGTTTATACGGTGGCCGACCCCTACGCGCACCAACTGGACCCGGCCCAGCCCTACGCCATCCGCGTCGCGTTCATTCGCGACGGTCAGGCTGTTGGAGATACTTTAGCCACGGCGCTGCCGACCGACAAACTCCCCGGCCTGACGCGGCAAGGCGTCTGGTTCATCTTTGAGGATGGGCTCTGGCGCATACCGTATGAGGGCGGCGCGCCCCAGCCCATGATCACAGGCTTGCTGCCTCAGAGGCCAAATCAGTCTGCGTATGCCCGGCCTGCGCCGGATGGCGAACGGTTGGCCTATGCCTGCCAGCCCTCTTTGCTCTGTCTGATCAACGCGGACGCGACCCAGCCAGATCAACAGATCGAAGTCAGAACCGCCGAGATGGCCTGGTCACCCGACGGCAAGCGGCTGGCGGTGATTGACCGTGACCCCAACCATCGTTATCCGGTCAGGCTCGTCATCCTCTCGCGGAAAGGCGGGACGCTTTTGACCCGCGACATCGCGCCGCACGGGGCGGTTGACCCGCCGCAGTGGACGCCGGACGGGGGCATGATCTTCGTGCAGACTTATCCGCAAGACGGGCGGCGCATCATCACCGTCAACACGGCCTCGGGCGAAGTCCTTGACTTGAGCCAGGAGCACTGGGACGCCTACTTCGCCTTAGCTCCAGACGGCAAATCCCTGCTTCTCAACAATGGCCGGGGCGGCTTCTGGTTGGCCGATATCATCCGCGCGCCATAACGGCCCTCGAGTCACCGGAGCCGCGCCTCAATCGTCCTACTTAAAGACACGCCATTTCACACAGGAGTTCTTCAAGCTATGACTACCGAAACCAGTGAGCCTCGCCTCGCGCGCCCAACGGCTCCCAGCCGCCTGGATGTTTTGTACCGCCTCGCCGTCATCACCCTCGCGACCATCGTGGTGGCTGCCGTGCTGCTAGTGGCGAGTCAGGCCGCCCTCTACAAAATCCATCCTTACGAGCGCGGCCTGCACTTGCGGGGCGGCCGATTCCTCGCGGTGGACGAGCCGGGCTGGCACGCCCAGATTCCATACGTAGACACCGTGATCATCGTCAAGGTCAACGAACGGCTGGGCTACGTCGAGCGCATCAGCGCCGTCACCGCCGACAACCTCTCGATGGTCGTTTCCCTGCAATACACCTACCGGGTCGCCGACCCCCGCACGTTTGCGCTGGAGGTGGACGATCCAGAGCGCATCCTGTTCGAGTTCGTGCAGGGCAAGATGCGTGACGTCGCCAATCGGCAGTCCATGACGGCGATGATGAACAACCGGGCGGCGTTCAACGAGACGATGCTCGAGGAGCTGCGCGCCAAAGAGCAGCAGTACGGCGTGCAGTTCGTCACCGTGCAAATCCAGAGCGCCGAGCCGCCCGCCAACGTCGTGCAGGCCATCGAAGACCGGATGGTGGCCACCCAGCGCGAGGCGCAGGCGCAGGCCGAGGCCGCGCAGAAACACATCCTCGCCGACGCCGAGTTCTACGCCGCGCAGAAGCGGGCCGACGCGGAAGCGTATCAGATCAAACAGCGCGCCGCCGCCCAGCAGGACTCCATCCGGCTGCTGCTCGGCGCGCTCAGCGCCCATCCCGACATCGCCGAGAAATATTTGGATTACCTGATGACGCAGGAACTGAAAGAGAACAGCAAGTGGGTGATCGGCCAGCCGGGCGGCGCGCCGGTCATTGACCTGCGCCCGGAGGCAGAGGGCGCGAGCACGCCATGACCGCGCCGCTCCGGTTGCGCCGCCTCGCCCTGGCCTGGCTGGCGCTGCTGCTGGTCTGCGGCGCCGGCTGGTATACCCGCCCCGACACCTGGCGGCCGCACACGCAGTCCGAGCTGCTTACGCACACGGTTTTCGCCTACCGGCAGTGGCAGTCAACTGGCTTCTACCTGGATCAGGGGGATCGCTTCACCCTCACAGCGCGGGGGGAATGGCTGTATTCGCCGCTGGTTGGGCGGCATGGTCCGGCCGGCGGACGACCCGCGCCCGCGTTCTACCCGCTGCCCAACGTCGCCGGCGGCGCGCTGATTGGCCGGGTTGGCGAAGACGGCCAGCCGTTCTATGTGGGCCGCCGGTCAACCCATTTCGCCAGCGCGCCGGGTCTGCTCTACCTGCGGATCAACGACGATCTCCTGGGGGATAATGAGGGTCAACTGGCGGTCGAGATAGAGATCACGCCATCCAGTGAGAGTCAGTAGCCTGATCACCGGTGGGGTTCAACAGAGAACCGAACATGTCATGAGCCTCTCCACGACCTCCAGGCGATCTTCGAAGACGTAGACACGCTTATTCTTGATTTCAATATAGGCGACGGCGGCGTTGTTCGAGTCACTGGCCTCCGTTAGCCGGTTGTGGGGATCAACAGTGACTTTCAACGCATAAACGCCGTTGGAGACATCGGTAACGTCCACCATCTGGCCGACGAGATCGGACGCGTAGGTGTCGCCCCAACCCACCGACAATCCCTGGCGGTTAGGTCCACAGATGGCGTAGGCCCGGCGTCCTGAGAAGTCAGGCCGGTCTGCATCAACCACATTCGTCTCCAGGATGCAGAATGTGACCTTGCCGCTCGTGGCCACCACGCGCTCCAGAGCGCCCTTCGCCGATACGGACCACAACTCGTACACGGCGAAATCTTCAAAGTGCCAGTGGCCATGCTCGGGATGCCAGACGAATTCGCCGGCGGAATACTGCTGGACCGAGCCGTCTTCGGCGTGGATTTGCTGCCACACCTGCGTCTGACCAGAGGCCGAGTCGAAGACGCCCTGCAGCTCAAGCGGACCGCGGCCGCTATTCCAAAAGGTGATGGCCAGCCTGAGGCGTCTGCGGCCGTTCCACGGGAGGTGCTGCACGCTGAGGTCGAAAGGCGGCCACACCTGCAGGTCGGGCAGGAGGAGGGCGGGTTGAGCGGCGCAGCAGGCTGCCTCCTGCGCGACTCGCTCGCCGGCCATTGGATCGTCTTCATCTTCATCCGCCACACGCGGCGGGAAGCTCGATGGCTGTGGCCGGTTGGCGAACGCCTCCGAGCCGGCGCCATCGTCCTCAGCGGCGTCCACTTCGGGGCTGCGAACTCCCCCAGGGTCTTGTTGGTCGCCGGCGTTGAGCCGCGTCACCCTGTGGGCCGGCGAAGCCGGCGAGCGTAGGCCAGCGCGTACCATCATCGGCGAAGCCGCGATGAGATACACCGCCGCTGCCATCGCAGCGAACGTCTTGCCGGTCAAGCGCTTCATGGCGTTCCTCGGTCCGGCGTCATGCCCGCGAATCCATGCCTCATTTTACTAAACCACACCTGCTGAGCGCAACGTCACCCAGCCCAGGTCAAACCGGCTGCCATCCAAGACGACTGACTATGGCCCTTTGAGATACGCATCGAAGAACGCGATCGTGCGCTGCATGGCCAGGCTGAAGCCGCCGGCGATGTTGTGGTCGGCGCCTTCGTAGGTGTAGAACTCCACCGCTTTGCCCGTCGCCAATACTTGCTGATACAAAATCTCGGAAAACTCCAGCGGCACGGAGGTATCGGCCGTGCCGTGATGGAGTTGGAGCGGGCCAGATAAATCGTCAAGAAACGCGTTGGCCGAGATCGAGTCCCAGAAGTCGGGGTTCTCCTCAGGCAGGCCGTAGGTTTCTATCAGCTCTGTACGCCAGCGCCTCCCGGGCGAGGGCGTCGCCGTCGTGGTGGCCGCCGGAGTCGGCCCCCGCCTCCAGCGCGTGATCAGGTCAGGGTAAGAGGCGACGACGCCCGCCCAGATGACGCCCGCTTTGAGGTCGCTGGTGATCACCATGGAACGCAGCGTGATGTATCCGCCCATCGAATGGCCCCACATCCCGATCCGGCTTGGATCGGCCTGCGCGTATCGCTTGATGGAGCCGACGGCGTTGAGCGCGTCCACGACGTAATCGGGCGAGCCGTACGCGCCTCGGGCCTCGCCCTCTGAGCTGCCGTGCCCGCGATAGTCAGGACGAAAAATGATATACCCACTCCGCGCCAGGTTATCCACGTACGCCACATATCGTTCCGTTGTGCGATACTGTGCAGGCGGGATGAAACCATGATTGAAGATGATGACCGGCCAACCTGCGGGCGGTTTCTCCCCGAGCGGCGTCGTGAGCAGGGCATAGATTTTCAGGCCCTCGGACTGGTACGAGGCGATGTAGCGGTGGTAGTTGCTTCCCGGCTCTAGCGTCTGTTCGATGACGATATCACTGCCGGGGTAGTCTCGGCCCCGCATCGCCTGGATGGTGAGCGGGTGCGGCGTCGCGGTGGCGGTCGGGGTCGGCGTCGCGGTGGGCGTCGCGGTTGCTGTGGAGGTTGCGGTGGCGGTCGGCGCGAGTGTTGCCGCCGCCGTCGCCGTGAGCATCGGCGTACCAGTCGCTTGCAGCGCAATCGCCTCTGCCATCGGCGCCGGCTGTGCGTTGCGACTGCAGGCGACCGCCAGCGCGGCCAACGTCATCAAGATTAAGCCGTTCTTTAGCGTCTTCATCAAGTCGTTGCTACTCCGTACCCCCCTGGACCTCTGAAGCCTGAGGCAGCGTTACCGTAAACGTGCTGCCCTGCCCCTCCCGGCTTTCGACTACGATCCGGCCGCCCTGTGCTTCCGTCAATTCTTTGGCAATTGCCAGGCCCAGGCCGGCGCCGGCGCTGGTGCGGGCCGCCTCCACGCGGTAGAAACGCTCGAAGATGTGCGGGAGGGCTGCGGCGGGAATGCCCGGCCCCGTGTCGTGGATGCGGACGGCGATTTGCTGGCCAACGAGCGCAGTTGCAATCGTCACGGCGCCGTGCGGCGGAGTGTACTTGAGGGCGTTGTCGAGCAGGATCAGCAGCACCTGCTTGAGCGCGTCGCGGTCGCCGAGGGCGGCGACGTCGAGCACATTGTCACATCGGATCGTCTTACCTGATGTGAGCAGTCTGGCCTGGCGACATAGATCATCCACGAACGGTTTGATGGGCACAGCCTCCTGACGCAACACCAACCCGCTGTCGGCGCGGGCCAGCACGAGAAGCTTGCTGATCAGGCGGATCAGCCGGTCACATTCTTCAATGGTGTCGGCGACGACGGCCAGCCGGTCCTCGGCCGTGATCGGCGGTTTGCGCTCTAACAGCCCGAGATTGCCCCGGATCGTCGTGAGCGGGGTGCGCAGTTCGTGCGAGGCATCCGCCACGAAGCGGCGCTGAGCGTGGAGGGCTTGTTCAAGCTGCCGGTAGGCCGACTGCAACTCGGTCAACATGGCGTTGAAGGTGGTGCTCAATCGGCCCACTTCGTCATTGGGTCCGGTGTAATTGACGCGGTGGTCGAAATCACGCTCGGCCCCGATGGCCTCTGCGGTCTGGGTGATTTTATTGATGGGGCGCAGAGCCGCTCCCGCCAGCACCCAGCCCAGGCCCACGGTGGTCAGCGTGGCGACCAGACTGCCGCTGGCGAGAATATTCCTCAAGGTTTCCAATGACTGATCGTACTCGATGAGCGAGCGGGCCACCTGGACGATGCCTTCTGCCTGGCCCTGCTTCCAGACCGGCTGGCTATAGATCATCAGCCGCCCATTCTCGGTGGGTACAACTTCAATCCAGGGCTCACCCTTCCGGCAGGTGCGCCAACCCGCATCGCTGAGCGGAAGGACGTAATCGCCAAGATTGGCGGTCCGGTCGGCGACCTGGCCATCCACCCACAGAGTCTGGATGTATATCGGCGGATCGGCAAACTTGTAGGAGCGATAGCCGATGTGCTCAATCTGAAAATCGCGCGAGGCAGTCAGGCGTTTGGACTCGTCGGCCAGCGCCCCTTCGACCACGGCCAGGGTGACACGCGAGGCAGTGAAGTAGAGGGCCATGCTGAATGCAAACAGGGTCAACGCCAGGATGGCGCTGTACAGCAGGGTGAGGCGCAGGCGGATCGACATCTCAAGCGTCTTCGCGCAGGACGTAACCCACGCCGCGCACCGTCTGAATCAAGCGGGGTTCGCCGCCGGCCTCCGTTTTTGTGCGGAGATAGCCGATGTAGACGTCGAGCACGTTTCCGTTGCCGGCAAAGTCGTAACCCCAGATCTCCTCCAGAATCCGCGCCCGCGGCAGAACCTGGCGGGGATGGAGCAAAAGATAACGCAGCAGATCGAATTCCGTGGGCGTGAGGCCGAAAGGCCGCCCGCCCCGCCGCGTCTCGCGGGTGATGGGATCCAGATGGAGATCGGCAAAGGAAAGCGGTTTCTCTTTGCTGGAGGCCTCCGAGCGCCGCAATAAGGCCCGGATACGGGCGAGGAGTTCGGCAGGGGTAAACGGCTTGACCAGGTAATCGTCGGCGCCGCTGTCCAACCCGGTCACCCGGTCTTCTGTGGCGTCGCGGGCGGTCAGCATCAGAATCAACGCGTTGTCCGCTGCGTGGAGGCGTTTTGCCACCTCGATCCCGTCCAGGCCGGGCATCAACCAGTCGAGCACGACGAGGTCAGGCCGTCGGGCCGCCGCCTGGGCGATCGCTTCGTGGCCATCGGCCGCGACCAGGACGTGATAGCCTTCGTAGGCCAACGTGCGCCGGAGCATGTCGGTGATCTTACGGTCGTCGTCCACAACCAGAACAGTGGTCATCAGCGTTTCCGCGGCGGCTCGCCGGGGGACATTCGCTCAACTCATTTCAGGTATCTTTCGAACCACGCCAGCGTCCGCGCCCAGGCGTCCCGGGCCGCCTCTGGATTGTAGCGCGATCCCGTGTCATTGTGGAAGGCATGATCCGCATCCGGGTAAATCACTTTTTCGTAGACCTTGTTGTTTTGTTGCATGGCGGCTTCCATGGCGGGAATGCCCTGGTTGATGCGCTGATCGCGCTCGGCGTAAACCGCCAGCACGGCTGCATTGATGTTTGGCACGGCGTCAACCGATGGGTGCGGGCCGTAGAACGGCACCGCCGCCTTCAATTCCGGCATCTCGGTCGCAACCCGCCACGTCACCCCGCCCCCGAAGCAAAAGCCCACCATCCCCACGCGGTCGGCCTGGGCAAATGACTGATCCTGCAGGTAACGCCAGCCGCTCAGGAAATCCTGGACGAACTGATCAGGCGGCATGTTCCCCAACACGCCGGGCACATCCCCGGAACCTATGGCCTCGGTGCCTCCCTGGCGCGATAGCAAATCAACCGCCAGCGCCACGTACCCGGCCTTCGCCAGGCGGCGGGTAACGTCTCTGATGTGCTCGGTGAGGCCGCGATTCTCGTGGCAGACGAGCACGACCGGGAACGGTCCATCGCCTATGGGACGAGCCAGATACCCCATCAGCGTCGTACCCTCATCCGGAAACTGAACTGGCGCCGCCTCAATCGCCGGGTCCTCTGGGCTGACCGTCCCGCTGAGCGACGGGGCCGTGGCCGTGGCCGAGGCTTCGGCAGGTGTTGGCGGCGCCGTCGGTTCAGGCGCAGAAGTGGGTGACAGGCTCGGGGCGTCCGTCGGGGGCGCCGTAGACGTGGGCAGTGCAGTCGGGGCGGTCTGGGGCGAAGGCGCGCACGCGGCCAGGAACGTGTGCGCGGCAATCAGACTCCCCGTGATGGACGCGATCAGTTTTAGCGCCTCGCGCCGCGACAACCGGCGCTCCTGATAGTCTTCGACAAACTCTTCGACCAGGTAGCGTTGGAATTCGTTCATCTCGCACCTCCTCTGATACGTTGTTTTACTGGATCATCTGGATACTCCATCAAGTTTAGACGAATCCCAAATTTAGCCTAAGAAGATGATAAGAAAGGTTAGAATACACAGGTCTGCGTTTATTCTTAGCCGACTCACAGGATTTGATTAGAGGTCATTAACCGGCGGAATGTGTAATCCAGCACAACAAACTGAAAAGGATACGTCTATGCTGACGCGACCAACTACTCTGCCATTCCCGAAGTCTCCGCTAATCCTCTGGGCTGTCTTGGCCCTGATGCTGGCGGCGTGTTCGCTCCTCGGCGCTCCGGAGGGGGTAAGCCCCCAGGCGACCAGCACAACCGCGCCAGTTATACCGGCGCCGACGGAAGCAGGAGCAGCCACGGCCCCTGACCCGCTCACCCCGACTGAACCGGCTCCAGCCGCCTCCGGCAATCAACTCCGCCTTGTGCTTGCTCCCGACGGGAACGAAGCGCGTTACCGGGTAAGAGAGCAGCTTGCCAGTCTGTCGTTCCCCAGCGATGCCGTCGGCGTGACCCGTGACATCTCAGGCTCAATCGTCATCCAGACTGATGGGACGGTGGTGCGCGACGGATCCATGTTCGTCGTAGACCTGCGCACTCTCAAAAGCGACCAAAACCGACGAGACAACTTCATCCAACGCAACACGCTCGAAACCAGCCGATTCCCCACCGCCGAATTTGTCCCCGCCGAAACGCTGGGGCTTCCGTCTCCCCTGCCCGCTTCGGGTGAAGTGACCTTCCAACTTGTCGGCGACTTGACGGTGCATGGGGTCACCCGCCCGGCCACCTGGGACGTGAAGGCCCAGGTGGCCGGGCAGGAGTTGGTGGGCAGCGCCTCAACCAGCTTCAATTTTGCCGACTTCGGCATGACGGCGCCGCGGGTGCCCGTCGTGCTGAGCATCCAGGAGCCTATCCAGCTCGAATTCGATTTCCATCTTGTTCTGGACTCATCAGGCAGCCCGTAATTCCTCCCGCCTGCCTATATGTTCCTGTCCGAAGACCCCATCCGCAGAAAATAGGCAGCCCCGGAACGCTACGGCGCCCGGGGCGTGTGTGCCCATTCGGGTCGAGGTGCTACGATCCGATGCCCAGGACGAAGTTGAAAGTAGCGCGCTTGCCGTCAGCCGCCTCCTGCACGTCCATCAGCAACTCCGGGAGGAAGATGCGATCGGTGCTATTTTGCGGCTCCCCAGGGAAGTAAAGCTGGCTGGTCAGGACCGCCTGATCTGGCGCTTGAACTTTCACGTGAATATGCCGCGTCCGGCCGGGATACAGCCCCGGGACGATGGTTTCGAGGGAGTAGCGCCCCGCCTCGTCGGTGAATTGATGTCCGCGCAGTTTGTAGCCGACGTTGTCGTACACGCCCGTATCATCGGCGTGCCAGAAGTCGAGCAGCGCGCGCCCAACGGGCTGGCAATCCGTCGTCAGAACATACCCGGTGAGCACGAGGCGAGTCCCGGCCAGGCCCGGTTCCAGCAAAGACGTGCGCTCCGGTGAGTTGGGCGTGTAGTACGGTCCTTCCGTCTGCGCCGCCGTCACCTGGTCATCATCACCGCACGCCGGGGTCGGGGGCAAAACCTGGGTCGGCGGCGGCTCGGTCGGCGCAGGCTGAGCGGGCGCTGTCTCAGTCAGGGCCGGTTGCGCAGGCGCGGACGCCGCCGGCGGTTCGGTCGCCGGTTGGGCTACGGCCTGTGCGGCGGGGGTGCCGGCGATCAGCCGGTCGCATGCCGCCAGCACATACGAGGCCGGTATCGTGAGCAACGTCCAAAGGAAGTTGCGACGGCTCATCTTCGTGAGTGAACGCTTCAGCATTGTTCTCATTCCTTTCGGGATGTCATACGTGTTCGGGGCGAACAACCGTTTCACAGGCTGGTGCTAAACTGGTACCCTAAAAGGTAACAACAGTACATAAGAGAATACTAAGCATTCGCTGAGAATTTTATCAGAAGGCATCGCGCGTGCTGCCTCGTCTTGATTTTCCCGCAAGTTCCGCGTCTAACCAAACCCATGACAGGTGAGCCTCCTCCAGGGTGATGATAGTCACTGGACAGGCCTTTTTCTCTTATAATAATGTTCATCCACAATGGAGGAATTTGCTCTTGCGCGCTGCGCTGGAAGTTCGCCTGTGTTCTTCCCACCCTATCCACCCCGACCTAAAAAAA
>DATDRS010000361.1:0-17199 GCA_035291605.1 Anaerolineales bacterium | reverse complement strand
CCGCGCCGTGCGAAATTGACACGGTGGCAGACCTACAGAAACTGGGCGAGGCGCTCTCCGTAGCAAATTTCGGTGACGAAGACATTGAGAATATCCTGAGCAGGAATTGGCTGAGGGTTTTGCAGAACGCACTGCCAACAGAGGTGATACAGAATTAAGCCGGCTCAACGACGCAGCGATTGTTATCCCCCTCGTCCTGTCAACTTTTCGCAGTTCAACAGAGAGCGGGGTAAATCTTGGTTTAGGAAGGTGACTCTGATGCGTCATGTACGCATTACAAGTACAGTTGTGGAGCTAGGCGACTATGACTTCTACCAGTTGATTAGCAGGAGCTTGATAAGCCTCCACGAGATAGCCGAGGGTCTTGCCGGCCAGCATCGTCTTGGGGTTCCGGACATCCTCGGAACCGTATGGCGCGCAGTGCTAATGCAAGGTCTCACAGATCTTGAAGAATCTCTACAGCCCCACTTCAATCTGGATGACGGAGAGCTTCGCGAGGAGTTCGATCTGTTGTTCGAAAGCCTGCACAGGTTAAGCGAGGCCGACGAGCAGATGGTCAAGTGGCTTGCAAGGTGGGCCAACATATCCTCTGTGCAGCAAGTGCCAAGTCGAAGACGACTGTATCAGAAGCTCACTCGGCAAGCAGAAAAAAGGATGCTTGCCGGTGCCTTGCCAGAGTGGGTATCCGAACCAATGTACCAGAGTTTCTTGAGCGAGTCCGAGCAAGCTGCGACCCGAATAACGGAAACCACAAAGCTAATCGACCAAAGACTTCGGCAAATCTTGGGGGTTCCCACTGATGCGCAAATCATGGTGTCCTCAAGGTGGAAACATCTTCCCAGGCGGATTTCCAAGATCAAGTCGGACTGAGCGCCCAGGCTGTTCAGTCTCGACACGGAGAAGTGTGGGATCAAAGGGCCAAAGACTTGGTTGATGAGGCATTGGGTCTTGAGCCCTTGGAAGCTATCCCACTATTGCGAAAAGCTTTGCGCTATGGGCGTACAGGTGTTCAGGCGAGCAGGGCTTACTTTGTGCTAGGCATGAAATATGAGGATATGGGTGATGACAAGAGGGCCGTTCAGGCCTACACCAAGTCGATCAGGGCTTGGCAACCAGAGACGCCATCACCGATTGCACTGTTTTGGCGCGGACAAATCCACTATCGGAACAGACGTTTGAGTAGGGCGCGGAGCGATTTGGAATCGGCTCTTAAGAACGGATTGACTTCCCCTGAGCGTGAGCAGGCAGAGCGTTATTTGGAGGAGATAGGAAAGCGCGGTGTCCAGTAGTGTCCGCGGCTTGATACTGATTCACCACCGCCGGGCTACTCGCAGGCCACCATTACCTATACCTACGACAAACTCTATCGCCTGACGAGCGCGAATTACAGCAACGGCACGGTGTTCACATACACCTACGACGCCGCCAACCGGCTGATTACCGTCACGCAAGGGGCGAATGCTTACGCCTTTGCCTACAACGGCCTGGGCGACCGCCTCCGCCAAACTGTGAATGACGCGCCAACAAACTACACGCTCGACCTGAATGCTGGACTGACGCAAGTTCTCGCCTGAGTCAACGTTTTCATTTGCCTCAGTGGTTCAGCGTTTGGCGTGAAGAAGGTGGAAGCGAGTCAGGGCGTGCGGGGTGCGGAACAAAAAAAGAGAGCACAGCCCGGCGGTTGTCCTCTCGTTCGTTTCGGTCGGGCAGCGCGTCAGCGGATCGCGCGCTCCGTCTCTTTGTCGAACAGGTGCATGTTGTCCAGGTTCATGGCGATCTGCGCCTTCTGGCCGATGCGCGCCTGGGTGCGCGGGTCCACGCGGCCGACGAAGTTGTTCTCTCCCACGCGCAGGTACAGGAACACCTCGTTGCCCATCAACTCCGTCACGTCCACATTGGTCTCGACCAGCGCCTGGTGGATGCCGGGCGGGGCATAGTGCGGGTCGTGGAGGTCTTCCGGGCGGACGCCGAACATGACCTGCCTGCCGGCGTGGGCCAGGTACGGCCCGGCCTTGTTCTCCGGGACCTTCACGGCGAACGCGCCGCACTCCACGACGAGCGCGCCGTCGGCCTTCACCAGCCTGGCGTCGAAGAAGTTCATAGCCGGGGAGCCGATGAACCCGGCGACGAAGACGTTGTCGGGCCGGTCGTACAGCGTCTGCGGCGTGTCGAGCTGCTGGATCACGCCGTCTTTCATCACCGCGATGCGGCTGGCCATGGTCATGGCCTCGACTTGATCATGCGTCACGTAAATGAAGGTCGTCTGGAGGCGCTGGTGCAGCTTGGAAATAGAAGCGCGGGTCTCCACGCGCAGCTTGGCGTCGAGGTTGGAGAGCGGCTCGTCGAAGAGGAACACCGCCGGCTCGCGCACGATGGCCCGCCCGACCGCCACGCGCTGGCGCTGGCCGCCGGAGAGCTGCTTGGGCTTGCGTCCCAGCAGGTCGACTTTCTTTTCTTTATCCACGAGGCCCAACATCTCGGCGGCTTCCTTCACCCGGCGGTCAATCTCGGCCCTGGGCGTCTTGCGCAGTTTCAGGCCGAAGGCCATGTTGTCGTACACGCTCATGTGCGGGTAGAGCGCGTAAGACTGGAAGACCATCGCGATGTCGCGGTCCTTGGGCGCGATGTTCGTCACGTCGCGGTCGCCGATGAGGATGCGCCCCGCGGTGATCTCCTCCAGCCCGGCCAGACAGCGGAGCGCGGTGGACTTGCCGCAGCCCGAGGGCCCCACCAGGACCAGAAATTCCTTGTCCTCCACATTGATGTTGATGTTGTGGAGCACGGTGTTCTCGCCAAACTTCTTGACGACGTCGTCGTACGTTACGCTTGCCATGGTCGTGAGACCCTCCTTTGGGTGACTGATATGGTGAGGACATTATAGCCTGAGAGGAGGGAAACTCAAATTGGGAGGACCTGTCAGGTCTTCTAAGACCTGACAGGTCTTTGGTCCACCGCCTCGCGGAGGGCGAAGACGGGGGTGGGCGCGGCCTTGCCCTTGAGGCGCATCGGGCCGAGCGACTGGCAGTTGAAGCGGGCGGCGATCTCCCGCTGGATGGCCTCGGTGATGAGGATGCGGTTCCCGACGGCGCGGCCCATGAGCCGGGCGGCGGTGTTCACCGAGTCGCCGAGGACGTTGAACTCGCGGCGGCCGCGCGGCTCGCCGATCTCGGCGGCAAACACCGGCCCGCGCGCCATCCCGATCTGGCATTCCAACGCGACCTCGCGTCCCCCGACGGACGGCGGCGGCAGGCGGGCGACGATGTCGCGGATGGCGAGGGCGGCCGAGGCGGCGCGGAGGGAGTCGTCTATATGCGCGTTGGGCACGCCGAAGTAGATCAGCATGTCGGACCCGGCCAGGTGATAGGTGATGTTCTTGAGAACGCCGCCGCGCGCCTCCGCCGCCGCGTTGATGAGCGCGAATGCCCGCGCGAAAGTGTTGAGCAGCGCATCCACCTCGTCTGGGCGGACGTGGTCGGCCGACTCGGAGAGGCCGATCAGGTTGACCATCACGACCGTCGCCTCCAGGAAGACGGGGGGAATGCTGCGGCGGGCCGCGCTCTCGACGACGAGGGTGAGGATCGGGCGCGGGAGGTAGCTCGCCAGGGGCTCGACCGACTTCACCGCCTTCTCGATCTCGCCGACCAGCGCCTCGACGCTGCGGTCTAGCAGCACCGCGCTCGCCATGCGGCGGCTGGTCGGGCTGATCTCGTATTCGCCGAGGCTTTTGGGCGTGAGGTCGTCCACCACCAGCACGTGCCCCGGGTGGCCCGGCTCAAAGTTGAACTGGTCGCGCGCCAGCTCGTGCGCCGCCTCGGTGAGGCACACGCGCCCCACTTCCCCGGCGCCTTCCGCCTGCTTCGTGCGCTGGACAGGCGTGCCCAGCAGCACGTGCGCCATCCGGCGCGGCGTGCCGATGTCGGCGGCGATGAAGCGCCCGGTGTGCAGGCCCACGCGCATCTCCAGCGAGAGCGCCCCTTCCGCCGTCTCGAGGTCGGCGAAGCGCGCCATCGCGCGCTGCATGCGCAGGCCGGCGCGCACCGCGCGGGCCGCGTCGCTCCGGCGCGGGTCGGCGGGGAACTCCACGAGCATCGCATCCCCGGTGAACTCGAGCAGGTTCCCGCCGGATTTGCTGATGATCTCGATCATCTCGGAGAAGTAGCTGTTCAGCACGCCGAGCAGGCTTTCGGCCCCGGCGCTCCCGCGGGCGGCGTTGGCCTCCATGAGCGGCGTAAACCCGGCCAAGTCGGTGAACATCAGCGTGCCTTCCTGCCACTCGTGGCGCGCTTCGCCGGGGCGCGGCAGGACCTCGGTGACCTGGCGCGGGACGTAATCGTAGAGGATGCGCTGCAGCGTGCGCAGGTGCTCGAAGACGCGCGTCAGGCTGGCGGGCGAGGGGTCCATCCACGCCGTCGCGTAGAGGTCGGCGGGCAGCAGCGAGCGCAGGCGCGGCTCGACGGCGGCCAGAGGCGAAATCGGAGACGGCATCAGGGCCGTATTATAGGTGGCTTTGTATTTGCTACCAACATGGTCTACAATGCGTTTTGGCGCTTTGATTTCATCTCCAACGGATGTCGAACCTGTGTCTCCGAGCGAGAAGACCTGTCAGGGCTCGCAGTCCTGACAGGTCTTTGAACAACTTCCATGCCGCGCCATTTTTTGAGTCTGGCCGACTGGCCGGCTGAAGAGCTTTGGGAGCTGATCGACACAGCTCAGGCGCTGAAACGCGAACTTCAAACGCGGGGCCGCAACCCGCCCGCGCTGCGCGGCAAGACGCTGGCGCTGGCCTTTCAAAAACCCTCGCTTCGCACGCGCGTGAGTTTCGAGATCGGGATGCGGCAGCTCGGAGGGCAGGCGCTGTACCTCGGCCCGGAGGAAATCGGCCTGGGCAAGCGGGAGGCCGCGGGCGACGTGGCCCGCGTGCTGGGCGGCTACGTCCAGGGCATCATGGTGCGCATGTCGGATCACGCGCTGCTCGCGCAAATGGCGCAGGCGTCGCCCGTGCCCGTCATCAACGGTATGACGAATTACAGCCACCCGTGCCAGGCAATGGCCGACGCGCTGACGATGTACGAGGCCTTTGGCCGCCTCGACGGCCTCCGCGTCACGTACCTGGGCGACAGCGACAACGACGTGACGCGCTCGCTGCTGTTCGCCGCCGCGAGGTTCGGGTTTCAGCTGCGGGTGAGCAGCCCGCCCGGATACACGCTCGACGCGGAGAGCATCGCCGCCGCGCGGGCGGAGGGAAGCGAGGAGGTGTTCGAGTTCGTCGAGGATCCGGTCGAAGCCGTGCGGGAGGCCGACGTCATTTACACCGATACCTGGATCGGCATGGACGTGACGACGGAGGCCCGGGCCAGGCAAATCTTCGGCCGCTACCAGGTGAACGAGGCGCTCGTCGCCCGCGCCCCGGCGCACGCCATCGTCATGCACTGCCTCCCGGCCAACCGCGGGCAGGAGATCACCGACGCCGTCGCCGACGGGCCGCGGTCGCGCGTGTTCCAGCAGGCCGGGAACCGCCTGCACGCGCAGAAGCCGATTTTGCTGAAGCTGCTGGGATGAAACCTCCCGCAGGTTACTAACCTGCGGGAGGTTACGCAGAGAAGAAACATATGCGACTAAAGCTCGGCGAGTGGAAACTGGTCCTGCCGCTGCTCGGCGTCCTGGCCATCAACACGCTGGTGCTGGAGATCGCCGACGTCGTCGCCACGTCGGGGTTCGTCAGCAAGGTCGGCCCAGCGCAAGTCCCGTGGCTGTGGCTCGCGGACATGGCCGCCACCCTGCTGCTCTCCGGCTTCTACGCCCTGGTGGTGGATCGCATGTCACGCGTCCAGCTCGTCGGCCTGCTGCTGGGCGGGGCCGCGCTGGCCTACCTCGTGATCCAATCGCTGCTCAGCTACGGTGCGCCGGAAGGGGTGACCTATTTCCTGCTGTATATTTTGTCCGACCAGCAGTTGATCGTCTTCCCGCTGGCGTTCTGGGCGCTGGCGAACGACATGTACACTCCCTCCGAGGCCAAACGCCTGTTCCCGGTGATCGCCGCCGGTTCCGCGCTGGGCAGCATCGTGGGCAACTCGGTCGGCGCCGGCTCGGCCGTCGTCTTTGCCCGGCTGGGGCAGAGTTCCTCGCAACTGCTGTCGGTGGGGGCGGCCCTCCTTCTCACTGGCGCGGCCGTGCTCTGGCTGACCTTCCGCAACCGGCCGGTCCGCGCCCGGCAGTCCACGCGGGGCGAGGCCAATCTCCGTGGAACCCTCCAGGTGGGGATGGATTTCTTCCGCAACGTGCCGCTCTTCACTTACCTGGCGGTCGCCATGCTGCTGATGCAGTTGGCGCTGACGTTTGTCGAGTATCACTTCCTCTATTCCATTGACCGGGCGGCGCCAAGCAACTCGCTGTTGTTCCAGACCATCTACAGCGCCTATAAGGTCGCCTTCATCGCGACGATGATCCTGTTCCAGTGGCTGGTGGTCGGGCGCTTTCTGGACAAGGTGGGGTTGAAGAACACCTTTCTCGCGCTGCCGTTCGCGCTGCTGCTTGCCGCCTCCAGCGCGCTGGCGCTCCCGGGCTTCCTCGGCGGGGCCATCGCGCGCTTCGTGGCCCGGCTGGTGGAGCGCGGCTGGGACGAGCCGAGCCGCAAGTCACTGCAAAACCTGATCCCGGACGAGCGGCGCGGGCGCGTCGGCGCTTTCCTCGACAGCTATTTTTACGCGGTCGCGACGATGGCCGGCTGCGTGATCCTGCTCCTCCTGCTCTGGCTGTCGGCGTCGGGGCGGCTGCCGCCGGGGGCGGCGCAAACGATCTACCTGGGATTGGCCGGGCTGGCCTCGCTCGGCGCCATCTGGGCGGCTTTCAAATCACGCGCGACGTACGAGGCCAGCCTGCTGGACTGGCGCCTGGCCCGCCCGCGGCGCAGGAGCGTGCTCGACGGGATCGAGTTCTGAGATGGAAGTGGGCCTGACGTACGACCTGCGCGACGACTATCTGTCTGACGCGGATGCGCCCGCCGACCTGTACGCGGAATTCGACCCCGACGAGATCATCCGGGCCATCGAGCGCGCGCTGGCGAACCTGGGGCATCACCCCCGCCGCATCGGCAACATCCACAAACTGGTGCGCTTCCTCGCCGCCGGCGATACGGTGGACATCGTGTTCAACATCGCCGAAGGGTTGGGCGGGCGCTCGCGCGAGGCGCAGGTCCCCACGCTGCTGGAGGCCGCGCGCATCCCCTATACTTTCTCCGATCCATTGACCCTGTGCCTGTGCCTCGACAAGCCGCTGACCAAGCAGGTGTGGCTGGGGCAGGGCCTGCCGACCCCGCCGTTCTACGTGATCTCGGACCCGTCGGAGATTGACGCGGCCCTCGCACACCTGTCCGGCTTCCCTCTGTTCGTCAAGCCGGCTTACGAGGGAACTTCCAAAGGCATTACCGGTCAATCGCGGGTGACCTCGCGCGAGGCCCTGGCCGAGCGGGCAGCCTGGGTGCTGACGCAATACCGCGAGCCTGCGCTCGTCGAACCCTACCTGCCGGGGCGCGAGTTCACGGTCGGCCTCCTGGGGAACGGGGCCTCCGCCCAGGCGTTGGGCGCGCAGGAGATTCGCGTGCTGGACCCGGACGGGGTGTACGGCTTCGAGCAAAAAGAGGAGTGCGAGGTCAGAGTGGAATATAATATGGTCGAAGCGCCCGATCTGAGCCGCCGGTTGTGCGACCTGGCGCTGTGCGCCTATCATGCCGTCGGGTGCCGCGACGCCGGGCGGGTGGACCTGCGGCTCGATCAGAATGGCGAGCCGCACTTGCTCGAGATCAATCCCCTGCCGGGCTTGGACCCGGAGTATTCCAGCCTGCCGATGATCGCCCGCCATCGGGGGCTGTCTTTTGAGCAACTGATCGGTAGAATCCTGCAGCACGCCGTCGAGCGGCAGGCCCTGAACCAGCCGGCCGTGCGGGTCGGCGGAGGAGGCTAAACGCAATGGACACCAAGACACGCCCGCCCCGCAGATTCATCAGTCTGCGTTTTAAGCTGCTGATCGGCTTCACGCTGCTCTTCACCGTCGTCTTCGCCGGAGCCTATTACTGGTTCTTCCGCTACGCGACCGATAGCGCGCTGAGGCGCGTGCAGGAAGACCTGACCGACACGCTGCACGGCGCATCGGCGGGCATTGACGGCGACGAACTGCGAACCTTGTACGCCGCAGGCGCCTGCCCGGAGGGAGGCGCGGACGGTTGTTATCCCTCCGACGAGCGCTACTGGCGGCAGGTGGCCTGGCTGGATCGGGTCCACCAGGTTGAGCCGCGCGCCGAGCCGTATACCTACGTCAAGGGCGTAGAGCCTAAGGAAATGATTTTCATCACCAGCGCCGGCGCAGTTCGGAATCCGCCTTTCGGCGCTAAATTCCTCGAGCACTACATTGCCAACGATCCGACCGCCAATTTCCAGGGGTTAGCCGCCACGACGCTGGAGCCGGCTTATACAGACAAGTTTGGAGCATGGGGGATTTCCGGCTACACGCCGATCTACGACTCGAAGGGGGAAGTTGTCGCCGCGTTGGGAATTGATTTCCGCGCCGACTACGTTAATCAAGTGCAAGACGGCATCCGTAACAGTGTGTTCCTGGCATTCGGCATCACTTACGTCACGCTCTTCATTCTAGTCTACGTGGTTTCCAATGCCTTCACCGCGCCGATCATCCGCCTGACGCGCGCCGCCGACCGCATCGGCGAGGGCGCTTACGAGCAGGGGTTGAACGACCTGGCTGCCAACCGCATGGACGACGCCTTCCCCGACGAGATCGAGAGCCTATCGGAAGTCTTCCAGAGCATGGTCAACAAAGTCTATCAGCGCGAGCAGACGCTGCGCCGGCAGGTGGAAGAGCTGAAGATCGAGATTGACGATGTCAAGCGCCAGAAACAGGTGAGCGAGATCGTGGACACCGATTTCTTCCAGGATCTGCAGGCCAAGGCCCGGCTCATGCGCGAACGCGGCCGCCGCTCGGCCGCCCAGCCGGCGACTTAGGCGCTATCTCAAGACTGGCAATGCCGTCGCATCTGGCGCGGGACATCCCGGTCGTCGTCATCTGCAATATCTCCGAGACCTTCTACAGTTTCCTGAAACGCGCCGAAGACCCGGCGGCGCAGGCGCGCCTGATTCACGGCGAGCAGTATCGCGGCGACCGGGCGCTGCTGTGGCTCGGCGACTCCAAGCTCGTCTTCGTCACCTTCCCCATCCCGCACGCCCAGGCTTTATACCGGCAGTTGGGGTATCGGCAGACCCGCTATCTCGCGCCGCACAACCCCTCCCCGCAGCTCTGCCAGGACATTCTGCGTGAGGCCCATCTGCTCACCGCGTTGATCGAATACGCGGGCGCGCAGCGTACGGCGCAGATCATCCCGTATGCGACGACGCCGGAATTCCTGCAATTGGTGGACGTGCTGCGGCGCGAGCACGGGTTGACCGTCCGCCTGCCCGAAAGCCCCGCGCCGGAATGCCTGTGGGTCCGCGATTACATTGACACGAAAGCCGGGTTCCGCGTGCTGGCCTCGCGCTGGTTGGGGGATCGCGCGGACACACTGCTGCCCTCCGGTGTTGCCTGCGAAGACTGGCAAAGCGCGGCGGCCGTCGCGCACTGGTTCTGCCTCAACGGGCAGACCTGCGTGGTCAAAGCCGACGACGGCGAGAACGGCATCGGGCAGAACGTCCTCCGCCCCGGCGAGTTTGCCTCGGTTAAGGCGATCCACCGCGCGCTGGAGCGCAATCCCTTCCTGCACGAGCACGGGGTCACGGTCGAGGCTTACATCCCCTCCGCCGGCCAGCTCTCCCCGTCGCTGGAGGTCTTCGTCCCGCCGTTCGGCGCGGGCCAGCCGGAGATCACGTACCTGTCTCGGCAACTGTTCCTGTCGCCGGGGGACTTCTGCGGCGTGCTCGTCAGCCGCGAGCTGCGCGAGGCGGGATGGTATCCGGCGCTGGCCGAAAGCGGGCTGCGCCTCGCCGAGCAGCTGCAGGCCATGGGCTACGTGGGCCACTTTGATATGGACACGATTGTGGACGACGGCGGACGGCTGTTTTTGCTGGAAGTAAACTCGCGGCGCACAGGCGGGACGCACGTCCACGAGTTCGCCCGCTTCACCTTTGGCCCGGATTATCTGGGGCGGGTCGCGCTGTTGAGCCACGACGCGATGTCCAGCGGCGCGATCCGCGAGTTTGAACGTTTGCAGGCGGCGCTCGGCGACCTGGCGTATCCGATGCGCGGGGAGCGGCGCGGCGTCATCCTCACCGTCACTTCGGCGCTGGCGGCGGGTGAGTTCGGGTGTCTGATCGCGGCCGCCTCGGCGGCGGAGGCGCTGACCCTGCAGCAGGCGGCCGCGGCGCGCGTCCGCGCGGCGGCCTAAAACTCAGGCAGAAACCCGATTTCTCATCCTGCCGGGCCATTCGCTTAATCCGGGAATTCATGATAAAAAAACCCTGCTGATGACGCGGGGCCGACCGTTGATTAGACGCCATGCTCAAAGCCCGCATCCCCGCGGGCGTCTGCGAGAACGCGGACACAGAGCAACGAGAGGTGAATAAGCAGCAAATGGCCGAGCGGAGAATTCAGCCAGGAGCATACGCATCATGTCGAAGATTATTTCCGTTCACTCTTTCCGGGGCGGAACGGGCAAGTCTAATACCACGGCCAACCTCGCCGCCCTGTTCGCCATGGAGGGGCAGCGCGTGGGTGTGATTGACACCGACATCCAGTCCCCCGGCATTCACGTCCTGTTCGGCCTGGGCGAGGACGATATGGGACGTTCGCTCAACGATTACCTGTGGGGTAAGTGCGACATCAAAGAGACTGCCCACGACGTGACCCCCAGGCTCGGGGCCGCCATCAAAGGCAAAGTCTTCCTCATCCCCTCCAGCATCAAGGCCGGAGAGATCGCGCGCGTCCTGCGCGAGGGCTACGACGTGGGGCTGCTGAACGACGGCTTCCACCGCCTGGTCGAGGATTTGAACCTGGACGTGCTGATGATTGACACCCATCCGGGCTTGAACGAGGAGACGCTGCTTTCGATTGCGATCTCCGACGCGCTCGCCATCCTCCTCCGGCCCGACCAGCAGGACTACCAGGGCACGAGCGTGACGGTCGAGGTCGCCCGCAAGCTCGACGTCCCGCGCCTGCTGCTCATCGTCAACAAGGTGCCGACCGTCTTCGATGCGGCAGAGGTCAAGGCGCGCGTCGAGAAGACCTACAATTGCGAGGTGGCCGCCGTGCTGCCGCACTCAGACGAGTTGATGACCCTGGCGAGCGCGGGGGTCTTCGCGCTGCGCTACCCGGCCCATCCGGTGACGGGCCTGTACAAGCAGATCGCGGCTAAACTGATGGCGTAGGCCCGGCTCGCGCGCCGCGCACGGAGAGTGGAGATGGGGAGGTTCGCGCTTTTGCGGCAGGAAGTAGAGCAGCGCCCTCCGGTGGCAGGCATCGTCGCATCCGACATCATGGACCTGCCTGAGAACCTGCGCCTGGTCTTCAACAAGATGGCGCGCCAAGGCCCGTTGACCGTGGGCGAGCTGGCCGCCGAATTCGGACTCGCCCCCGACGAGGCGCGCCAGATCGGCGATGGACTGGTCGCGAAGGGCTATCTCAAAACCGAGGTCCGCGAGGCGGATGGGGAGACCCTCTATCGCCTGTCGCTCGCGCGCACCCGCGGGCTGAGGCCGCCGCCCGACCGCTCATGATCAGCACCGCACGTCCTGAGTGGAGCGGCGGGAATTCCTGAACCCGCGTCCTTCGACTGCGTTCTGTGAAGAGCGCGGAACTCCGCTCAAGACGCTCTGCCGTTTTGTGAACGACGGATAAACCCCGTGTCACAGGCATCCCACACCCCCGGCGCTGCCCCTCCCAAACCCGGAAGCCTGCTCGTCGCCTGCGGCGACCCGGCCCACCGCACGGCGCTGGTCCACATGCTGGAGGCGGCGGGCCATGCCGTCTCTGTCGCGGAGAGCCGCGGGCCATCCCTCGAACTGCTGCGGAGCGGGAAGTTTGATCTAGCGCTCGTGGATGTCCGGCTGACCGATGGCGGCCTTGAGCAGGCGCTGGAGCAGCTCCGTGCGGATGGGCGTCTGAGCCAGACCCTCATCGTCGCGATTTCAGCCGCGGGGGAGGGCGAAAGCGTGGCGCGGTGTCTCGACCTCGGCGCGACCGACAGCCTGATCGGTCTGCCTGACCCGGCGCTCCTCGGCGCGCGCCTCCGCGTCTGGCTGGAGTTGAAGCGCTGGCGCGAGGCGGCGCGGCTCGCGGAGCAGCGGCTCGAACGGGAGCAGAGGCGCTCGGACGAGCTGCTGCAAATTGTGATCCCCCTCGGCATCGCCCTGTCGAACGAGACGGACTTCAACCAGATGCTAGAGAAAATCCTGATCCAGGCTCAGACGCTGGGCCGCGCCGACGCCGGGACGCTCTACCTGCGCACCGACGACGACCGGCTGAAGTTCGTGATCGTGCGCAACACCTCGCTGGACCTGGCGCTCGGCGGAACGACGGGCGCGGAGATCCCCTTCGCGCCGCTGCTATTGCACGACGCCCACACGGGGCGGCCCAACCATCACAACGTCGCCACGCATGCCGCACTCACCGGCGAGACGGTGAACATCCCGGACGCCTATCAGGCGGAGGGCTTTGACTTTTCCGGCACACAGGCCATTGACCGGGACACGGGCTACCGCTCGACTTCGTTCTTGACCCTCCCGCTGAAAGATGGCCGTCAGGCGGTGATCGGCGTCCTGCAGTTGATCAACGCGCTCGACGAGAAAACGGGCCGCGTGGTTCCCTTTGACCTGGCGCTGCATCCGGTGATCGAGTCGCTGGCCTCGCTCGCGGCGGTCGCGCTGCAGGCCTACATCCGCGAGCAGCGCCTGCGCCAGCAGATCGAAGAGCTGCGGATTGAGATTGACGAGGGGAAACGGGCGCGGCGCGTCGCGGAGATCACGGAGACCGAGTACTTCCGGCGCTTACAGGAGAAGGCGCGCGAGATGCGGAGCGCGCACGCGGGGGCAAGGCCGGTCGAGCCGCGCGATGGCTAAGATCATCTCCCTTCATTCGTTTCAGCAAGGGGTGGGCAAGTCGAACCTGACGGCGAACCTCGCGGCCCTGCTGGCGGCGGAGGGGCGGCGCGTCGGCGTGGTGGACGCCGATCTGCAGTCCCCGGCGCAGCACTTCCTGTTTGGCCTGGGCGAGTCTGAACAGCGGCGCACGTTGAACGATTATTTGTGGGGCCGGTGTGAAATCGTCGAAACCGCCTGTGAGGTGAACCGGCCCCGGGGGCACGAGTTGGCCGGCCGGGTTTTCCTCGTCCCGGCGAGCACCGACCCCAGCGAGATCGCGCGCGCCTTGCGCGAGGGTTACGACGTCAACCGGCTCGACGCGGGCTTTAATCAATTGATTCAGTCGCTGGCGCTGGAAGTGCTGCTCGTGGACACCCACGCGGGGTTGGACCAGGTCACCCTGTTGATTTTCGCCGTGTCCGACACGCTGGCTATCGTCCTGCGCCCCGACCACCAGGACTATCAAGGCACGAGCGTCACGGTGGATGTCGCGCGGCGGCTCAGCGTGCCGCGCCTGGCGCTGATCGTCAACAAAGTCCCGGCGATCTACAACGCCGCCGAAGTCCAGGCGCGCGTGGAGAAGGCCTACGGCTGCGAAGTGGCCGCCATCCTGCCGCACGCCGACGAGTGGATGGCCCTCGCCAGCGCCGGCCTGTTCGTCCTCCGTTTCCCCGGCCATCCGCTGACCGGCCGGTTGCGGCAAGCCGCTGCCCAACTGACGGCCTGAGTATGGGCGAAGCATCCGCTGGCCGCGCGCCGGGTTAGCCCAGCCGCCAGGTTGCAGAGGCATCGCCCCCACCAGGCGCGCGCGGGGCGACCATTGACGCCTGCGACCTTCTGGATATAATGCCCGTCGCACCACCGCATACTGACGGCGAGGTAGCTCAATGGTAGAGCAGGGGACTCATAAGCCCTTGGTTGGGAGTTCAAATCTCCCCCTCGCCACTGATGTAAATCATGACCAACAACTCCGCGAATTTCGCGAAGTTGTTGATCATTTTTCTGTTTGTGACAAAGGGCTTCGAGAGGGGTATGTAACCAACATACCGAACAATGAAGACTTAGCCAGGGTATGGCAGGGTACATCCAACAATGAAGTGTTGCCCCAAAGGATTTCTGCTCGATCACGCCCTGGGCTATCTGCTGTAGCGCTGCGCCAGGCCTGTGCGGGAGCGCTGCACGCACGGAGCTCATGAACGAGTGCGCCGCAAGGAGGGCTGGAATTCGTGCCTGCTGGCAGGAAAGACTGCCGATCAGAGCACCATCGCACTCAGGCTCTCAGGAGCGGCGCACCCCACCCAGGCAAATCCATCCTCGGTGATCGGGCAGCGTGAACTCTAACGTATGAACCTCGGTCGCAAAGGGATTACTTCGTTGGGCTCACACCTGCCCCACACCGGCAGTGCTGCGGTAACCCGGTAGCCGAGGGTTCGAAAGACGTCCCCAGGCGCTCGGGCAGCGAGCCCTCTCCGTTTCGGTCGAACTCATTGTAGAATCGCCGCAATAGAAGACCCCCGCTCGGCACGGTCGAGCAGATTACGGCGCATCTCCAGCATCACCGTGAGCGCTGTGAAAGCTCATACGGCATGGTATTTGGCATGTCGACAGCTTCAGCCCGGTTTTGGTGCTGCTGCATGCAAGTTAGCATACGCGCTTTGGGGCCCACATTGGGAGGCACGGATCGACTTTAAGTGATCTTGGCGGAGGCGGTGACTATCATGACAGCTTTGTCGAAGTCGAAAGGCCCTGGGCCGTCCTCACGAACGCTGATCTTTCTGTTTACAGATCTTGAAGGTAGTACGCGGCTGTGGGAGCAGTTTCCCGAGGCCATGAAGGCTGCTCTGGAGCGCCACGACGCGCTCCTGCGGGCGGCGGTGGAAAGCTCAAACGGCCAGGTGATCAAGACCACCGGCGATGGGTTGTCGGCGGTCTTCGCTTCCGCGCTGGACGGTGTGAGCGCCTGCCTGACAGCCCAGCGCGGCCTGCTGAACGAGCCGTGGGGAGAGATAGGGCCGTTGCGCGTGCGCATGGGGTTGCACGCCGGAGAAGCCCAGTTGCGCGGCGGAGACTATTACGGCCCGGCGATCAACCGCGCCGCCCGGCTGATGTCTGTTGCACACGGGGGCCAGGTGCTTCTCTCCGCGGCGGCTGCCAGCCTGGTGGTCGACCTGCTGCCGGCGGGGATGGACCTGCGCGGCCTGGGCGAGCACCGCCTGAAGGACCTGGAACGCCCTGAGCGCATCTTCCAGCTAATTCATGCTGATCTGGCGGCTGACTTTCCGCCTCTGAAGGCGCTTGACCATCGACCGAACAACCTCCCGGCGCAACCTACGGCATTTATTGGACGGGAAGCTGAATTAGGCGAGATCATGAAACGCCTGAACTCTGAAGGGGTCCGCTTGCTGACCCTTACCGGACCCGGCGGAATAGGAAAGACCCGTATGGCGCTTCAGGCGGCCGCTGACCTGATCGATCGCTTCGAGGACGGGGTCTACTTCGTTGACCTGGCCCCAATCCGAGATCCCGAATCTATCCCTGCGGTCATTGCTCAAACGCTTGGCCTCAGGGAAACAACCGATCGACCGCTGTCTGATGAGCTAATAGGACAGTTGCGAACAAAGACGATGTTGCTGCTCCTTGATAACTTTGAGCAGGTCACAGGGGCAGCATCCGAGGTGGTGGACCTGCTCCGACATTGTCCGCAGCTCAAGCTGCTGGTGACCAGCCGGGAAGTGCTGCATGTGCGCGGCGAAACGATCTTGCCGGTCCCACCATTGGCGTTGCCCAGGGCGGATCCTAAGGAGCTGTCAATCGATCAGCTCACCCAGTGTGACGCGGTGCGGCTGTTTATCGAGCGTGCCCAGGCGGTGAAGCCTGCCTTTATAGTGACGGATGAGAACGCACGTGTGGTCGCCGAGATCTGCTTGCGTTTGGATGGCTTGCCGCTGGCAATCGAGTTGGCGGCGGCGCGCATCAAGTTATTGCCGCCACAAGCCATGCTCGCCCGCCTGGAGCATCCTCTGGAATTTTTAACGAGTGGCGCGCGTGATTTGCCGGCGCGCCAGCAGACTCTACGCAATGCCATTGCGTGGAGTTATGATCTGTTGGATGAAAATGAACAGAAATTGTTCCGGCAGGTGTCCGTTTTTGTTGGCGGCTGTATGGTCGATGCAGTTGAGGCGGCGGCTGGAGATAATCCGGCCCGCGTTTCTGTATTGGATCAATTAGGATCGTTGTTGGACAAGAGTTTGCTGCGAGAAGTTGAGGGCACGGATGGCGAGCCGCGTTTTGTGATGTTGGAGACGCTGCGCGAGTTTGGCCTGGAGCGTTTGGAAGCGAGTGGTGAGCAGGAAATGATTCGGTATCGTCATGCAAACTTTTTCCTGTCGCTCGCTGAGCAGGCCGAAGCAGGATCAGAGAGCGTAGAGCAGGTTCAATGGATAAATCGCATGGAGCAAGAGCACGACAACTTGCGCGCAGCGCTCGAGTGGAGCAAGGCGGCGGATGGCACAGGAGAATTATGTTTGCGGTTAGCTGGCACGCTCGGGTTATTCTGGGAAGCGCGAGGTTATTTTGGCGAGGGGCGTGAGCGACTATCTGCTGTACTTTCGACAGTTGCCGCACAAGGACGAACGGCTGCACGCGCCAAGCTACTTGCCAGGGCAGCAGAACTTGCCTATCGGCAAAGCGATTATGCGGCGACCGTAGCATTTGCTGAAGAGAGTCTGGCAATTTGCCGCGAAGTTGGGGACAAGCAAGGTATTGCATCCGCGCTCATCAAGCTTGGAAATGCAGCTGTGGAAGCAGGCGATTATCTGACTGCGTCAGGATTTTTGGAAGAGGCCCTTACGATTTGGCGAGAACTGGAGGACAAACATGGCACCGCCCGCGCGCTCATCAGTTTAGGGTGGACCGCGCTGCGACCAGGAGATACTCATCTGGCGAACGAGCGGCTGGAGGAAGCATTAGCCTTATCCCGCGAATTGGAGGATACAAGGAGTATCGGCTTTGAACTTTCTGGCTTGGGTGAGGTAGCGATGCGTCAGGGTGATTACGCGCGTGCGACACGGCTGATTGAGGAAAGCCTGGAGCTGCGAAGGCAACTTGGCAACAAATGGGGCGTTGGCGT
>DATDRS010000360.1:0-15190 GCA_035291605.1 Anaerolineales bacterium | reverse complement strand
TAACGAGACACAAACCCAGATGCCTGAGCGATAGAGAGACAATCTACTATAATACGCAGAAGCATACGTGCGTGTCATGACGGCTCTGTGTCCCAACTGCGACTTCCATAACCCTCCCGGCATGCGCTTTTGCGGCAACTGCGGGTCGCGCCTGCCCGAGTCCCCGCCGCCGGAGAGCGCGCCCGCCGCGCCAGGCTTCCTGCCCGAACGTTTGGGCGCGATGGTGGGCGCGGATTTGCTGGAGCGCTTCCGCCAGGCCGGGCTGGAGGCCGCTGGCCAGCGGCGCAATGTCACCGTGCTGTTTGTTGACCTTGCGAGTTACACCGCGCTCTCGCAGCGCCTCGACAACGAGGACACTTACGACCTGATCCAGCAATACATCGGCCTGATGGCCGGCAGCGTCTACAAATACGAGGGCATGGTGGACAAGTTCACCGGCGACGGCCTGATGGCGCTGTTCGGCGCGCCTATCGCCCAGGAGATGCACGCCGAAATGGCCGTCCGCGCAGCCCTCGACATGCAGGCTGATGTGGCGCGGCTCAGTCAGCAGATCACGGCGCGCCTCGGGGCGGAGCTTCAGGTGCACATCGGCCTCCACGCCGGGTCGGTGGTCGTCGGGAGCGTAGGCTCAAACCTGCTGATGAATTACACGGCCATCGGCGACACGGTGAACCTCGCCGCGCGCCTGATGCAGGCCACCTCCGACGGCATCCTGGTCAGCGAAAGCGTTTACCGGCAGACGGAAGCCTGGTTTGACTACGCGCCGCTCCCCCCGCTGGCGCTCAAGGGCTTTGCCTATCCCGTGGCGGCTTACCGCTGCCTCGGCGCGAAGGCGCGGCCCGGCTCAGTGCGCGGCCTCCGGGGGATGCACGCCCCCCTGATTGGCCGCGAGGCCGAACTCAATCAACTCCAGCGGGCCGCCCATGCGCTCACGAGCCGCCGCCGGCTGCAATTCATCCTGGTCACCGGCGAGGCGGGGATCGGCAAGAGCCGCCTGATCGCGGAGTTCAAAGAGACCCTCGCTCCGGAGGCGGTCGCCGCGCTCGAAGGGCGCAGCCTGACCTACCGGCGCACCGTGTCCTACTGGATTTTCCTCGACCTCCTGCGCGGCTATCTTGGCCTCGCCTCCGGCGCGAGCGAGGTCGAAACGCTGGCCCGGTTGAGCCAGAAAGTCACCGCGGTGCTCGGCGCGCACGCCGCCGAAGTGCTGCCTTACCTGGAGCACCTGCTGGCGACGCAGCCCTCCGCCGCGGCCTCGGAGCGCGTGCGTTACCTGGACGCGGCCCAACTGCGCCAGCAAATTTTCCTCGCCGTGCGCGATGTGTTGATCGTCGAAGCGCAGCGCCGCCCGCTGCTGCTGGTCCTCGACGATCTCCACTGGGCCGACGACGTCTCGCTGGACTTGCTTCAATATCTGCTCGGCGCGCTCCAGGCTCTGCCCGTGCTCGTCATCGCCATTTCCCGTCCGGTCCACGAGGGGCCGATGCGCAAGATCGTCGAGTGGGCCGAGAAACACCTTGCGGGCCGCTCCACGGCCATCCACCTGCAGAGCCTCTCCACCCCGCAGAGCGAGCAACTCCTCTACCGCCTGCTGACCGTCGCCGATCTGCCTGACCACCTGCGCGACCAAATCCTCCAGCGCGCCGCCGGGGTTCCATTTTATCTGGAGGAAATCCTACGGATGCTGATGGACCATCACCTCCTCGAACGCGAGGACGGTCACTGGCGCGTCCGGCCTGACGCCGACCTCACGACCCTCGGCGTGCCTGACACTTTGCAGGGATTGATCCTGGCCCGCTTCGACCGCCTGGACCCGACGGAGCGCCGCGTCTTGCAGGCCGCCTCGGCGATCGGCCGCAACTTCGACGCGCGCCTGTTGGACGCCGTCCTGCGCTCCGGGGACGAGCGCCCGCTGGAGGCGGTGCTGGCGCGCCTGGCCGAGCGCATGTTCATCGCGCCGCAGCCGGGGGCCGGCGAGCCGGAATACCAGTTCAACCACGTCCTCGTCTCCGACACGATCTACAGCACGCTGCTCAAACGCGACCGGAGCGAGCTGCACGGGCAAATCGGCGAGGCCATGGAAACGGTGTACGCCGATCGTCTGGAGGAGCACGTCGAATTGTTGGCCCGGCACTACGCGTGGAGCTCCCGCCTGGATCGCGCGCTCCATTATCTGATCCTGGCCGGGCAGCGGGCGGCGCAGGTCTACGCCACCGAGCAGGCTCGCCAGCATTATCAGGAGGCGCTGGCCCGGCTGCCGAACGTGGCGCACGGGCCGATGCAGGCCTTGCAGGTGCACCAGGGGCTGGGCGACCTCCTGACCCTGACCGGGGACTATCAGGCGGCGCGCCAGCACTACGAGGCCGCCTTGCAAGCGATGGCGGGCGCAAACGAGGCGCTCCGCGCTCAAGAACGGAGCGTCCTGTATCGCAGCCTCGGCCAGACCTACGAGCGGCAGGGCGATTACGCGGCGGCGCTGGCGCAGTTGGCGCTGGCGGAGAGCGCCCTGGAAGAAACGACGCCCCCCGCGCCGGTCGAGCGCGCCCGCGTGCTGCACGACGTCGGCTGGATTCACTTCCGGCGCGGCGACCTGGAGGCGGCGGAGCAGAACCTGCTTCAGGCGCTCGCGCTCGTCGAAGGCTCGTCTCACCACGACGTCATCGCCTCGATCTACAACCGGCTGGGCGGGGTCTATTACCAGAAAAAAGAGCTCGACAAGACCAGCGATTATCTGCACAAGAGCCTGGTGCTCCGCGAAGAAATCGGCGACATCCTGGGGGCGGCCCGGTCGTATAACAACCGCGGCCTCATCGCCTATCAGCGCGGCGACTGGGAGGGGGCGCTGGAGAATTACAAAAAGAACCTCGAGCTGCAAAAGCGTATTGGCGACGCCGAGGCGCTGGCGTTGAGCCATTTGAACATCGCCATTCTGCAAATGGACTGTGGGGACTTCGCCGAAGCGCAGGCCAGCCTGGAACAGAGCCTGGAAGCAGCGCAGAAGACCGGCGCGCTGTTTCACATCGCCTCCGCTCACATGCACCTGGGACGCCTGCACCTCAGCCAGGCCAGCTATGCGCCGGCCAGCGAGCATCTGGAGAAAAGCCAGCAACTCTTCGAGGAGATCGGCGCCCGCGAAAATCTGGTGGACGTGTATCACCTACTGGGCGAGGCCCAGTTAGGGCTGGGGCAGTCCGTCCGCGCCGCCGACTGGGCGCAGCGCTCGCTCGATCTGGTCTCCAGTCTGCGCACCCAGCCGCTGGGCCAATCCGATCAGCGTGGCCGCGCCGTCCGCCTGCTGGCGAAAGTGAAGATCGCCGAAAAACAGTGGGAGGCCGCAGCGCAATATCTGCGCGACAGCGCCGACATCTTCCGCGCGACCGGCTCCCGGCTGGAGGAGGGGCGCACGCTGGTGGAGTATGGTCGCCTGAATGCCGCACAGGACGATCGCGCCGCTGCCTGCGCCGACTGGGAAGGGGCGCAACAAATTTTTCGAGAATTAAAGGCCCAGGCGGAAGAACAGGCGGTGGCTGAGTTGTTGAGCCGTGCCGCGCACATCTGAAAGCTCAGAAACCCGGCTTCCCGGAGGGAGAAACCGGGTTTCTCGTCATCTCTCGTCAATCCACGATTCAATCATGCTGCGCGTCCCGCTCCAGGCGCTATCGGCGTCTGCCGTTTCAGGATTGGTGAAGCTGGCGACAAAGCTGGGATCACCGTAAGCGCCGGCCCAGGCGCCGTACGTCCCGGCCCAGTTTGTATAGCCTCCGGCCCAGGTGCCATACGTCCCGGCCCAGGTGCCGTAGGTTCCGGCCCACGTCCCATAGGTCCCCGCCCAGGTCCCGTACGTTCCCGCCCAGGTGCCATAGGTCCCTGCCCACGTGCCGTAGGTTCCGGCCCACGTCCCGTAGGTGCCCGCCCAGGTACCATAGGTGCTGTCCCATGCGCCAAACTCGCCGCGCAAGCGGAACGCGCCCGTCGCTTCATCATAGTAAGAGAAGCCCTCATAGTGCTGCTGGCCCGCCAGATCAGCCTGAATATCCATCCCCAGGTTGGCCGCGCCGGCGATAGCCGCCGTCACGGCGTCCGGCGCGTTGACCCGCCCCGCGCCCTGCTGCCACATGCTGTACGAGGCGTCGTTCGTGTCCGGGTCAAGCCACGGGAAAGCCGTCACTCCCAGGCGATACTTTACCTCGTCGGGCGTGAGGTCGGGGTGATGCGACAGCACGAGGGCGGCGAGGCCCGACACGACGGCTGCGGCCTGCGATGTCCCGGCCATCGTGAAATACTGGTTGCTGGCTCGATTCGCCAGATGCTGCCTGGCAAGGTAGCTGTCAGGCGACATGGTGGAGAGCATGTGCGCTCCCGGAGCGACCACGTCCGGTTTCACAAAGTTGTCGAGCGTCGGGCCGGCCGCGGAGAAGGGGGCCACGTAATCGTCGTCCCAGTCCGCGGGGGTGTAATTATCGGTGAACGCGCCGACGGTGATCACGTAGGGGTTGTTGCCAGGCGCGCCGACGGACAGCGGCTGCGGGCCGCCATTGCCCGCCGCGGCGACGACGACCAGGCCGTTCGCCCAGGCCTGCATCACCGCCTGGTTCAACGGATCGGCCCAGTAAGGCAATTGGACGGAGGACACCATCGAGAGATTGATCACCCGGATGTGATAGTCCGCTTTGTGTTGGATCACCCATTGCAACCCCTGGATGACTTGCTCATAAGTACCTGCGCCGGTTTCATCCAACACGCGCACGCCGACGAGGTCCACGCCCGGCGCAACGCCATTCCATTCGCCGTCCGCGCCTTGCTGGCTGTTCGCAATGATCCCGGCGATGTGCGTGCCGTGGCCGTTCGGGTCAACGGGTTTCTTACTGCCCTCGACGAAGTCCACCCACCCCACCATGCGGTCTTTCTGGCCGTCCAGGGCGCGGGTCAGGCCGCGATGATGAGCCAGGCCAGTGTCCACGACCGCGACCGTAATCCCCCGGCCCGTGACGCCCTGCTGCCAGACGACATCCGCGCCAATGACGTCGGGATAGTCGGTTGATGGGGGCATGGCGCCTGCGCCGCCGGTCTCGCTCGCCGCCTCGCCGCCCCCTCCGGTGAGTTTCACCTGGCCGTTGAGCATGACGGCGGTGATGGAGGAGTCGGAAAGGAGTTGCGCAACGGCTGTGGACGGGAGGAGCGCGCCCACACCCCGGATAATTTCCAGTCGCGAGGTGACGGTCCCGCCGTAGCGCTCCACGGCAGCCGCCGCAACGCGCGTGTCCCTCCCTTGAACCAGGTAGGACTGAACCGCAAAAGGATCGGAGAGGCGGAGGCTGCCCCGCGCCGCCGAGAGCGTCAGCGCCAGGCTAAACGCCAGGGCGATTGAGGTCAGACGCCGAAAGTAGAGAGCGGTCTTCGAGTTCATGGTTGGATTCCTCCCGGCGACTCACCTGGGCGCCGGTTAAAAAATTGGGCCTGGATTTTCCAGGCCCGTGGACTCGAAACCTTGCTCGTCTTCGGCGGCCTGGCGATCATTGCCATACACGATGTACGGCTTTAGACCCATAGCTTTGCGCCCCCGGCTTTCGCCGGGTTTGCCTTTGTCGAACGTATCCTGCTTGGCCTAAATTATAAGATAGCTTACCGGCGCCACGAGGTAGCCCTCATTGGCTATAGTTAGAATTTCCTAACAAAAAGCCCGGAGCAAACCTCCGGGCTTACCAATAACGCTCACCTTATGCAATGATCAGGCTACGACTTCAGGAAATCGTCCAGCGTGCCCTTGCTGATGCGGTACTGCGAGCCGATCTTCTTAGCCTTGAGCGAGCCGTCCTGGATCATGGACATGATGTCGGCCTCGGCGACCTTGAGGTAGTTCGCCGCCTCGGCGGGAGACATGATGTCGGGATGAGCCGCAGCAGCCGCCGCTTGCGCGCCGCCCTGCGCCGTGTTCATCACCCCGCCCTGCAAAGCCTGACCCATGATCTGCCCGATGCCGAGGCCCGCGCCGATGCCGGCCGTGAGGCCCGCGCCGCCGGAGGGGTTCTGGGCCGCGTCGCGCATCGCGTCGGCGGCCTGCAGTTGGGTGTAGGTCGCCATGTCGAGCATCCCCATGGCGCGCAGTTCTTCGGCGGATTTCTCGGAGGGCTTGATGCTCTCGACATAGAAGGTCTTGAGCGTGACGCCGAGGGCCTTGAAATCTTCCTGCGCCTTGGCGCGCACCCCGGCCCCGATCTCCTCGGTCAGGCCGATGATGTCGAGCACCGACTTGCCGCCCTTCGTGCCCAGCTCGCCGAACATGTCGCCCAGCTTGGAGAGCAGCATGCTGCGGAGGCGGCCCTGGATGTCCTGAACGGTGTAGGCGCCCTGTGCGCCGACCACCTGCGCCACGAACTGCTGCGGGTTGCTGACGAAGAACGAATAGGTGCCGAAGGCCTGCAGGAGCGCGATGCCGAGGCCCACGCCGGGGTTCTTGACGATGATCGGCTGCGGCGTGCCCCATTTCATGTCGGGGAATTCCCTGACCGAGACGAAGTATACCTCCGCCGGGAAGGGCGTTTTCTCGTTGAACGCCCGGCCGATGTAGTCAATCAGGATCGGCACGTTGGCGGTGACGAGCGTGTGCCGCCCGGCGCCGAAAGTGTCGAGCGCGCGCCCGTCACGGAAGAAGACGGCGGCCTGGCTCTCGCGGACGATCAGTTGCGAGCCGATGCGGAAGTTGCCGGGGCCGCTCTCCGGGAAGCGATGGACGATCTCGTTCCGCATTTCATCTGGGTATTCGATGATGTCAAAAATGCGAGCCATAGTAATTTCTCCTTAGCAGATGGCAGATGGCTTATCGCTGATCGCCGATGGCGGATGGCTATGGCAGACGGCGTGATCACGATTGGGGATACGCGATATGCCATCCGCCATTCGCGATCTGCGATCAGCTCGTGAGCACTTCCTTGCGCCGCTCGAAGGTGGTGTTGCAGTCGGTGACGAGGGTCACCAGATTGCGGATGGCCGCCGGCAGTCCGTCGCCGCCCATCGAGGTTTCGATATTATCCACCGCCGCCGACACTTTCGCGACATTCTCCAGCAGCGCGGCGTCGAAAGCGTAGAGTTTGGCCAGTTCCGCCTCGTTGATCTTCACCGCGTCGAAGAAGCCGGAATAGCCGTAGGAGGCCGTCTTCACCATGTCAATGAAACGCTGGAGCCGGGTGGCGGCGTCCTGCAGGTCATCCACGTACTCGATCCCGCTGACGCTGCTGACCAGCTGCGTCTGCAGGTTGGAGACGCGGCTGAGCTGCTCGCCGTAGCGGTTGACGATCGTGTCGCGCAGCATCTTGTCCGCCTCGCGGCGGCGCTCGCGCTCCAGATAACCCCCGAAACCGGGGATCATGCCGCCGATCTTCTCGAGCAAACCGCGCGCGTCCTGGAGTTTGTTAAATAAGTCGGCCATGCTGTCTTCTCCTTATGTTTCTCGGATAATGCGTGAAGCGGTGTCCGGCTACGCCAGAAAATACTCTGTGCTGCAATACGGGCACTTGACGACGCCCTTCCCGGCTAATTTTACATTGCCCCCACATTTTTTGCAGGCGGTCAGGTCGCGCAACTGCGCGGCCTGCGCCGAGAACAAAACGCCGTCGTCCCAATTGACGTAGCCGGTGAACACCCCCAGCCCCACCAGCCGGTACACCCAATTTTTCACCCGCTCGCGCGGGGCCTGCAGTTCGATCGCCGCGTCGCCGAGGCTCACCTGTCCCCGCGTGGTCACCATGTCGAGCAGGCGGCGCTGCTGCCGGGCTTCGTTCTCGTCCTGCGCCTGCTCCCGGCCGCGCACAATCATATATACGCCGCCGCCCGCCAAAGGTAGCGCGATGACGAGCGCCAGGGCCACGCCCAGGGCAGTCGCCGAGAGCGTGAGTTCCTCGGTGAAGTAACGGGGGACGACGACAGCCACGCCCAATCCGGCGACGACGAGGGCGCCGAGAAGCATGAGGAGACCGGCCGTCCTGGTGTTGCTCATATTTATCTAAAACCTCTCGCGCCCCCGCCGCTGCCGCCGGAGGAGCGGAAGCCGCCCCCGCCCGAAAAACTGCGCCCACCGCGGGAACTGCTCGACGAGGAGGGCGGCGTGGAGGTGAACGACCGCGCCGCCGAGTTGAGCAGGCCGTTCAACCCGTCGCTCATGCTCTGCAAACTATTGGAGACGCCGTCGCTCAGCGATTGCAGCGATGGGGCCGAGGCGGCCTCCCCAGCGCCGCCCATTACCGTCGTCTGCCCAACCATCACCGGGCGATAGGGGCGGTACCAGATGAGCTGAGGCGTGGACGGGACGCGCTGGAAGCGGTTGATCCAGCTCCTCTCCAGCCCGAAAGCAATCGCGTAGGGCAGGTATTGTTCAAACTGGCCGGCGACGGCTGTTGCGTCGGCGTAGCGCTCGAGGTTGCTCAGGTAAGTCTTGAAAGCGCGGGAGAGGGCGGCCGCTTCCGCGCCCTTGCGGCTTTTCACTGGCATGTGCTGGCCGAGCCAGGCCAGCGCGATACCCAGCAGGCCCAGCGACATGAACGGGCAGATGATCGCCGCCGTCCATTCCGAAAGCAGGCCGCTGGAGACGCAGCCGCCGACGCCGGCCAGGACGATCAGCGCCACGCCCAGGCCGCTGTACGTCCCCCGGACCGACTCCGGGTTGGAACGGAAATAGCCCGCCGCCACGGCTTCCGCATACAGCTTCCTCTGAAGCGCTGGGAGGTGGACGTAGAATTTTTGATTCAGGTCCCTGAGCCGGATTTCGTCTTTCTTGCCGAACACGGCGTTATAGAGGGTGCGCTCGTAGTCTCCGAGTTCCTCGAAGTCCGCGTCCGGCTTTTTTCTCAGCACAAAATCCCGCCCGAGGCCGAGGGCGCTGGGCATGTCCGTCTCTTCAATTTCGAGATAGCCCCGGCGCGCCAGGTCAATCAACGTGGCGATGATATCCTGCACGTTGGCGCGTTCGTCTGCGAGGGTCCCGGCTATCCCTGGCGGGAGGCCGTTCGGGGGCGCGGCGATGTATTCGGGCACGGTTTCGATCTTCGGGTCGCGCCCGCGCCAGTACCACAGCAGATACAGCCCCATCGGGCCGCCAGTCAACAGCAGGAACGCCAGCACGCCCAGGCCCAGGTCCACGAGCGGCTTATACCTGTCCTCCCATTGCACGCGCAGATCATAGCCATATTGCCAGGCGGGCTTCGAGCCGCCCACCGTGTCCGGCGGGAACTGGACGACGACTTGAACGCCTTCGGCGGGGAGGATCTCCCGGCGGGCCGTCCAGGTGACTGTGAGGTTGTCGGCGGACTGGGTCACGTCCATCGGGACGCCGCTAAACTCCGGCGGGATGAGGTAATCCGCGAGGGTCACGGGCGCGCCCGAGGGCATGTGCAGGGTCACGGTGGAGGCGCGGATCTCAAAATCGTGCAGGCCGGGCGAGATCGCGTTCCATTGAAACTCGTTGCCCTCCGGGTAGCGCCGGATCGCGCCGTGGACGGTGTAGGCCAGCTCGAAAGTCCGGGTGGTATTGCGGGTAGGCCCCATGGCCCAGATCACGCTGATGTTCCCCGAGTCGGTCTTCTCGGTCGTGTAGGCCCCTTCGTCGCCGTTGGAGATGATGGACTCGAAGGTGTAGGGCTGACCATTCTCGCTCACCGTGACGTCGTCAATGCCCTCGGTGTTCCGCGTCGCCAGCTCGGCGTAGCCCTCTCGGAAGACGCCGCTGGTGAAGACGATGACCTGATTCTCGACGACGCGCAGGTCGCCGTTTGGCTGTACGGCGATGTCAACGTCGTACCGCTCCCAGTACAGGCTCTTGGCCTGGGCCAGGGCGGTGGGCGCGAGCACGAGCGCCAGCGCGAAGGTGATCAGGATGGCGCGTAAGCTAATGCGTCGCATCGTCATGTTCCCATACACAGTATAGACCGGGGGCGCGAAAAAGCAACCTGACCTTGCGCGTAAACGTGCGTCAAATCCGACTGAAAGCGGACAATTACCCCCCAATGGCGGTTGAGTAGGGGGCGACAGCTGCCGCCCCCTAGCAATCGCCTGTTTTGCCTCCCCCAACGGGGCGGGTATAATCGTCCTGTGCATGGTGGGAAATTTTCGCGGCGGCGGTTTCTGGCGGCGGCGGGAGGATTGCTGGCCGCCGGGTTCGCGCCGCCCACCCCGACCACGCCTAACCCGACGACGGATGAGCCGCGCGAGTACTTCGTCCCGCTGGAGGATTATCACGAACTGCCGCCGGAGTGCTACGAGCCAAACCTGATCCGCCCGCTGGAGATCATCCTGCACTCGGACGACAACAAGCGCGGCCGCGACCTGTGGGTGGTGCAGATCACCTACGAGACGCTGAAGTATTTGAGCCACTCGGCGCACTTCGGGGTGGATTACAAGCAGGTCTGGCAGATGCTCCCCATGTACCAGACGGTCGTGCAGGAGTCGCATGGGGCCAAGGGCTACAACTGGGAAGCGATCAACGTCGAAATGGCGGGCGTGGATTTTGACCATCAGGACAACTACCCGCCGGAGAATGAAATCCGCCTGACCGTGCGGCTGATCTCCCAGCTCATGGACTTTTACCACATCCCCTTCGCGCACGTCGTCGGCCACTACGAGCGGGACGACCGGGGGCTGAAGATAGACCCGGGGAAGAAGTTTATGGCCGACTTTCGCAAGAGGCTCAAGGCCTATCGGGCGCAATTGTCGCCAACCAAGAGATGGTTGATTGATGATTGATGATTTCTGATTGACGATGGGTGGCCTGTTGATTTCAACTTCTAATCAGCAATCAACAATCAGCAATGGAAGGAGTAAACACGATGACTACCCCCACCCTCAAGGCTCTCCTCTCCGCCCTCGACGGCGCGCTGCACGTGACGCCGGGGGGCAAAGTGAAAGTCAAGGACGAGGCCAAACTGCGCGCCAGAGCGGGCGTGCTCGCGCAGAAGTCGGCCCTCGCGCAAGCGCCCGAGCAGGGCCTCGCCCGCTGGCTGATTTGGGAATCCGCGCTCGCGCTGGGGATCGTGCCATCATCCATCAACGACCTGTACCTGGCGCGGGGACGCGGCGAGACCCCGGCGAATTTCACCGTCCCGGCGATGAACCTGCGCGCTCTGACGTTTGACTGCGCGCGCGCGGTCTTCCGCGCCGCCGCCGCCCTGGAGGCAGGCGCGCTGCTCTTCGAGATCGCCCGTTCCGAAATCGGCTACACCGACCAGCGTCCGGCCGAGTACACTTCGTCCGTGCTGGCCGCCGCGATCAAAGAGGGGTGCCGCGGCCCGGTCTTCATCCAGGGCGATCACTTCCAGGTCAACGCCAAGAGATACGCCAAAGACCCGGAGGCCGAGGTTAACGCGGTCAAAGAGTTGACGGCCGAGGCCCTGAACGCCGGCTTCTTCAACATTGACATTGATACCAGCACCCTCGTGGACCTGAGCCGGCCGAGCATCCCGGAGCAGCAGGCCGTGAACACTGGCCGGTGCGCCGAGTTGACTGCCTACATCCGCGCGCTGGAGCCGAAGGGCGTCACCGTGTCGGTCGGCGGCGAGATCGGCGAGGTCGGCGGGAAGAACTCGACCGAGACCGAATTGCGCGCCTTCGTGGACGGCTACCGGGCCGACCTGCTCGAGCAGAAGGTGGACAAGCGCCGGAAGCGCGGCGGGCTGGCGGGCATCAGCAAAATCTCCATCCAGACCGGTACGTCGCACGGCGGCGTGGTCCTGCCCGACGGCACGATGGCGAGCGTGGCCGTGGACTTCGACACGCTCAAGCGGCTGTCGTTCGTGGCGCGCAAGGAATATGGCCTGGCGGGCGCGGTACAGCACGGCGCGTCCACGCTGCCCGAGGCCGCCTTCAGCAAGTTCTCCGAGTGCGAGGCCTGCGAGGTCCACCTCGCCACGAACTTCCAGAACATGCTCTACACCGCCCTGCCCGACGACCTGCGGACGGAGATTTACGAGTGGCTCAAGGTCAACGCCGCCGACGAGCGCAAGCCGAGCGACACCGACGAGCAGTTCTTCTACAAGTCGCGCAAGAAGGCCATCGGGCCGTTCAAAGCCAAACTGTGGGGCCTGCCCGAGGGCAGGCGCGAGGAGATCGGCGCGGCCTGGGAGAAACAGTTCAAGTTCCTGTTCGAGCAACTCAACGTCAAGGACACGCGCCAGCTCGCCGAGAAGCACACCCCCCTCGCCCCCATCCACAAGCGCCCCGCCGACTTCGGCGCGGCGGAGAAAGCGGCGGAGGATGTATCGGGACTCGCGGACTAGCCAGTGGTCAGTAATCAGCGAACTGTCATCAGTAAAGGCTCGCCGGACACCACTCGCTGATCACTGATCACCGATTACTGACCACTGTTCCCCGACCATGCCTTCGCCCGACCAGGGGGTCTCCCTCTCCCCAAATCGCTACCTCCTCGTCCCTCGCGTGTTGATTTTCATCACTGTGGGGGACGAGGTGCTTTTGCTCAAAGGCGCGCCGGACAAGAAAATCTGGCCGGGGAAGTACAACGGGTTGGGCGGCCACGTCGAGCGCGGCGAGAGCGTTCACGCCGCCGCCGAGCGCGAAATCCGCGAAGAGTCTGGCCTGAGGGTTAGAGACCTGCGCCTGCGCGGCGTGATCACGGTTGAAACCGAGGAGCCGACCGGCATCGGGCTATTCGTGTTCACCGCAACCGCCCTCACACGCGAAGTCATCCCTTCGCGCGAAGGCGCTCTAGAGTGGATCAAAGCAAGCGAAGTCACAGAACTGGATCTGGTCGAAGACCTGCCCGTGCTCATCCCGCATGTGCTGGCGATGAAGGATGGCGCCCCAGCTTTTAGCGGGCGGTATTACTATGATGCGGAGGGGAAGCTGAGGACTGAGTTTGATCCAGTGTAACGGCATTGGGCAACAGCGTCGCACTCTCCAGATCGACCAGGCCTATGGCAACGATGCCATTCGATAAGACATGCCAGCCATCGGCGTGACCGCAGTTATCGTAGATGACGACCAACGGGTGCTGCTCCACCGGCGGAGGGATTTCTTCGTGTGGGCCTTGCCCGGCGGGCGCATCGAACCGGGTGAGCCGACTGAGTCAGCGGCGGCGCGAGAAGTCCGCGAGGAGACCGGTTACGAGATCGCCATGACACGATTTGTCGGCGAGTATTGGCGGCCGCAAACCTTTGACGGCTCACAACTGGTTTATCTCGGTCGTGTGACCGGGGGCAAGCCAATTCAACAGGGATTGGAGACCCGCGCCGTCAGGTGGTTTCCACTCCACGCCCTCCCCTGGAGCCTGCCGACGGCGCATCGCCTCATCATCCGGGACGCGACCGCAGACGCGCGGACGCCCGTCAAAAAGACGATTCGCATTTCACCGCTGGAAGCGGGGCTCATACGCTTGGCGCGCTGGCTGCGGAGATGAGACCCCACGGCTGGCTCGGCCTCGCCCTCTTGCTCGGCGCGGAGATACTGCTCTACGCCGGCTCGGGCCTCGTCGCCACGTGGTTCACGCCCATCATGTGGACGGGCTACATCGTCTTCACCGACGCCCTCATCGCCCATCGGGCAGGGAGGTCGTGGCTGACGACGCGCCGCCGCGAGTTCGGCTTCCTGGGTGTGCTCTCCGTCCTTTCGTGGCTCGTCTTCGAGGTCTACAACTTTAAGCTGAAAAACTGGGTCTACGTGGGCGTGCCGGAGCAGATGTGGGTGCGCAACATCGGCTTCTTCTGGTCGTTCGCCACGATCACCCCGGCCATCTTTCAGACCGCCGGGCTGCTGGAGGCGTTTTACCCCCGTCCTTCGCCTCCCCCCCCTCGCGAAGTTCAACGATGGGGGAGGGGATGGGGTGGAGTTACAGTCCTCCTCGGCCTGGCCCTCGTCGCCATCCCTCCGGCCCTGCCCGATGACCTCGCTGCCTACACTTTCGGCTTTGTCTGGCTGGGCTTCGTCGCTTTACTGGAGCCGGTGAACTTACGGCTCGGCCTCCCATCGCAGATCCGCGGCTGGCGGGAGGGGAACAAAACCCGATTGTGGCTCTGGCTCGCCGCCGGCTTCATCTGCGGCCTGCTGTGGGAGGCGTGGAATTATCAGAGTCTTTCCCAGGGCGGCGCGGGCTGGCTCTACACGATGCCCGAACTGATTCATAACCTGATCTTTGGACTGCACTACGGCAAGATGCCGCTGGCCGGTCTGCTCGGCTTCCCGCCGTTCGCGCTGGAATGCTTTGCGATCTACTATTTCCTGCGCTGGGTTCTGCAGCTTGAGCACTGGCTGCCTGCCGAAGAGTGAGACATGCGCCGCTCGCAGCAATTTCTGATTTATACCTTCGCCGCCGTCGCGCTCCTGGTGATGACCAGCCTCGTCGCCGGGTATGGCCTGCTGGTCGCACTGGATCCCAGCTTTGCCCCTGAATTCCTGCGCCCGCCCACCCGCCCCGCGCTGGTGACCGCGACCCTGATCTTCACCCCGGCCGCGCCGACTCTGCCGCCCGCCTGGACCGAAACCTTCACGCCCTCCCCGACCAATACGGGGACCAGCACCCTTACGAGCACTCCCAGGCCAACGCCCACCAATACCCACAGACCTTTTCCCACACGCACACCCTCTCCGACCAACACCCTGACGCGGATCCCGACGTGGACACCCACCCTCACGCACACGCCGACGATCACCCCGACGTTGACGCGCACGCCAACCGTCACTCCAACCCTGACGCTCACTCCGACCACTACCGCAACCCGCACGCCGACGGCCACGAACACGCTCACGCCAACGGCGACTTTCACGCCTTCGCCGACGGCTACTCCTACGACCACCCTGACGCCCTCGCTCACCCCATCGCAAACCCCGACGCCCACTGCGAGCGTGACCACCTCCGCCTCGCCAACCGCCTCTCTCACTCCCAGCGTCACCGCAACCGTGACCCAAACGGCCACCCCCACCCTCACGCCGACGCCCAGCGAGACCCCCTCACCCACCCTCACGGGCACGCCAACGTCGGCGGAGACAGCCACGGCTACCGAGACGCCGACCTCGACGACGACGCCGTAACGCCCACTGTCACATGGGCACGCCAGGCGGTGTTATTATGGTAGAGGCAATCACCGGTGGTCATCGCGAAAGGCAAGGCCCGCGCAGCGTCGAGCGAGGCGCGAGCCGGAGAGGCGCTTCTCACAAACGTGGCAAATGACTTCGAGGCCGTCTTTCTCGAGCACTG
>DATDRS010000359.1:0-3224 GCA_035291605.1 Anaerolineales bacterium | reverse complement strand
GCGAAATTTCCACCACCTGCGCCCCCAGTGATTCGAGCACCCGGATGGCCTCGCGCACCGCGCTCTCCACTTCCTTCTGCACACCCGCGATGAAATATTCCTTCGGCACGCCCACCCGGACGCCTTTCATCCCCGCGCCGTTCAGCGACGCCTCCGGCGCCGGCAGGGGCATCGAGGTCGCGTCGTGCGGGTCGTGTCCGGCTAGCGCGCCGAAGATGAGCGCCGCATCCGCCACCGTGCGCGCCAGCGGGCCAATCGAGTCGAGTGACGAGCCGTAGGCGATCAGTCCGTAGCGGCTCACGCGCCCGTAGCTCGTTTTGAGGCCGACGATGCCGCAGAACGAGGCCGGCTGCCGGATGCTCCCGCCCGTGTCGGTGCCGAGCGCGCCGAAGGCCATGCGCGCCGCAACCGCCGCCGCGCTCCCGCCCGACGAGCCGCCGGGGACCCGCGCGGCGTCCCACGGATTGCGCGTGACTCCGTAGCCCGAATTCTCGGTGGACGACCCCATCGCAAACTCGTCGCAGTTCGTCTTGCCGACGACGACCACGCCCGCGTCGAGCAGTTTCTGGACGGCAGTCGCCGTATATGGCGCGACGAAATTTTCGAGGATGCGCGACCCCGCCGTGGTGCGCGTGCCTTTCAAGCAGAGCACGTCTTTGACCGCCACAGGGATTCCAGTCAACGGATTGAATGGATCCGCTGACGCGGGATTTTTGCGCCATGCGGCAATCCGTTGATCCACTTCGCGAGCGGCAGCCAGGGCGAGATCGGGGGTCATCGTCAGGAAGGCCCGGAGGCGGGGGTCGAGCCGCTCAATCCGCGCGAGGCAGGCCTCGGTCAACTCGAGGCTCGTGGTCTTGCCTTCACGTAGGAGTGCGGAGGCTTCGGTGAGGGTGAGGTCGGTGAGGGACATTGGGTCAGTAGCCAGTAGCCAGTAGTCAGTAGTCAGATTTGTCGGTGCACGTCTGGCTACTGACATCCGATTACTGACTACTCCAGCACTGGCGGCACTCTAAACATCTCCGCTTCCACTTCCGGCGCGTTCGCCAGCAGTTCGACGGGGGTGAGCGAGGGCGTCACTACGTCGGGCCGGAGCACGGTGCGCAGCGGCAGGACCGTGGCAGTCGGCTCGATGGCCGAGGTGTCCAACTGCCGGAGTTTCGCCATGTAGTCGAGGATGGCGGAGAGCTGCTCGCGGTAACGCGCCTTTTCTTCGTCCGTCAGCCGCAGGCGCGCGAGTGCGGCAATGTGTTCGACTTCGGCAAGGGTGAGGGCCATGAGACGAATTATAGCATTGAGATTTGTTTCCGATTGGCCGCGAGCGGACAAAAGGATGGGCCGGCAGTTGAATTGCCGGCCCAATCAAGAGGGACTCACTCAAGTTTTCTGGCAGGGATTGGCGCAACGGCTCAGGGCAGCGCCGCAATCATCTTGCGGTATTCCTCCTCGGTGAAGGCGCGCAGAGTCTCCGTGCGGACGTTGCCTTGCGAGGCAATGGCGAGCACGAGCTTGCCGACGACTTCATCATTCGGCGCTTCCGAGATCACGACCGCATCGTACTGGCCCAACACCAGATAGAATGCCTTGATCTCCGCGCCCATAGACTGAAAGGCTTGCCTGGCCCGATCCAGCCGGGCGGGACTCTCCTTGATCTTCTCGACGCCTTGCTGCGTAAAGCGAAGCAGAGTGAGGTAAGTGGGCATGGGGTTTTCTCCCTTCGATTGACGAACTGTTACTCTGACAACGTTACATCGGCGGCATCAACCCCAATTGGATCAACAGGCTGGACGTATCCCAGAACGCCCAGGCGCGGGTGATTTTGCCGTTCTTGATCTCGACGGTGCTGCTGCCGGACACCGTCCCCTTCTTGCCAGTGGGCGGGACGGTGTTTCCGGAGGCCGTTCGCATCGGCCCGGTGTGCGTGCCGGTGGTCATCCAATGGAGGACGACGTAGTCGCCCTGGGCGATGGTGCGCGTCACTTCGAAGTGAAGATCGGGGAAGGCCGTCTGGAAGCCTTGCTGAAGCATCCGGGTCTGTTCCTTGTTCATCGTGCCCGGCCCGGCGGAGTTGTCGGCCATATAATCGTCGGCCTGAAAACTGCTCCACTTGTCCAGATCGTGCGCGTTGATGGCCGCGAAGGAGGCCTGCGCGATTTTGATGTTGTCTTGCTCGGACATGGTTCGTCTCCTTATTCCGACCGGCAATGTGCCGGTCTCGTGTTTGGACAGCCGTCCCGTGGAGCGGCTCTACGGTTGAACGGCTGTCCTGATAACGTTGAAGGCGGCTAACGCTTACATGGGCGGCATCAGGCCCAGTTGGGTCAAGAGGCTGGTCATATCCCAGTAGGTCCAGGAGCGGGTGACCTTGCCGTTCTTGACCTCTGCCGTCGTGCTGCCCATCACCGTTGCCATCTTGCCAGTGGGCGGAATGGCGCCCCCAGAGGGTGTGCCCAGCGGCCCTTTATGCGTGCCGCTGGCCTTCCAGTGCGTGACGACGTGGTCGCCCTGGGCAATGGTGAGCGTCACCTCGAACTTGGAGTCGGGGAAGGCCGTCAGGAAGTTCTGGGTGTACGCCCGGTTCTGTGCACTGTTCATCGGGCCGGGCGCGCCTGGCCCTTCGGCCATGAAGTTGTCGGCCTCGTAGGCGTCGCCCCTGCTCAGGTCGCCGGCATTCCAGGCCTCGATAAAGGCCTGCGCGGCCTTGATGTTCTGTTGCTCAGACATGGTTTATTCTCCTAATATAGTGTTCAATCTCGTACTGGTGCGGAACGTGCATGACCGGGGCCTGTTGCACCTGAGCAAAGTCGCGCTGCGCCCGCGCGAAATCGCGGCGCACCTGCTCGACGTCGAAACGCTGCGCCAGGCCATCCACCTCGCCCCTGGTCACCTGCCAGACCAGCAGGCCGAACGCGGCCAGCAACTCGTCCGCCGTGAAATTGCAGTGGCCGTACCGGAAGACGGGGATGGGCAGGAAACTCCCCTGGCCCGAGGGGTTGTTACCCTGTTGATGCCTCCTTTCTGGTCCAAGCGGTCATCCTAACATTTGGCGGCGAAGAACAAAAATCGTCCCACAGCGCTTTAGCCAGCGCCAGTGAGACGACTTGTCGGGGCGACCGAGCGGCCCATAAGAGCAGATTGACCTTATACGGTGAAACGGCTGACAACGCTTATACTACTACAAAGGGCTGAATTCTCCAACAGGTTCTGACCTGCGCTTTCTTTAC
>DATDRS010000358.1:0-14522 GCA_035291605.1 Anaerolineales bacterium | reverse complement strand
AATAGACCTTATCGGAAATAGCCCTTGAGTTGATATGGCCGTGATCGGAGATAGCGGAAGTCGGTGCGTAGGTTGTGCAAGGCACAGGCGATCTGCATCACCAAGTCCGAAAATCCCTGCTTGGTATTGCGCAACACGTCTTTCACAATCCGACAGCGCTTGACGCCCGCAATCACATGCTCCACCACAATCCGCGCACTGGCAATCAGACGGTTGGCGAGCCGGTCGGCGGTGCCTAGGAAACTGCCCCGCACCTGTTTCTTGGGCTGGATCGTCAACACATTCGCCGGTTCGTAGCCTTGAAAGCCCATATCTTTCGTCAGCCGGGTGCCGTCGGGATAGTGAATGGCTTCCTGGTCCGCGACCTGTTTGTCGTTGGTCTTCCCAGCACAGGTCTGGCTCAGATACACCACTTGCCGGGTGCGTTCGTCCGCCAGGATCACGTTCTTATCCGTGTGGGCTTTTTTTTACCGCTGTAATGTGCCCGCTGTTTTTCCGGGTTTTTCGGGCGGTGCCGACGCCGCTCCGTGCCGTCCAGCTGCACGGCCAGCGGTGGGCCGGACGACACCCGGCTCTGTTGGAACGCCACCGGGTCGCGCTCGGGGGCATAGCCTAACCGTTCCAAAGTGATGTTCAAGACCGGCAGGAGCCGATGGACCCATTCATTCGTTTGCGCCTGACTGAGACCAAATTGAAGCCCATGCACCGTTTGGAGCGGATAGGTTTTCTGGTACATCAAGATGAACAGCAGCTTGTCTTCCACGGTCGCTAAACACGCTTTCCGTCCGCCACCCGCACGGCGTTGGCGGGGCTGGCCCGCTTGGGTGTGGGTGTGGGACTGTGTCGCGGCATACGCTTCCGCAAAAACCGGCACAAGGTGTTCAAACTCGTCCCGCGTGATGCTGGTGACGGCGAGAAAGCGGCGTGGATTGTCTTTGAGCTGGGCATACGTGAGCATAACCCAATTATCGCTTATTTCCGATAAGGTCTAATGGTCCTGCCTATGACATTTGGGCGAGGAGGGCGTTGAGTACACGCTCCCATTCGTCCTCAAAAACCACGTGGAATCGCACTTCGTGGTCTGCGAATTGTCCGGCGATCTCATCCCACGGCTTGGGCTGGCTGTAATCGTTACAGAACTGGAAGAGTTCCTTTTTGTAATCGGTGTCTTCGTTCTTGAGATGGATGCCTTTGGTTTCCAGCACCCGCACTGTGGAAAGCCGCGGCAGGCCGGCCTCGGTTGGCTCGCCTTGCAGCGCAATAAAATCCGGATAGACCCGTCCCGGCTGCCAGCCTTGAAGGCTGTAACCAGTCTTCACCAAGTTGCGGAACCATCCCAGAATCCACTGCTGACGGTCGAGATACAAAGCCACAGCCGCCTCGGGGGAGTTGAACTCTTCTGCGGCGTAATCAAACAACGAGAGCGCGGGTTGCTCATCAGTGTCGGAATGGCGCAACTTTGGCCCACTCCGAGCGCGAATCCGGTCAGGGATCGCGTTGCCCGCACAGCCCGTGATGAGCCAGAAGTTCAGCTGCTTGTCTTTGAGCAGTTGCATGAAAATCTGCCTGGCTTGCTCATCACGGCCAGCCACCATCACCTTTTTCAATTCGCTGATCACAAAGCCGAGATCGCGCCGGATCGCCGCGTCGGAGAAGCGGCGGCGCAGCCGCTCGATGATGTTTTTGGCAATGGGGTAGGCCACCCAGGGATTCGGCACAACGTCCAGCAGTTGTTGTGTGACAAAGACCAGATCGAGCGGCAGTTCCACCGCCTCGGTCACGTGCACCGCATCGGTTGCGCCCTCCAAAGTGATTTTAGTCGCCGTGTCGCCGGTCGCCGTCGGGTTGAGTTCCAGTGTGTCAAATAAGCCGAGGTCAATCTTCTCGAAGTCCACCCGGCTGAGGATGTCCATCTCATAACCCACTTCGCGGAACTGGCCGGGCGCGTCCGGCACCACGAAGCAGGGCAGATACACCTTGCCCGCATACTCCGCGAACTGCGGGCGGATGGCGAGTTCCGTCATCATGCTCTGGCCAGGCGAGGTTTCCTGGTGCACTGCGACGCCATCCTGCACGTCGTCCAGCCCCTCGTCGCGCAGGGCCGCGTAGACGCGCTTAATCAGTTCCCCCGTCCGCTGTCGGGAGAAATACACGTAACTTTCGTCGAGGGCCGGGATGTTCGTCTTCGTGGCATAGGGCTGGCGCAAAACGCGGCCCACCAACTGCGTCATGCTGGTTGGGGCGGTGGTGTTGAGCAAGGTGGCGAGGACGTAGGCAAAAGGGCAGTCCCAGCCTTCTTGCAGGGCCTGCTTGGTGATGATGTACTTGATCGGGCAGTCCGGGTCGAGCAGATCAATGTTCTCGATGTCGTCTTTCTCGCTGCTTTTGACAGCGATTTCCTCCGGCAGGATGTTGCACTTGGCAATGAGATATTCGCGCACGTCTTCGGCGTGGACGAGGCCGGGGAGGCGTTGTTTCTCGCCCGTGCGCTCGACTTGAATCAGGCAGATGGGGCGGATGTGGACGCCCGCCTGATTCTGATAATCTCTAGCGACGACTTCCAGTTCGGCTCGTTTGAGATGCGCGCCGAGCAGCGCATCCCGCCAGTCTGCGCTGGCCCGGCTGTGGACGTTGATAGGCAATTTGATCATCCCCTCGCGCAGGACACTCTGCCCGCTGATGCTGACCAGCACGTTGCTCTCGCGCGTGGGCGTCGCAGAGAGTTCGAGGATGAACGACGGGTTGAACCCGCGCAGCGTCGCTTGCGCCAGTTCGCCGTAGGTTTTGTGGCCTTCGTCGAGAATAATGACCGGCTTGAGCAGACGCAGGACGTTGCCCAGCGAGGTCTTGACTTGTTCTGGAAACAGACCATCCCCGGTTTCAAAGGCATCCAGATTGGACACCCGCTCGCGGAGGGCCTGGTGTTGTTGGGGCCGGTCTTCCGGAGGGAAGAACGCCTCGAACCCGCCGCGATCTTGAAAGATTTTGAGCGTCTCTTTGATCTGGCGATTGGCCGAAGGCAACATGAGCATCAGCACGACCAGATGACTGCTCACATCCTCCGGCGAGAATAACTGATCCTTCTCTAAGATCAGAGTGCGCCCGGCGCTGGCGAGGTCAAGCCGCTGGCGGTACGGGTGCGCCCGGTCGCGCAGCGCGCGATAGGTCTGGTTGTAAATTTGGGTGGTGGGGACGATCCACAGGATGAGGCCAGTCTGTTCGCCGCGATACAGGCTGTTGATGTCGTCCAGCGCGTTGATCGCCATCAGCGTCTTGCCGCCGCCAGTGGGGATTTTCAGGCAGACGACGGGGAGCAGCTCGCCCAGGCCGTTTCTGCGCGGCGCATAGAGCGCGTCCCCTCGCACGACTTTCCACGCCTGCTTGTCCCATTCGTAGTCAATGCCCAGCGCCGCCGCTTGCGCCTGCTTGGCGCGGGCGTCTTTGAGCGCCTGCAAATACTCGCGCAAGCGATTGAGGGCGGCGCGTTGGAAGTTCTTGGGTTGCATGGCTAAGCCCGGAACTTGTAAATGGCAAACGGCAGTTGGCAGAACTCAATCCGGTGCTGGCGCATGAAGTCGTCGTCCAGATATTTATGCGAGGCCAGCACCAGCCGCGTTTTCTCCCCTGGTCTCCCCAGCCCTGCGCGAATGCGGTGTTGAGCGGCGTGCCTTTCAGAAAGTCTACGCTCGGCTGATACAACAGATATACCTGATAGTGCCGACTCTCACCCAGATAATAACGCGGTTCGTCTATCTGCGCTTCGTCCAATTGCTCGCCCGTCGTCGTGAAGAACACATAGCGCGCGAGGTCGCTGAAAGAGGGGAGTTCTTTTCCACTCAGCACGCTTTCGTCGTTCAGCGACGGGCCGAGGGTGAAGTACGAAAACGTGCCACCATAGCCCTTTTGCAGGGCTTCGTCCTTTGTGCCCGGCACGCCCTTGATGACTCGCCGCACCCGCTCTGCGGTGATGCTGTCCGCGTAATATTCCTGCTCCACGAGGATGAAACGGCGATTGCCGCCATCTTCGGCGTTGAGGGCGAGAACAGATTGCGCTGTAGTGCCACTTCCAGCGAAGGAGTCGAGACAAATCGAGTCAGAGTCGGTTGCAATTTGCAGAATCCGCTTGATGAGATGAGACGGCTTTGGGGTGACAAACACATCTTCTGATGTCTCAAAGTCTAAAATGGAAAGCAATTCTCTTTTGGCATCTTGGGTATGCCCAACGTCGTCATATGACCAAAGCGTCTGTGGAACTACCCCTTGCTTGACTTCAGATAAAAATCGTTTCAGACGCGGCATGTTATCGCCGTCTGGCCCCCACCAAACCCTTTTGTCGTGGTCTAACGCTCGAAAATTATCGGGTGAAACTCGCCAGTATGTTCCCATTGTCGGGCGAAATTTCTTGCCGCTTGGACTCGTAACCTCGTATGTCCCCTCGCTGTAGTAATTGCGCGCAGTTAAATCGCTTGAACTCCAAACGTCGCGAGGGTCATCGTCTGGATTTTCATAACGCTGGTTCATCTCCTCTGTACGTGGAAGCAGTTTGGGTCTCCAAATTTCGAGACTTTTGGCGTACACAACAATGTAATCATGATCCTCGGAAAAGAATTGGGCGGTGTTTTTTGGTGCAAAGACTTTGTGCCAAATCACCGTCGTTACAAAGTTGTGCTCTCCAAAAATCTCATCCATCACTGCTCGCAGACGATGAACTTCATTGTCGTCAATCGAGATGAAAATTACGCCGTCTTCGGCGAGCAGTTCGTGCAGAAGCGTCAGGCGTGGCCACATCATGCACAGCCACTTGTCGTGGCGGGTCAAGTCTTCGCGATCAACCGTCTTTTTCAGCCAATCCTGATGCATGGGGCTGTTGACGTTATCGTTATATACCCATTTCTCGTTGCCCGTGTTGTAGGGCGGGTCAATGTAAATGCACTTGACCTTGCCGGAAAAGGAGGGCAGAAGCGCCTTGAGGGCTTCTAGGTTATCGCCGTGAATGATCAGGTTGTCGTTGAGGTTGGGGGTCTTGGTCAGCGAGAGTTTCTTTTTCGGCACCAACTGACGATAAGGCACGGTCAGGTGGTGCGTGCGGATGATGCTCTTGCCTTTGAAGTTGAGGGAGGGCATGGCGGGCTGGTCTCTGCGTGACGGCTTGAGTTAGGCGGAACTTATTATACCCTCCACCGCCAGAAACCGGGAATTGATTTTGTCATCGCACCTGCTACTTGGTGCGCTCGATTGGATCTGTGCCCCAATTTTCGCACACTTGCCTGCCGCCCGCCATTCATAGGGGGATGATTGAGGAGAAACAAAGCGAGACCCCGAAGGTTTCCGAAACCTTCGGGGTCTTTTTTAGACGCGGTCCGCAAAGTCCGACAAATACCGAAAAGTGTTCTTCATCTCGCCCGCCGTCACGCTGTCGAGCAGGGCTAACAAGCGGCGTAAAACTTCGCCAATGCCGCTTTGCTCGGTGACGATGATGCCCTCCGCACGGAGCAGGGCCGGCAGGCGGCGATACACATCTTCATCGAGATACAGGCTGATGAAGAGCGCCACAGATTCAGCGGACATTCTCTTCGCGCTTACGCTTGGCGTATTCCACTTGCTGTTGGTAGCTGATGCGCCGCATCTCGTCGCCCGTCGCGGCGTGTCCGGCAAAGATGGCCTCTAGCTCTGCTTGGTGGTCATAGTAATAACTCAGCGCGTCATACACCTGCGCCGGAGTTAAGTCGCCATCATGTTCGACTACAATTTGTTGAGGGGTCATCCCTTGCTGCATCAGCGCCACTATTCCACGCACCGTGAAATGGGGGTCACGGACGATCGGCTCTCCACCCAATTTTCCGGGGATGCGGATGATGTAGGGATGGTCGGTCTCGATGACGGGCTTTGGCTCAGTCGCTGGGAGCGGGGGAGGCGGCGCAGCATCGGGGTCTTTGGGCCCGAACTTCAATTTGAGATAGCGTTGCACCCACTCCTCGCGCTCGGCCAGTTTCTCGGCGAGGGTCTTGTCTATTTCTTCTTTGTTGTCGAAGTAAAAACTCAATGCACTATGCACTTGGGCGAGCGTGAGTTTCACTTCCTGCTCTTCCCAAAACGCCTGCACAATCTGCTCCGCCGACATCCCGCGCTGGAAGAGTTCGACCACCGCCCACACGGTCTTGTACGGCCCGCGAATGAGCGGTGTGCCTCCCTGCACTTCGGGAATCCGCACGATGTGCGGATGCGCCGTCTGAATGATGCGCTTCTCCTCGGCGCTGTAAGGCGCGGCCTGTTCGCGCACGGCTTTGGACTCGCCGGCCGCCGCCGTCAATGGCTTCACCGCCTCGGCCAGTTGTTTCACTTCATTCTCCAGCCGTTGGAGCCGTTCGAGAATCTGGTTGAGTTCTGCCTCGGTCATCTTGCCCGCTCCTTGTGGGGCAAGTTGGCAACTTGCCCTACGCTCACCACACCGTGCTATACTCCGCGCGCGCTCATCGCATAGAGATTGTAGCAGAGATGGAAGAGGAATCACACCATGGCCGGAACCCCAGCCAAGATTCGCATCGTCACCGACACCACCGCCAGCCTGCCGCCGGGGTATGCGGAGGCGCATGGGGTGGCGGTCGTGCCGCAGGTCGTGCTCTTCGGCGAGGAAAGTTTTCTTGAAGAAGCTCAACTCGGTTACCCTGACTTCATCCGGCGTCTGAAATCTTCTTCGGAACTTCCGCACACCTCCGCGCCGCCGCCGGGCGAGTTCATAAAAGCTTACACATACCAGTTGGCCGAAGCGCGGAGCGTCATCTCTCTCCATCCCTCCGGCGAGATGAGCGGCACGGTCCGTTCGGCGCAGACGGCGAAGGATGACTCTTTCCCGGACGCCGACATTCGCATCCTCGACACGCGCACGGTCGCGGGCAACCTGGCCTCGATGGTCATGGCCGCCGTCGAGTGGGCGGAAAGCGGCGCCAGCGCGGACGAGATCGTGACCGGGTTACAAGCCATGATCCCGCGCGGGCGGACTTACTTTTTAGTTGCGACGCTGGAATATTTGCAGAAGGGCGGGCGCATCGGCGGCGCGTCGGCGTTGATCGGCAGCGTGCTGCAAATCAAGCCCATCCTCGAATTGAAGGATGGCCGCGTGGAGGCGCTGGAAAAAGTGCGGACGCACCACCGCGCCTTTGAGCGCCTCAAGGAGCTGACCTACGCGCAGTGTCCGCGCTCGCCCGAGGCGCGTTTGTGCGTGATGCACGCCGACGACCTCGACGAAGCCCAGCGCCTGGCGGGGGAGTTGAAGGCGGCGTTAGGATTTGAGTCTATCCCGATTTACAGCGTCGGCGCGGCGATCACGACTCACGCCGGGCCGGGGACGCTGGGGGTCGGGTTCTTTGATAGGTGAGGTTAGGTGAGGTTCCGCTGATACATCCGGTGCGTCTTGTAGAAGTCAATCCCCAGGTCGCGCATTTCGCGCTGCATCTTGTCGTTCTCCACGCCGATCTGGACGAGATCGGCATGCTCGAAGCGTCCCGCCTCGGTCACGCTCTTGTGCATCTCGCTGAAGAGCAGCGCCGTGCCGCCCAACCCCCGGTATTGCTCGACGATCCCCGCGCCGTTGATGTTGATCCATTTCGTCCGGCGCAGTTCCAGCCACAGGTCAATCCAGCCAAACGGAAATATCTGGCCTCGGGTGCGCTGCACCGCGGCCGAGATGTCGGGATAAGCGAAGAGGAATCCGACCGGCTCGTCGCGCCCGGCGGTCATCACGATTTTGATGAGACGCGGGTCGGCGAACCACAGGATTTGATCGGCGATGGCTTTGGCTTCGTCGTCGGTGAGCGGGACGTTGCCGGACGTGCCGCCAAGCGCGGCGTTATATAACGCCTTCAATTTGGGGATGAGGGCGCGCAGGTCTCGACGATTTGTGTAGCGCGCCACGCGCAGGCCGCGCCGTTTCTGAATCAGCTCGGCGAGTTGGTGAATCTTCTCGGGGAAGCGCATGCGGGCGCTGAGATAGCCGGAGACCACCTCGCCCGCGGGCGCAAAATCGGCGGCCTCGACCAGCGCCGCGTAGTAAGGCGGGTTGTAGGGAAGGCCAAACGCCGGGCGGTGCTCGAAGCCCTTCACGAGCAGGCCCATTCCGTCGAGCGCGGTGAAGCCTTTGGGGCCGATGATCTTGTTCAATCCGCGCAACCGCGCCCAACCGAAGGCAGCGTCGAACAACGCGCCCGCCGCTTCCCGGTCGTCTTCGCATTCGAAGAGATAAAAGAAAGCCGTACGCTCCTGGTTGAACTCGTTGTAGTTGCGGTTGTCGAGGACGGCGATGCGACCAACCGGCCGCGCCTCGTTCACGGCGAGGAAGAATGCAGCGTCCGAGTGCCTGTAAAACGGGTGGCGGCGCCGGTCGAGCATCCGGCGCGCATCGGGCGCCAGCGGCGGCACCCACTGCGGAATGTTCCGGTAGATGTAGAAGGGTAAATTGAGAAATTGCTTGACCTGTCGGCGATGGGTGGTGTCAACGGGGATGATGTTCATGCAGTTGACTAACCCACGGCATGCGCCTTCTGCTCGTGCTCGGCGCGCTCGCGCAGCTGGCGGCGCAGGGTCTCGATGTCGCGCGGGACGCAGTAGGCGGCCAGGCCGAGGATGACCGAGCCGATCAGCCAGGCCGAGACACAGATGACGAGAATGGCCGTGTGCAGCGAGGCCCGGTCGGCGATGATGCCGGCGAGCAGCGGGGCCAGGGCCGCGCCGCTCTCTTCGATGAAGTATTGAACGGCGAGCGCCGTGCTGCGCACCTCGGGCAGGGTGATGTCGTACACGGTGGAGATGACGTTGGGCGAGGCGAAGGGGACGAACACGGCGGTCAAGCACAGCATCACAAAGAAGAACGTCCGGCTCTCGACCGGGATGTTGAGCGTGACGCTGAGCAGGATGGCCCCGGCGAGCACCCCGCCCATCGAAACGAGCAACCGCCCGCGCCGGGTGCGCTTGAAGAAGAAGTCGCCCACCGCGCCGCCGACGAAGTAACCTGAGGCCAGCACCAACACCGCCGGGGCCATGGTGAACAGGATGCCCTCGGCGTCGTAGCCCCGCTCCGTTTCGAGATAGGCGAAGAACCAGAAGGTGATCACATTCCACGGGAACACGCCTACGAACCCCTGCGCGAACAGGAACCACAGGCTGCGTTTGCGGAACAGCCCGCGGGCCTGCTGCCACTCAAAACGATACACGCCGATCTCTTCCAGGTTGGCCAGCTCCGGTTCGCTCTGGCCGCGCGGCGGTTCGCGCACGGCGAAGAAGATCAGCGCCGCCGCCCCCAGCCCGAGCGCGCCAGTGAGGTAGAACACGCTGCGCCAGCCGATGACCGGCCCGAGCATCAGGGCCAGCAGCATGCCCGCCAGATAGCCGAGCGGCTGCGTAAGCTGCAGCAGCCCATACACTTTGCCGCGCATCTCGGGGCCAAAGTAGTCGGAGATCAGGCTGTACAGGCCGGGGTAACTCGAGTCGTCAATGCCGGTGCTGGCGCGGCTGGCGAGGAACAACGGGAAAGTCGGCGCGACCGCGCTGAGCCACGTCGTCGCGCCCCAGATGAACGAGGCCAGCGCCAGCAGTTTTGAGCGCGCAAAACGGTCGTAAAGGTAACCCCACAGCGGGTACAGGACGGCGCCCACCACCAGCGCGCCGCTCACCGCCGCGCCCATCTGCGTCTTGGTGATCTGGAACGCCTCCATGATGGAGGTCGTGAGCGGACTGATGAGCAGGCGGTCTGATTGGTGCAGGAGCATGAAGGCGAAGAAGACGCCGACGACGAACCAGCGGTAGGCGGGTGGTTTCTTCATGTGTCTCCTCGGTCGAGGGCCTCGCCGTCTCACACGAACGCAGCGATTTCTTCCAGCGGCTTCTTGCTGATCGCCGGCGCCTTCGCATCCTCGGCGGGGTAGCCGACGACCAGGATCAAGGACGGGCGCTCGTGCGCGGGGCGGCCCAGGATGTCGTTGAGGAAGTTCATCGGATGACCAAGGCCGAGGTTAGCGGCGCAGTTCTTGGAGGTTTTCCCACATGATGTAGACCCCGGTGGCGAGCACGGCCAGGACGACGATTTCCCAGAAGAACTCGAAGAGCAGCACGAGCGCGGTGATGATCGCCAGCGCCAGCGTCACGCTGGTGATCAGCTGCGGCAGCTGCCGCCGGAACCCGGCCTCGACGAAGATGATGAGGGACAGCAGCCCGGTCAGTCCGAAGAGCAAATAGCGCCGGGCGAACAGGACGAGGAAGATGAAGCCGACCATCATCAGCCCGATGCTGATCGCCGCCCACAGCTCGGCCAGGCGGCCAATGTGCAGCCCGGCGTCCGTCGCGGGGTGGCGGGCGCGGTGGATGTGCGCCCGCCGCGGGCCGCGCTCACCCGCCTGGAGCTGCGCAGCATATAGGTCGAGCGCCTCCGCCAGCGCCTCGTCTCCGGCCAGCTGGGCGCGCATCTGATTAAGCTCCCTGGAGAGGCGCGTGATCTGTTCGGCCTGCCCGGTGTTCATCTTCTTGAGGTGCGGCCGGCCCACCGTGGCCGCTGCCTCGACGCCCAGGTTGACGAGCGCCTGGTTTTTCTCTGCGATGGTCTGCGCCAGCGCAGCCCGCCGGGCCTTGACCTCGGCGCGGCGCTGCCGGACGCGCGCCAGCATCTCGTCCGGCGGCGGGACTTTGTCCAACCCGGCCCAGCCAAGCGGGTCGTACCACGAGCGGCGCATCGTCCCATCGCGGTTGTAGATCGGGCCGGCTGGGGCGTTCTCGCCCGCAATCGGGTCGCGGGCGTAGAGGCCCCACAGGCCGCGGTAGTTGAGCGCCCACGCGGGCGCCGGGTCGAGGAGCTGCGGCGCGCCCCAATCTTTATCCTGCCCCGGCCCAATGGAGACGCCATCGCCGCGCGCGTAGTCCACGAACGGGATGCGGAAGACGTTGAACTCCGGCTCGCCGGCCTCGCGGTCGCCGGGCGCCTGCTGGACGCGTTTACGCCAGAGTGCCTGCGCCTGATCCACCAGCCGGACGAGCGGCGAGAGGAAGGGCAGCTCGATCTCGGCCAGATATTCGCCGCGCGCGTAGTAACTGGCGTGCGATCCCGCGCCCGCATAGATTACGGGATGCTCGCCGGCTTTTTCGACTTCCGGGTCGTCCCAGCGGCGGCGCAGGTCGTCGCCGGTGAAGTCGTGCGAGGCGTAGGCCACCCATTCGGGCCTCACCTCGCCCGCCGGGGACTCGGAGCAGTAAACGTAGATCATCTCCCAGTCGGACTCATGGTCGTTCACGCCGAAGAAGCCGGAGCGCCAGTTATTGAAGGGGTAGAAGAACCAGTATTGCAGGGCGACCCAGCCGTTGAGCCGCGCCACCCGCCCGTAATAGCAGTACTCTTCGCGCTCGGCGAGCATGTGCTGGTAGGCCAGCGCGGCGGCGGCGGCGGTGTCGCCGGGCACGCGCCCGCGGGCCAACAAGGTGATTGAGAACAGCGCATCCACGAAGCGCGAGCTGTAGCCCACCCGCGCCAACCGCCCCGGCCCTGCCCGGAACACGTCCCGGGGGTCTTTCTTTTTGAAGCTCTCCTGTAAGGTGTAGCCGGCGAGCGCGCGGAGATCGAGCGGCTCGATGAATTTCAGGAAGTAGAGCGCCCCGAAATCGCCAGTGCGCGGCGTGGAGAGGTCTGCGAGGGTGAGCCGGCCCTCGGGGACCAGGCATTCGGCGTCCGCGTCGGGGCGCTGCACCCACAGGCTGCACGCGCGGATGTAGCGCTCGACGTCCATAGGGAAGTACTGCTCGCCGCGCGTGTAGCGGATGACCGGCTCGAAGCGCTTGAGCAGCGCTTGGTCGGCTTCAACGTGGGAGGACGTTTCGTCGGCAGTGTTCATCGGTCTCTGGGGGCGGAGATTTCATGTTTGTACCGGAAGGCCGTCTGCACTTCAGAATAATTCAGGTAGATGACCATGAAGATGCTGTAGAGCATCATCAAATACCCGTAGGGCGCTTTGCCGCGCAGGTAGACGCCGAGCGCCATCAGCAGGTTCAACCCCTGGAGCATGACTGCGCTGATCCACGCCGTGGAGCGCAGGTAAAAGAAATTGATGGCGACGACCACGGCCAGCCACGCCAGCGCGATGAAGAACGTGCCGCGCAGAGCGTGTGGGAACTCTCCGACCACCGTATCCAGGGTGATGTTGAAGCGCCAGCTCGTGCTGATGAGGCTGAACGCGCCGAGCGTGAACAGCGCAATGGACTGAAGGAGCAGCAGCAGGCTGATGACGATGACGGCCCCGGGGCGCTTGATCCGGGGTTTCTTAGGTTTGCGGGATGTGAACATGGAGATGGCCCTCCGCAAAGCAGGTCGAAGAAACCCGGTTTGTGGGCTGGGTTTTCGAGCGTGAGCGAGATGGTTTTTCACGTGCGACGCACTTCCAAAGTGCGTCGCACCTGAGACGAGATCATACCGCCGACTGGATTTAGAGGCAAGAAAAAGACAGGCCCCCGCGTCCGAGGGCGGGGGCCTGTCCAGGGGCGGCGCGCAGCCGGCGTGAAACGCACTCTCCCTCCATCCGGTATTATTTGGGCAGCGCCTGTGCCTGTGCTAAAATTCTAACCATCTGAAACGAGATGCCATCCTCCTTCTCTCTCCTCGCCTTCCAGATCCTGGTTGCCGTCTTGGGGTTGCTGCTCATCGGCCGTCTGACTTTCCGGGTCTACGCCTATCGCTCGTGGCAGGCCTTCGCGTTCTTCGGCCTGGCGGCTGTGTCGCTCCTCTTTGCGGCCATCGTGCATCTCTCGGCCATCTTCAGCCCTCCCGGTAATATGGCGGTGGGTCACATTTTCGAAACATTAGCCGCTATCGGCTTCATAGGGGTTTTATGGGAGAACATGCGCGCCGACCAGCAGCGGCACAAAGACTCCCAGAAATTGATGGAGCAGTGGCGTCTGGCCTCCAATCTGGCGCAAAAGCGCAACCGGGAACTGGAGATTCTATCGGAGATCACGCGCGAAATGGCATCCAGCCTGAATTTGCGCGAGGTCCTGCAAGCCGTGGTGGACCGCGCCCTGCAGATCGGCGTTGCGGACGCGGTGACGGTTTACGTGTTCAATCGTGACACGGGTGAGTTGAAAGACTACCAGGTGAGCGCCTCGGTGAGCGAACGCCTGGCCCGGCTGCCGTCTCCACGTTCCGACGGGTTGACGGCGACGGTGGCGAAGACCGGCCAGGCGGCCTTTATTACAGATACTCAGCGGCACCCGTTCTTTTCGGGCAACCCTTACCCCGACCTGCACGCGATTGCCAGCCTGCCGTTGCGCCTGGACGAGGAAACGGTCGGAGTGATGAACGTGGGCTACATCCGCCCGCACGAATTCGACGACGGCGAGATGCGCCTGCTGAATTCGCTGGCCGGGGCGGCCGCGTTGGCCGTACGCAACGCCTCACTCCACGAGCGTATCGCCAAGCTGGCGGTGACCGACGAGTTAACTGGCCTGGCCAACCGCCGCCGCTTCCTGGACGCAGTGCGGGCCGAAATGCAGCGCGCCCGGCGTTACGAACGCCCGTTGACGCTGTTGATGGTGGACCTGGACCGGCTCAAGCAGATCAACGACCAGAACGGCCACGCCGCGGGCGATGCGATGCTGCGCGGCGTGGCGCAATGCCTGCGCGCCTGCGTTCGGGAGACGGACCTGCCGGCCCGCCTAGGCGGCGACGAGTTCGCCGTTTTACTCCCCGAAACCCCGCGCGAGGCCGCGCTCTCCATCGCCGAGCGCATTCGCGCCGCTGTGGAGAGCTTCAGCGCGGTCGTGGATGGCGCGACGATCCGCAGCACGGTGAGCATTGGCCTGGTCAGCCGCGAGGCCGGCGAGCTGCAGGACCTGCCCACCCTCATCCACCTGGCCGACGATGCGCTTTATAAATCCAAGACCAGCGGGCGCAACGCCGTCACCGCGATTGACCCGGCCGTCTCCTCCAAAAAGGATTGACGAGTTAACTGAGTCCTGCTAGACTCTGCCTCGGCCCGCTCAAGGCGCGCGATCCCTTGACCGGGTTATTTTCTGGTATAATCCTCCCGCTATGGCGCCGACGTAGCTCAATCGGCAGAGCCCACGTTTTGTAAACGTGCTGTTGTGGGTTCGAGTCCCACCGTCGGCTCACCTGGAACGAGGAGAGGCCTGGGCAGGCGCCGGAGGTGGTGAGCCGGACCGGTCTGTAAAATCGGTGCCTACGGGCTATGTGGGTCCGAATCCCACCCTGCCCACTAATAACTTGCCCCCGTAGCTCAGTCGGTAGTAGCATTCCCTTGGTAAGGGAAAGGCCATGAGTTCGAATCTCATCGGGGGCTCTTGCCCAATACCATCTGTTCACTCAAGGAGATCAGGTTCGCATGGCGAAGGAAAAATTTGACCGGTCGAAGCCGCACGTGAACGTGGGGACGATAGGGCACATTGACCACGGGAAGACGACGCTGACGGCGGCGATCACGAAAGTGCTGGCGCTGAAGCGGCAGGCGGAGTACCGGCGCTACGACCAGATTGACAGT
>DATDRS010000357.1:0-13147 GCA_035291605.1 Anaerolineales bacterium | reverse complement strand
ATGCCGGTGCGGGGTCTGACATCCACGAGGCCGAGGCTGCGGGCGACTTCGAGCTGTTCGCGGAGCTTGCCGATGCTGATTTTGAGTTCCGCGCTCAACTCTTCGAGCGAGGGCAAATGGTCGCCGGGCTGGCAGTGGTGCGCCACGATGTAGCGGAGGAGGTCAGAGTCAAGTTTATCTAGCAACATAGCACATGATGAGATGTCAGATTAATGCGATTCATCAAATGAATTGATAAGATATTAATAACATAGGCCCCAATTCCTGTCAATTCAAGTTGACACAGGCATCAAAATGCCGACCCGTTTGACGCAGGGACGCTGGAAAACCTCGACAGTGTGCGGAGCCTTGTGGAGGGAACGGGTGAGATCGAACCCGGCAAAGTGGAGCTGTTCGTGGAAGCCAGTGCGCCACTTGGGGCAATCAGTCACGTCGTACACGACGCCGTCGCAGGCGATGTAGGCGCGTTCGCCGCGCTCGCCGTTGTAGCGTTGTAGTTCGCGCTCGGTGAAGATACGTTCGCTCACTCAAACTGTCAGACGACTATCGAGCCGCCCCTGGAGGCCTACGGGGCGGCTCGATGCAAATTCGCTCACGGCGTGACGATCAGCGTGGCCTGCATGCGGGAGTGATAACCGCAGAGGAGCGTCACCGTCCCCGGCTCGTTGAAGGTGAAAGTGATCGTCTGGCCGTCGCCGAGGTCGGGCGGGGCCTCAAAGACGTTCGGCGGGGTGAAGTTATACGGTTGGTGCAGGCTGTCCTTGATCACAAAGACGACCCTCGTTCCGGCCTTGATCGTGGTTTCCGCCGGAACAATGTCAAAGTTACGATAGGTGATGATCGCCGGGCCGGGCGTAGCGGTCGCCGCCGGAGTCGGGGAGGGCGCAGGGGTCTGCGTCGCTGCAGGCGCGCCGCTAGTGGCCTCGGTCGTCGGGGCCGCAGCCGTGGCGGCCAGGTTCTCGTCCGTCAGCGCACCCATCGCCGCGAGGTACTGGCTGTGGGCGTAAAGCGTGAACGCCCCGCCCTCGCCCGGCGTCGGCTCGACGACGCCGTTCCCGTTGGCGTCCACGCCGTTCAACAGGTGCCGGGCGAGCGTAAAGGCCTGTCTCGCGGCGTCCCTCTTTTGATCGGCCGGGGTGGCCGGGTCGTGGGCTGTGAGCGCCAGTTCCTCAATCTGCCTGGCCCAGGCGCGCATGTTCTCGGCCAGCACGAGCAGATGACCGGCATGGAGCTTCACGTTCTCCGTCGCGTCCGGCGCCGCGAGCGCGGCCTGCGCCTGCTCTGTGATCGCATCCGCATAGCGGAAAATCCCGAAGCCGTCGCCGGGATCGGTCACGAAACCATCGCCGGTCAGGTCAGTATAGTTTGCCCCTTCCCGGCCCTCGAGGAGGGCAAGCATATGCTCGCCGTGGCGGTCAAGCGAGGCGAGGTCGCCGCCCGACGCAGCGGTGTCCACGGCGTGCGTGTGGATGAAGAGTTCCTCGACCTGGTCAATCAACCCCACCGCGAAGGCGCGGCTGAAGGGCGTCGTCTCGGCGGCGACAAGCAGGTTCCGCGCCGGCCCCAGCGCGCCGGCCGGGACATCACCGCCGACGACAATCTGGGCCGAGGGCGAGGCGGGCGACGAGCCGGCGGCTTCGACCGTCACCAGGAAGCCCGAATAGAGCGCCAGCAGGTTCTGGCCCTGCGCGTCAACGTACTTCAGTTCGGCGGTGTTGCTGGCGTCCGGCGTGAGCACGCCGAGGCGCAGCGCGGTCTGCTCGCCCCTCAGCCAGGCATGATATTCCCCGCCGGAGGCCGGCGTCAGATCGGTCACCTGGAGGTCAAACTCGTCGTTGTGTTGTTGGTTGTCGCGGAACTCCCCGTGACCAATGGGGCCGAGCGACGCGGCAGACACGGGCGGGGCCGTCGGCTGCGGGGTCGGCGTGGAGGGCGGGACCGAGGTCGGCACGGCGGCGATTTGATCTCCCGGGACGACGTGGATCACGCCGGCCATGTCGTGCAGGCCGGGCGAGCCGTGGAACTCGCAGTAATAGAAAAAATCGCCCGTCTGGCTGAACGCAACTTCGTTTGTCATGCCCTGCTCGAAGCCAAAGGCCGGGAATTCCTTGTTGTCGAACGTGACGGTGTGGGGATCGGGGTCGTCGTTGCGCCAGATGACCGCAGCGCCAACCGGGACGGTCAGCTCCTTCGGGACGAACTCGTAGTTCGCCATCGGGACGATGACCTTGCCCGCGGGCGTGGCGTCCGCAATCTCCGGCCCGCCTGCCGCCTCGCGCGGCTGGATGTACCACACGTAGTACGTGCCGACGCCCAGCAGGCCGATGGCCCAATACAGGCCGAGGGTCATCCGCATCAGATTCTTCCACCACGCGATGCGCAGCGACTTGGGCAGGAGTCTGTTCATGCGCAGCAGGATGTAGACGCCGCACAACACCGTAAGGCTGCCCAACACCGAGTGCAGCGCCGAGACCCCATAATAGGCCTGGAGCAGTTTGGCGGGGACGCCCGGCGCGACCTGCCGGCCGTACGAGACCGTCATGATGAACATGACCAGGACAATGTTGAACAACACCCACGCCGTCTGGTTGTACTGGTGCGCGGGGATGTTGCCCCCCCGGGCCAGGCCGTACCCAACCATCAATCCGACGAGAAGGATGATCTCTGCAATCAGGTTAATATCCGCGAACAGCGTCCCGCGCGTGCCGAGGAAGCCTTTCTGGGTGGCGAGGCTGGGCGTGGCGCTGCGGCCCAGGATCAAAAACAGGCTCAAGCCGATCAACATCAGGCCCACCATCACGGCTACCGCGATTTTGACGGACGGGGGCGGGCCTGCAGGCGTCTTCGGCGCAGATTTGGGGGCAGGGGTCATGATGAGGCTCCTTTCCTCATGGGGTGAAGACGAGCGTGGCTTTCATCTGGTCGTGCAGACGGCAGAGGAGAGTGAACGTTCCAGGGGTCTCGAAGGTGAATTACTCCCACGCCACATCTTCAGTCCCGGCTTCCCCCGGATTGATAATCGCCGGAAGTTCGGCCAATGCTTTGGCGACGCGGATGCCGTGCCAAGTGAGCAGACTGCCATCCGCAAGCTGGATGCGGTTGCGCCTGACCGCCGGGATCTCGCGGAAGTCGTCAAACGCGGCGAGGTCGGCGCTGGTGAACGCGTAAGGCTCAGTGGGGAGCAAGATTAAGTCGGGGGCCTGTTCGGCGACTTCCTGCGTCGTCACACGGGGGTAACGGGTGTCTCGCCCGGCGGCGGAATCAGGCGGCCCGACCGGACCCTCGCCGAGATCGGCGGCGAGGGGGTAGCGGCGCTCACGGTCGGCGAACACGTTCGCGCCCCCGCACAGCCGAATCACGTCGTGGACGTAGGTATCGCGGTTGATCGTCATCCACCAGCGCGGCTGGCCCTCCGCCGCGGCTGGCTCGCGCCAGACGGGGCAGAAGACCCTGACCGGCGGCATATTCTCCGCTGCGAGGCTGGCCCACTCATAGGCCGTCTCGAGCGCCGAGAGTTGATGGCCCATGTGTGACACGCGGAACAGGCGCACCAGGTCGTGCAGCAGGTCGAGCGCGTCCCGCACGGTGCGCGGAAAGGTGAGCCATACCTTGAACCCCTCGGCGACAAGCGCCGCGATACTATCCTGGCTGTTTTCTTCCTGGTTGGCGATGATCAAATCCGGCAGCGCGGTCTTGATCCGCTGGAGGTCGGGGTTCTTCGTCCCCCCTATCTTGAGCAGGCGCTTCACCCCGTCGGCCGGGTGAACGCAGAAATCGGTGACGGCCACGAGCGCCGCGCCGCAGCCCAGTTCAAACAGGCTCTCAGTCACCGAGGGGACGAGGGAGACGACCCGGCGCGGGGCGTCGTGGAACCCGAGGTCTTCCCAGTTGGTGACGCCAACCACAGTTGGGTGCGCTGTCATACGCTCAATGACGAGGGTGCGTATTGCGTATTACGTATTGCGTGTTGCGTCAAGGAGTTCTAGCGCCCTCGCCACCGCCACATGCACCTTGTCAATTCTTTGCTTTGCCACAGTTGCACCCGCCGCCCTGATGCCGGTCGCAGGGGCTGGCGGCTTTCTTTTTGAGGGCTTCCAGCTCCTCCACCGGCTGGAGCTCGTGCTTCATGAACTCCAGAGTGCGCGGCTCGTCGTCAACCATGATCTCAACGAAGACTGACTCTTTGAGCGGGTTTACGTCCACCACCCTGCCCTGGCCCTTGGGCGTGAGCACCAGCTTATTGCGCTTGGGGAGCGCCTTGCGCGCGGCGGCGTACTGCTCATACTCGTAGACCAGGCAGCAGCGGAGCCGCCCGCACATACCGGTGATCTCGTCCGGATTGAGCGAGATGCCCTGTTCCTTCGCCATCTTGATGCTCACCGGGCTGAACTCGGTGAGGAACATCGAGCAGCAGCGCGTCTCCAGCCCGCACGCGCCCATCCCGCCCAGCAGTTTTGCCACGTCGCGCGGGCCGATCTGGCGCAGCGCGACCTGCTGGTGGGGGTGCATGGCTTGCATGTCGTCCTTGAGCGACCTGGTTTCGAGCCGCGAGCCGTCGTCCGGGCCGCTGAGGAGGAAGGTCAGGCGTGAACCGTCGTAACTATAATCGGCCCTGACGACTTTGACGCCGGCCTGATCGAGGCCCAGTTGGTGCGCACGCTCGCGGCAGCTGATCATGGCCTCGGTCTCTTTGGATTTCCACATCTGCAGGAGGGCGAGGTCGCGCGGGGTGGCGATGCCCTCGATGGCCTTGTAGCCCCCCTCGGGCGGCGAGGTCTTCGCGGGATCAACCCGATTCACCACCTCGCCCAACTGCCGCCCGCGCGTCGTCTCCACGATCACGCGGTCGCCGGATTTCAGCGGCCCGTACCCGGTCGCGTCGAAGTGATAGACCTTGCCCACGCGCATGAACCGCACGCCGATGATCGTGCGCGGAGTTGGCTCAGCCACGGCTGAGGTCTCAGCCGGAAGCGTCATCTCAGACATCGGTCACCCGATCTCCGTGATCGGGATCACGTTGTTCTGGTTCATATAATTCTGCACGCTGATCTTCGCGGCGATGTCCTGCGCGACGGCGACTAAGGCTTTGGCCGCCGCCGAGTCGGGGTGGCTGACGACTATCGGGAGGCCGGCGTCCCCGCCCACGCGGACCTGCGGCTCCATCGGGATCTCGCCGATGAACGGGACGCCCGCGTTCTCAGCCAGCCTCCGCCCCCCACCCTGCCCGAACACGTCCACCTTCGTCCCGTCCGGCAAGAGCAGGTAGCTCATATTCTCGATCACGCCGAGGACCGGCACTTCCATCTGGCGGAAGCCCTCCAGGCCGCGCCGCGCGTCTGCCTGCGAGACCTCCTGCGGCAGCGTGACGATCACCGCGCCCGACAGCGCGAAGGCCTGCGAGACGGTGAGCTGGGCGTCGCCCGTGCCAGGCGGCATATCCACAAGCAAATAGTCGAGGTCGCCCCAGGCCACGTCGCTGAGGAACTGGCGGATGGCCTTGTCGAGCATCGGCCCGCGCCAGATGATGGGCTGCTCGTTTTTGACGAGAAAGGCCATCGAAAACAGCTCGATCCCGTAGACCCGCGCGGGCAGCAGCCTCTCGTTCGCCACCACTGGCTTGTAACTCACCCCCAGCATCATCGGCGTGTTGGGGCCGTAGATGTCCGCGTCGAGCAGCCCGACCTTCGCGCCGGATCGCGCGAGCGCAACTGCGACATTCACCGCGACGGTGCTCTTGCCCACCCCGCCCTTGCCAGAAGCAATAGCCACGACGTTGCGCGCGGGCATGTCCAACTGGCCCGCCAGCCGGCTGTTCGGCGCGACCCGCGCATCCCATTTGAGGCTGACGCCCTGGATGCCGGGGACCCTGCCAACCGCCGCCCGCGCGTCGCGCTCGATCACGTTGCGCAGGGGGCAGGCCGGGGTCGTCAGCACGATGGTGAAGCTGGCCGCGCCGTCCTCGACCTTCAGGTCCTGTACCATGTTGAGCGTCACCAGGTCGCGGTGCAGCTCCGGCTCCTGCACCGTCGCCAGCGCGCGCCGCACTTGCTCGATCAGTTCTTTGTCATTCTTCGCCATTTTTCACACACGCTTTCCCAATCAACCACCATCAGGCGTCCACCAACGTCCCCTCACACAGATACTCGTTCACTTCCTGTTTCGCCTGCTTGAATAACTTAATCAACGCCTCGTCCGAATCCTTGAACCGGCAGATCATCTGCTGGGCGCAGGCGGTGCAGCCGCGCATGGCCTTGTACGAGTCGGACTGGCAGGTGAGGCAGCCGTTGAGGCGGATCATCATCAGCCCGAAGGCCAGGTTATCTTCGTCCCCGTCCTCCTCCTGCTCCACCTCCTCGACCAGATGCCGCCAGGCCGGGCCGCGCAGCCGCTTGAGGGAGGGGATCACGCGCGAGGGGAACAACATTTCCGTATCGCTCTGGTACATCAGGTTCCTCCTGAGGGAGCAGCATGCGCCATCGCCGCGAGCCGCCGCAGTCGGAGATGGCTTCGGCGTCCCCCCGCGGCGCCGCGTCATGACTCGTGAGACGGCCTTGAAACAAACATGTCCGGCTACGAAGCGGCTTTTTCCGCCGCCGCGCTTTTCTTCGCCGCCTTCTTCGCCGCCTCGGCCGCGCGGGCTTCCTCCTCACGCTTGTAGTTCGTCGGGCGGATGTGTGCGTAGTAGGAGACCGGCTTGCTCAGTTTCTCTTTGTCGTAAATGTGCGCGGTCGTGCGGTCGTACGAGGCGATCTCAAAGTCGTGATCCATCTTGATCGCGTCGAAGGGGCAGTATTCCGCGCAAAAGCCGCAGTTCATGCAGATGTCAATGTCAATGTAGAACTGCCTGGGCGCGGGGACCGGGCGGCCGGTCTTCGGGTCGTTCGCGCGCTCGATCCAGATGCACTGCGGCGGGCACACCTTGGCGCAGATGCCGCAGGAGGTGCAGCGGTCTTCCTTCGTCCCGTCCGGCTTCTCCTCGTAGAGCAGGAAGGGGATGTAGCGAAACTCCTCCGGCGTCACCAGCTTCTCTTCCGGGTACTGCACGGTGAAGATGCCCGCCGCCTTCGGCCCCTGGCGCACCCTGAACGCCTCTGGGTTGTAATAGCGCTTGCCCAGCCAGCGGAGGTCGTCCACGTAGGTGTCCACGAAGTGCTTGAAAACCACGCCCAGGCCGCGCAGAATGCCAAGTCCGTACATAGTCCGTTTCCTCGTCGCGTCAGAGTCTGTGTCGGTCGCTCAGTAATCAGTCATCAATGATCAAGCTGACTGATCACTCTTACCTGTCCGTCTCCCCCAGCACAATATCAATGCTCCCCAAAATCACCACCACATCGGCCACCTTGTGCCCCCTGCACATTTCGCCGAGGGCGGTCAGGTTGATGAACGAAGGGGCGCGGATGTGGTAGCGATACGGGTTGGGCTTGCCCGTCGAGATGACGTAGTAGCCCAGTTCGCCTTTCGGGTTTTCCACGCGGCCATAGGCCTCGCCCGCCGGGACGCGCACCTGATATTGCGGCTTGCCGGCCAGGATGCCGCCCGTGGGCGGCATGTCGCGCAGCACCTGCTGGAGGATCTTCAGGCTCTCGCGCATCTCGTCAATGCGGATGAGGTAGCGGTCGTACACGTCGCCGTTATAGCGGCAGGCCACGTTGAAGTCGAAGCGGTCGTAGAGGCTGTACGGCTCGGCGCGGCGCACGTCGTATGGCACGCCCGAGGCGCGGAGCACCGGCCCGGCCATGCTGTAGGCGATGGCCTGCTCGGCCGGCAGCACGCCCACGCCCAGGCAGCGCGAGCGGATGATCTCGTTGTGCGTCAGGTAAGCGTCCAGCTCGTCAATCTTGCGCGGCAGGCGGTCGGTGATGAGCTCGGTCAGTTTCTCCAGCACGCCCGCGGGGAGGTCGCGCACCACGCCGCCGAAGCGCATGTAGTTGCACATCATGCGCGAACCGGCCACGGCCTCGAACACGTCGAGGATCAGCTCGCGCTCCTCGATGGCGTACAGCGCGGGGGTGAAGAACGCACCCATGTCGTTGAGCAGGAAGCCGATGGCCCACAGGTGGTTGCAAATCCGGGTGAGCTCCACCATCATCACCCGGATGTACTCCGCCCGTTCCGGCGGCTTGATGTTCATCAGCTTTTCCACCGCCAGCGCGTAGCCCAGGTTGTTGGACATCGAGGAGATATAGTCCAGCCGGTCAGTGAACGGCATATTCATGATGTAAGTATTGCGCTCACCGATCTTTTCGTGATTGCGGTGGAGGTAGCCCATCACCGGCTGCAAATCCACGATGGTCTCGCCGTCCAGAGTGACGACCATGCGGAACACGCCGTGGGTCGAGGGGTGCTGCGGGCCGAGGTTAACCACGATCTGGTCGGTCTTCATGTGCCCGCCGGCCTCGGTGATCACGCCCATCCCGGCGTACAACGCCGTGTCGCCCTCGGGCGTCCAGCCCTCAATGGTAAAGCCTTCGGGATACTTTACGTTGTGCCCGAACGGGTTCTTCTGCTCGGAGCGATACACCTGTCCGGCCGGCCAGCGCAAATCGAACGGCTTGTGGTCTTCCTCGTAATAGGCTTCTTTCCAGTCTTTGCGCATCGGGTGGCCATGGAAGCCTTCCCACATGAGGATGCGCTTGAGGTTGGGGTGGCCGGGAAACTGGATGCCGTACAGGTCCCACGCCTCGCGCTCCTGGAAATCCGCTCCGGGGTAGACAGACACCAGCGAAGGGATGACCGGATTATCACGCGGGGTCTGCGTTTTGAGGACGAGCGCCGGGCCGCCGCTCATGCGGTAGAAATGGTAGACCATCTCCATTTTGCCTTCTTCGAGATAGTCCACGGCAGTCGCGGAGGAGAGATAGGAGTATCCGGCCTGATCGCGCAGGTGGGTGGCGACCTCGATCAGCTTATCCGGCGCCACCAGATAGCCGCTGTACCCCTTGCGGGTGTCGGGCTTCACGGACTCCGGGAATGCCTGGTCCAATTTGACTTCGGTCGTAGTCGGAGCGGGAGCAACGGTCATGGAGATGCCTCTTGGCTAGGCCTCGATCTTCTGCGCGGCCAACTGGCGGAGCCGCGGCGCCTGGCGCGGGTCAATGATGTCCGGGCCGAGGATCGGCACGGGGATCGGCTCTGACGTGCCTCTGCCGGGCCAGCCTTCGTACCACGGCACCGTACGGATGGATTGGCCGTCAATTTTCTTTTGCAGCGTGATCAGGCCGTGGAGCAACGCCTGCGGGGTCGGCGGGCAGCCAGGCACGTACACGTCCACCGGGATGTACTTGTCCACGCCAGAGACCACGTTGTATCCTTCTTTGAACGGCCCGCCGCCGCTCGCGCACGCGCCCATCGCCAGCACGTACTTCGGTTCGGGCATCTGGTTGTAGAGCCGGACGATCTGTGGGATCATCTTCTTCGTCACAGTGCCGGAGACGATCATCAGGTCCGCCTGGCGCGCGGAGGGGCGCATCACTTCCATACCAAAGCGGCTGAGATCGTAGCGGCTGGCCGCCGTGCAGATCATCTCAATGGCGCAGCAGGCCAGGCCGAACATCATCGGCCAGCAGGAGGACCGGCGGCTCCAGTTGTAAATCTTGTCCAACGTCGTGACGAAGACATTGCTCTGCATTTCCTCCGGGACCGGGAGATCAGAGAGAGGCATTTCGGGGGTGGTCATAGTGAGTCTCCTCGTACCAATCTTGGTAAATTGCGGTCAAGAGTTCATCGTTCGCCAGTCGGGGGTCGTCTTTGAACTCTGACAGGGCAATAACCCAATTATAAATCATGTTTAGGGTAAGGTTCGTCCAATCCACATCGGGATGTGCGGCCATCAACCGCCGCGCAATAGCATACGAACTGTCCCAGTACAATTCCTCGTCCATGCGGAAATTGTATCGCAAATGAGATACTGCTCCCGCGTGGATTGCCAAATCCACGCGCCGGCTTTAGCAGCCCGGCAAAAGCCAGCTGAAACAATCTCACCCCGACCCAGGGCCGGGGTGAGACATTAACCAAACAGCAAAATCGCCAGTGGGGCAGAAACCTTCACATTGGCTGCTTCAATGTGGACTGCACTAATCTCGTCAAACATCCCGCTGCCGCTATGGTTCCACACATTGACCTCACACCGAAGAGAATTCGCCGTTTCTGCCGTGCTTTGAGCCTATTTGTTATATATTTCCCAAGCAGGGGTGAATTATACTCCGCACCTCTTCATTGTCAAGAAAATCAGATTAAACTAAATGCTTGTTGCGCTAGGCCCAATCTTTGAGCTTCTCTTTCTTAACTTTCTCGTGCAGGGTGAGGATGCCGTGCATGAGCGCTTCGGGGCGCGGCGGGCAGCCAGCCACATACACATCCACTGGCACCACCTCGTCCACTCCCTGGACAATCGCATAGTTGTTGAAAATGCCGCCACATGCAGCGCAGTCGCCCATCGCGATCACCCACTTGGGATCGGGCATCTGGTCGTACAGGCGGCGCAGGACAGGCGCCATTTTACGGCTCACCCGCCCAGCCACAATCATCAAATCGCTCTGGCGGGGTGAGGCGCGCATCAGTTCCATCCCGAAGCGAGATAAGTCGTTCTGCGGTCCGGCCACAGTGCTAATCATCTCTATGGCGCAGCAGGCCAGGCCGAACAGCATGGGCCACATGGAGTTCGTGCGGCCCCAGTTCACCAAATCTTCAAGCCGGGCGGTGACAATGCCTAAATTACCAAGCTTTTGCTCTAATCCCACAGCGAATGCTATTCCTTCTGCTTATTGAAAACTACTCTCACACCTAAGGCACGCAGAGCCTACCGGAATAGGTCCGGTTAAAGCTCGGCCGCTTTGGACATCATGCTTGGGTCGCCGGGTACCTGCAGGGCCCCTTCGACGTTGCCCTCCTTGAGGCCCCACACGCTCAGGATTGTGACTGGTTATCGGTTTTCAGGTCTATTCATGCTCCTCGTGCTTCAGGCTCTGGTTCCTCCTCCGAGAATGTGTGCCCGCACCCGCAACTGTGTTGCGCCCGGGGATTCCGGAAGAGGAACCTTACGCCTCCGAACTCGTGACGGACGTCAAGTTGAAGGCCCGCCAGATGCGGTAGACTGTCGTGATCCACAACGATTCTCAGTCCCCCGCTCTCAAAAATGTGATCGGATGATCTCGCCGGGTTCGGATCAAGGTCCAGCACGTATCTGAACTGGGTCCCGCTTCCCTCGCAACCTTCCTGGGTGACCCCACCCGGAGCGCAACTGTCGGAGGGAGCTTCTGTTGCTTCATGATTTCCTGTATGGCTTGACTTGCTAGTGCGGTGAGCCTAATCATGACCTGTCCCTCTCGGCTAATAAATAAGGCACGCTACTAGAACCGCTGGTCGGCGCGCCGTAGACCACCTTGCCCGCCCACATCCTGGTGCTGGCCCAGCCCGAATGCGTCGCGCCTCCGCTCAAGTGACCGCCACCAGACTCAACGCGCAGCGAAAGCCAATCGCTCCACTACGCACCGCTGGACGGAAATACGCGCGGCTGAAAGCACGCGCATCGTCTCTGCCCTTGAAATCCCATGCGCCGCCTTTGACGACCCGCCACTCTTCACCCTCACGATAGAATGTCGTGGTCCACTCCCAGACGTTCCCGGCCAAGTCAAGCACGCCGTAGGGCGAGATGCCGCCGGGATGCGCCGTGACCGGATGTGTGCCCTCGGTCTTCCCCTCGCTCGTGTTCAGATTTTCGGGAATGAATTCATTTCCCCAGGGATACGTGCGGCCATCCATCCCCCGCGCCGCCTTCTCCCATTCGGCCTCGGTCGGCAACCGCGCGCCGCGCCAGGCCGCATAAGTCTGAGCATCTTCAAAGCTGACGGTGACCACCGGCTGATCGTGCCGATCAGCCGGGTAGCCACGGCGCTCCCAAAGCTCGGGCCAGCGATGGCCGGCGGCCTCGACGAAGACCCGATAAGCGGCATGGGTGACCGGGACGCGGTCAATGTAGAAAGCCTCGACTTCCGTCGGCACAGGCGGGTTGCCCATTGGGAACGCGCCGGCCGGGATCAACTGCATGGCGAGGCCGGCCTGCGTAATCGTCAAAGGCAATACGTTATCCGGCCTCATCTCGATGTAATGGGTCGGTCTTCGCCGCCATAATGAAATCGTTGCGGTGCAAACCCTTGATCTTGTGCGTCCACCATGTGACGGTCACCTTGCCCCACTCGGTTAGGAGCGCGGGGTGATGCCCCTCGGCTTCCGCGATCTCGCCGACCCGGTGGGTGAACGCCAGCGCCTGCACAAAATTGTCGAACTTGAACGCCCGCTCCAGGCGTTTGATCCCCTCGTGCTCCACAATTTGCCAGTCCGGTATTTGCGGGTGAAGCTCGGCGATTTCAGCCTCCGTGACGGTGGGTTCGCCTTTGCGGCAGGCGACGCACTTCATCTGAGTCAACGTATCCATCTCTAACCTCCTTCGCGAGAGCAGCCAGGCATTACCCGGATTTCAAAGTGACCGCAAAAAATCGTGCACGGCCTGATTGTCCGTGGTGCTTTCACAAGAGAGCGTTGCCACCCTCCCATATCCAAGTAGGGTCTGCTGATGGGACAGCAGGTCTTGTCACGGTATTTGCAAGACTGTTACTCAAGCGACACGCGTACGCGTGTCGCACGCTACTTTCCATCGCGAGCACCACCGTGCCCTCGCGGCGGACGATGTGGCCGGGCCTGCCGGTCAGGGTGATCTTCACGCTCATGATGTTGCCTTTCTCCTGGGCTGCTTCGCGTACGGCCTCCAGTCGGTCCCCCCACTCCATCGGTCGCGGCGGGCCTGGCTACGCAGGAGCCCGTATCCTGGCCTGCGGGCGAAACACGGCGTCCACCTGCTCCGGCGTCTGGTCGAGCTGGTTCTGCTCGTCAATCACCAGCCCCACGAACTGGCCGTCCACAATCGCTTCAGAATGGCTGAAGTCGTAGCCGTCGGTCGGCCAGCGGCCCACCATCGTCGCGCCGCGCTTCACAAACTTGTCGTAGAGCAGGCGCAGGCCGTCTACAAACTCGTGGCCGTAGCCCACCTGATCGCCCAGGCCGAAGAGCGCCACGATCTTGCCGCTGAAGTCAATCGAGTCGAGATTGGGGTAGAAGTCGGCCCAGCCTTCCTGCATCTCGCCCTCGCCGT
>DATDRS010000356.1:0-3206 GCA_035291605.1 Anaerolineales bacterium | reverse complement strand
CTTACCTTTCGGTCATTTTCGGTCAGCCACTTTCAATTAGCGCAAGCATGGGTGGCGCATAGACCGCTGCGGGGATGTCCAATCCGCGCAGGATGCGGCGTTGCAGCGCTGAGAGCGGCGTGACTTCGAACCAGAGTTCGGTAGCGGTTTTGTGACGATAGAGTGTGATGTTGTGGAAGGCCTTCAGCAGGCGTTCGGTCGTAGGATGCGCGGTGGCCCGCGCGGGATTGCCGGCGTACAGCCCTTGGAGGGTTTCCTCTGCGGCTGCCAGATCGCGCCGCAGGCAGAACTCCGTCAAAGTCAAAAAGCGCAAGGCCAGGCTCAGCAACACGAGCAAGCCACGAATGCGCCCCTCATCCCGCAAGAACAAAGGCATGATCGCCAATTGGCCGCGCTTGAGGCGATGAAAACCATGTTCGGGTTGCCACTCTTGGCGATAGCAGTTCACCGCGCCGCTCACACTGAGACGTTTGGCTGGGGCATTGGTCACGTAGATGCGCCATCCGGCCAGCGCCTCGGCCTCGCGAATTTGGGCGGGCCGCCGTCGGGTATGCGCGCTCCAGGTGTGGGTTTCTACCGTTTCGGTCGCGCGCTTTGGTCCGGGGCGGCCTGGGCCGACATAGCGGGTATACTGCGCCACGTGTTCCCGGAACGTCAGGGAGAGATACGCCGAGACCTGGTGCCGCTCCAGAATGGCTTGGGCACGGGCGATTAGAGCCTCCGGCTCAGTGGACGGCTTGGCATTGAGGGCGCGCACCGCGTTCTCGGCTTTCTCCAGCCGCGCGCGCAGCCCCAAGCGCTGCCGCTGAGCGTGCGCCTCGCTTTGCACCACCAGCCGCCGTTCCTCCCAGGCCACGCGGACTTGGGTATCCGGATCGGTCCAGGTGCACGGGACCATCACGCTGAACCCCTGCCCGACCGGGGCGTCCGCGCCCGCTTGATCGGACAAGCGGATGGTCTGCACCCGCACGGGCGGTCGCAGCACCCATCGGCGCAACTCTTCCGGGGTCGTGCCGGTCATGGGCAGCGGTGCCAGATAGAAGCCCCCTTGCGACTGAATGAAAGCGCGGTTGGCCAGGCTGGCCAACTTGCAGTCCGCCACCGTCAAGAAGTCCGGCCGGCCAATCGTAGTGACCAGGCGTTTCCAAACCGGGAGGTAGTTCGGGTCGTCGGCCTGCTCGCCCGACAGCGTCGCTGTGGCCAGCGGCAGCCCGGCCGGATCCAGCGTCCCCAGCGCCTCTTTGAACTGTCGCAAGTCCGGACGATGGTCTTTACTGTGCCCAAAGCGCAACAAACCCTCGTCGTGGGCTGGCTGGTGATACACCGAAACCGTCGTCATATCGATGCGCGCCACTTCGGTGGGCAGCGCATAGGCGCGGATCACGTGTTGCCCGAGGTCCTGCTCAATCCGTTCCCCGGGCTGGCGGCTCTCGTCGCCCAAGTCGCTCAGCAGCACCGCCAGACGGTCGTCGGTCCCATCTGCTTCGCGCACCGGCTTCCCCAACGCCTGGCTCAAGCTCTGTCGGTGTTCGGCCAGCCAGGCTTGCAGCGGGCTCAGAAAATGGGTGCAACTCATCAGCACGTAGCTCACATACACCAAGGCCAACTCGCCCCGGCTCAGCCCCTCCCAATTGCCGTGGGCCGGCCCCAACACACGGTCAATGATGGCATCCACTTGCATCTGTTTCAGCTGGAAAATGACCAGAGGTAGTTCGTCAATCCGTTCCGAAGTCGTTGTCTGTTGCTGGCCCATCGATCCTCCGCGCCAACTGATTTGGCGGGCAGGATACCTGGGCCGCGATAATTCGCAAGCCCGGCCTCAAAATGGCCGAAAGATAAGGTAGTAGTACAAGAGTCTAGCCAATAATTTGTACTTTCTCGGAGAGATTCCCACATCATCACCGTCCGGGTCTAGAATTCGACAAACAGCGATGTCACCTTTGTGACTGGGGATAGATGTAATAACCCCAATAAGCGTGTTTTTGTTATGGTGATTGTTTCTTTGCTCCTCCTTTTTTCTCCGGATATCTACGGCACGTCCAGATACTTTGCTTTTCTCTGCTACGCTTGCAACAACGGCGCCTTTGGACTCAACTTCAACTATTTCATGCCCAGTTGACGCAACTTGAAAATCCAAATCCTTGTTGGTTGTTACCGGTATCTTTTCCCAATCTGCTTCTGTTAATCCGTACATCCTGCTTGCTAGAGACAGAGAAGCCCCCACACCCACGGTTTCTGTCATGGTTTTATCGGTGTCATCAGTGCTTGAAAAGCGCGATGTTACACTGCCGGCTTCAAGGCTGAAGTAGTCGTTGAACGTTCCAAGTCGTGAAGGAACTTTTTCCGCCAGTTCGCGATAGGTACGCCAGCCGGTCTGGCGCTTCTGTTCTCTAAAGAGAGAATAAACCAAAAACTCTTGCTCAGGTACTATAAGCCCGTTTTTTACAACCTTGTCCAACTCAGCAGCGCACGAAAGTTTCGAGAGTGATTTTTCATGGTCGGAGTCGTAATACTCAACTTTGAACTTAATCATAGTTCATGCGTTTACTTGAGAGTGACCATGCGAAAGGAAAGCGCACCAACGGCCGCGCATAAGCAGATTGGCGGGTCTCCCTCACGGCTTGGCCTCCCGACTCTGCTGGCTCATGATGCTTGACCTTCTGCGGTGGAGCCAGTTCTGCTTCATGCGCTGGTTATCGCGCCCGCTCGCGCCAGCGTAGTCCCGGCCCATGCCAACGCCGTTCCGGCGAAGTAGCCGCTGGTGTAGATATGATCTTTGACGGTTTGTGGGTGGAGACCGAGGTCTCTGGCGACCTCGGCGAGGCGGTACGGCTCAGGCATGACGGCAATCCCTCTGCCGTCAATTATAGGACGATTTGGCAGCAGGGCAATTCCGCCGCGCCCGGCGTTTGACAAGACCCGGGTATTCTATACAATTGCAGAGAAATTACTAATTTTCCGGTGATTATTTTTGACTCAGCCCGCCATGGCAAAAGCTGCCTTTGTTCACCGCTCTCAGGAGCTCGCCGATCTCACCCGGCTGACGCGCCGCGCCGAGCCTGGCCTGGTCCTGGTTTACGGCCGGCGCCGGGTCGGCAAGAGCACGCTGCTCCAGCACTGGGCGCAGCAGTCCGGCCTGCCGACCTTTTACTGGGAGTCGCCGCGCAGCACCGCCGATAACGTTCGCGCCTCCCTGCTCCACGAAT
>DATDRS010000355.1:0-11585 GCA_035291605.1 Anaerolineales bacterium | reverse complement strand
GTAATCCCCAGCGTGTTCGGGTTCCTCCGGCGTCCGCGGGGTCAGGTTGAATCGTCATGGTTTTTCCTTTCTGAGCAGCGCGCAATAGTTCCCGGCGCTGGGCGGAGACCAGGCTCGCTTCCCGGCCAGGATACGCAACGGATTTGAGCGCGGCGGCCAATTGCACCAGGCCGGCTTCTTCGGCCGGCAAATCAGCCAGGACCGCTTCGAGCGTCTCGCCGGCTTCGATCCGCGCCAATCGTTCTTGCAGCCAATCGTGTGTATCAGTCTCGTTCATGGGGATATCTGCATTTCGACGAGCGCCCGGCGCAAAGCGGCCAGGCCCCGATGCTGGAGCGCCTTAATCGCTCCTTCGGATTTCTCCAGGGCCGCTGCGACTTCCTGCAGCGACAGCCCGCTCAAGAATCTCAACGACACAACCTCGCGTTGCGCCTCATCCAGCCTGGCCAGCGCATGGTGCACCTGCTCGATGGTCAGATTCCATTCGACGATAAGGTTCAGGTCGCCGGCCTCGTCGCTCTGCGCCTCGGCCTGATCGAGGGACAGAAACGTGCGGCCGCCTTCCTTCCGGTAGTGATCCACCACCAGGTTATGGGCGATGCGGTAAAGCCAGGCCCGGAAGGGCGTCGCCGTCGGTTGATAGCGCGGCAGCGCCGCGAGCATGCGCGTAAACACCTCGCCCGTCATGTCTTCAGCCGTCTCCCGCTCCCCGACCCTCGACCAGATATAGCGGAACAGGGCCTCGTGATGCCGGTCGTACAATGCGCCAATCGCGTTCACATCGCCTCGCCGGGCGAGGGCCGCCAGGTCAGAGTCCTGCGCGCTGGCCGGATCAACCATGGGATTGCCTCGCCGGGATGAAAGTGAATGTAGCTCTCTTACCAGGCATAACGGTAACACGCCCAAAAAGATTCGAGTTCGCCAATCGAGCCTACGGCTTTAGAAGATGAACCGACCCGCCCCTGAATGGTATAACGGAGAAAACGTCGCCAGGATTCGCGCGTCTAGCCGGTCTTAAGCCGCTAGGGCGCAAACGCTGGAATCTCGATCGGCGCGCCGTCCGCTTCAACCTGCCAGTGCGGCAGCCAGCCGATGCCGAAGATTTCGACGAGGATATCGGAGCGTTTCGGGGTGAGGCGCAAGGGGTGGATACGCTCCGCGTGCGCGGCGGCGTTCCATTTGTCAATGGCGGTTTGGAAGATGGATTGGGCCTCTGTTTTGAGATTAGCGATTTGAGATTCGAGATTGGCGATCGTGAGCTGGGAGGCGGCGACCTCGTCTTTGGCCCGCTGGGCCAGGCGTTTCTTGGTCGCCGAGGTCGAGAACATCCGGTGTGGACTGCGCCCCAGCGCGATGCCGACGATGTTCTCGACGGATGTCCAGCGCGACTCGGCCTCGCGCGCTTCGAGTTCTTTCTGGTCCTGGGCCAGGTCGTGCTGTTCGGCGAAGAGTTTGTCTTCCAGCGCGTCAATCTTTTTGTCGTAACGCGCGCGGACTTTTTCGATCTCCTCGGCGCGTTTGGCCTCGGCGGTGCGCTGGCAGGCGGCGCGGAATTCTTCGAACGACTGGCCGGGGCGCGAGTACAGTTTGAGCGTGGGGTTGTGGTGCAGCGTGAAGTCCGCCGTGCGGTAGAGGTAGGTCACCAGGTCTTTTTGCCACGCGGCGAGTTTCTTTGGGTCGGCGAGGCCGGGGGGCAAATCGGGGTTCAGCCTCCCCCCGGAGGGCGGGGTCCGGGACAGCGAGGCCGGGGCCAGCGGCTGCGCTGGATGCTCACCCCAGTGCGGCGCGCCTCCCGGTTGCATCTCTCTCACCAGGAAGGCCAGGCGCCGATCTTCGTTCACATTTGCCTTGGGGGAGAAATAGCGGACGACGACCTGCGCGAAGAGCGCCGGGTGATAGACAAGCTCAATGCCCTGGCCAAACTGCGCGCGCCTGCTGCCGGTCGTCTCGCGCCAGTGGGCGACGGCGTCCTCAATCGAGCGGGAGGCCGGGAGGAAGTATTGGGGAATGGAGGTTGGAAGTGAGAGGTTGGAGGTCAGAGGCCGGAGGCCGGAGGTCAAAGGCACAACGGCGGCTGATTGAGGCCTTCCGACCTCCCCCGTCTGACTGCCAACTTCCAACCTCGGACTGAGGACGCGAATCTGCTCACGCGTCAACGGCCCGGCGAGGTACGACATGGCCCAGCGCGTCTGGAAGACGACGGGTGAGGCTGCGTGGACGTTGTGCAGCAGGAAGGTGCGCGGGGCGAGGGAGGAGATGAGTTTATCGAGTTTCGAGGTGTCGAGCATCGAGCGGGCCGAGGTGGAAATGGTTTCGAGGCCTTCGAGCAGGCGGGCCTTGTCGCGCTCCGTCTGGAGCTTGCCGATGAACCACGTCCCGGCGTTAGTGAGGCCCTTGTAGTCGAGGTCGCCGGGGTTTTGTGTGACGAGCACGACGCCCAGGCCGAAGGCGCGCGCCTGCTTGAGCAGCCGCAGGAGTGGGGCTTTGGTCGGCGGGTTGTGCGGGTAGGGCGGGAAGTAGCCGAAGACTTCGTCGAAGTAAAGGAGGGCGCGAAGTGAGGTCGTGCCCGGCTGCCCGCGCAGCCAGGCGCCGACCTGCTCCAGCAGGAGGGCGATGAAGAACATGCGCTCGGCCTCGGTGAGGTGCGCGACGTAGAAGATGGAGCAGCGCGGTTTGCCCTCGGGCGTGCGGAGGAGCGCGGGGATGTCGAGCGGCTCGCCGTTGATCCACGCCTGGAACGCGGGCGCAGCGACGATGGCGTTGAGCGCCAGCGCCAGTTCCATCCGGTCTTTTTCGGGATAGAAGCGCTCGACCTCGAACACGCCGAGCCTGGGGAAGGGCGGGCTTTGCACGTGCGCGATGAGCGCAGCCAGGTCGAGCGGCTGACCGGATTTCCACGCGTGCTCGAAGATGTTGGCGAGCAGGATGTGCTCGCGCGACTTCACTGGGTCGGCCTCGACGCCGATGAGGCCGAGGAGCGCGGCGCACAGGCCGGAGATGCGCTCGCGCAGGACTTCCTGGTTCTCGTCCCACGCCAGGCCAGGCGCTTCGAGCGATTTGAGGACGCTCACCGGGCGGCCCGCGTCGGAGCCGGGGGTGTAGACCGTACACTCGACGGAGTCTTTGAGCTTGCGGATATTCTCCAGACCGAGGCCCCACTGCGCCAGGCCGGCCTTCCACTCTCCGGCCCTCTTCGCCGCGTATTCTTCGATGGTCAGTTTCGCGCGGCGGGCGTCGTCCACGTTGGCCCAGGGCTGCAAATCCTCCGGCTTGAGTTCGGGGAATTGCAGCAGCAGGTTGGCGACATCGCCTTTGGGGTCAATGAGGATGGCGGGGATCCCGGCGAGCGCGGCCTCTTCGAGCAGGTCAATGCACAGGCCGGTCTTGCCGCTGCCCGTCATGCCTACGCAGACCGCGTGCGTGGTGAGGTCGTCGGGGTCGTAGCGCAGGAGATCGTCCTTCAGTGTGTGAGTGTGTACGTCGAAGAGTTTGCCAAGGGTGAACATGGTGATAAATCCCAATTCTCAAATCCCAAAGACCTGCGCCCAGTATATTACTACGAAAGCAAAAAGACCTGTCGGGCTTCCAAAACCTGACAGGTCTCTGAAATGTTTGAAATGGGCCGCGTCTGTTCAGTCGCCCCGAGCTAGCGTTTACGGCGACTCGCTGGTCGTCTGCGGGGTGTGTGGTGGCTCCGGCGTGTCCGAAGGCTCCAGAGTCTGCGATGCCCCCGGTGTGTGAGTAGATTCTGAAGGGTGGGTCGGTTCAGGCGTCCGGGTCGGCTCGGGAGGCTGCGTCGGCTCCGGCGTCCGGGATGGCTCTTCAACCCGCGTGGGCTCAGGTGTCCGAGAAGGCTCCGCCGTCCGGCTCGGTTCAGGCGTATGCGTTGATTCGGGCGCCTCCGTCGCTCCGCCGGTTTCGCGCGGTTCGGGCGTCTCCGTCTCCGTGCGGATTTCGGTCGGCTCCGGCGTGCGCGAAGGTTCCAGTGTGCGCGTGGGCTGAGGCGTCCGGGATGGCTCACGCTGTTCGGTTGGCTCAGGTGTGCGCGTGGGCTCGTGCGTCTCCGAGGGTTCTGGCGTGCGCGTCGGTTCGCGCGTCTCGACTTCCTCCGGCGTTGGATTGGTCGCGGAGGTGACTTCTGGTTCGGGCGTCTCGCTCGGCTCTGCGGCTGTCGTCGTGCGCGGCGTCGTCGTAGCAATGGCGGGCGTGGCCAGGACTTCCAACTCGCGGGCCTGCAGCGAGCCATCCCCGAGCACGACGGCATGCACGCGCACCCTGGCCCCTGCGACGGGCGCGCCGAGCACCTCGGTCTCGGGCGTGAGGGTCACGCTCAGCCCGCTCACGACCCACAGGTCGCCAGTGAACGACTCGAGCTGGCCGGTGAACTCGGTTTCACGGATTTCAATCGTTTGGGCCAGCACCGCGCCGTCCGCTTGCAGGACACCGCTTACCTCCACATAGAGACCCGGGGCGAGGGGCACGCTCGCCAGCAGGGCTGGCGGGATGATCGTGCGGATGCCGGCTACCCGCCACGCGCCTGCCTCGTCCTGCGTGAGCGTCCCGGCGAATCTAACCTCGACCGTGCGCCCCTGTTGCGAAAGGGTTTCCACTTCCTGAGCGCGGTTGCGATCAAAGGATTGTTCTAATTCGAGCCGTTGGGCGGGCGCGCTGACCAGCAGGAGGCGCGTCTGCTCGGCGGCGATTTTGACCGGGTACAGGACATCGCCCGGCAGGGATTGCGCCGCGGCGGCGAGCGTCCCGAAGGTCGCGACGATCAGGCTGAAAAAGGTCGCCAGCGCGACGGAAGCGCGGCGCCGAGGCAGCCACAGCCCGCCGAAGAGGAATAGGCGTCGGGGGCGCGCCTGCTTTCTCACCTCGGCCAGGAAGCGAGCCTTGCTGCGCGCCTGCGCTTCGGCGGGCACGTGGATATCCGCCGCCAGCGCCCGCGCCGCCAGGGCGGCTTCGAGGCGGGGTTTCAACTCGTCAGCCCACTGCGAGTAGCGCGCGATGGCCTCGTCAAGGCTGGCCCCGGCGAGGATTTGCCGCCTGCAATCTTCGAAGGCCGTTTCGCGAGGGTCGTTGCTCATGCCTGCCCTTTCTCACCCAGCCGGCGGCGCAAAGCGGCCAGCGCGCGGAATTGCAGAGTTTTGACCGCGGACACCGATTTCCCCATCAACTGGGCAGTTTCCTCGAGGGGGCGGTCTTCCGTGAAACGCAGCGCAAGGACGTGCTGTTGATCGGGCGTGAGCTGCTGGAGGGCCTCGCGGACTTCCCGGTTCTGCCAGGCGCGCTCGGCCTGTCCCTCCGGCGATGGCGCGGGGGCGGGCAGATCTTCGCCGAGGTCGCTCACCGGGCGCGCGTAGCGGGCGCGCAGGTGGTCGTTCAACAGGTTGGCGGCCGTTTTGAACAGCCAGCCTCGCAGGTTCTGGACGGTGTACTCCTGCTTTTGCAGGGCCTGCAGCAGCCGCAGGAAAACCTCCGAGGTGATGTCCTCACAGACCTGTTCGTCCTCCAGGCGGTAGCGGACATAGCGGTACACCTCTGGATAGAACTGGTCGTGAATTCGGGCGAGCGTGAGGGGGTCGAGGCCGCGGATGCGGTCGAGGGGTGCGTCGGGATTCACGCGAACGAGCTCGGGCTTGGGAGACGGCGCGGCCGTCTTGATCCACAAGTATACCGTATGCCAGAAAGTTGGTCCGGCGTCAGCGATCAACACAGCCATCAAGTCTGCTGCCTCAAAAGGATCAAGGGGCGGTAGGGTTGCCCACCGCCCCGCGTTATGCTCTTACCGCTTGAGCGCCAATCTGCTCCCTGCGTTCATTCAATCTAATCGTTCGGTTCCGGCGTGTGCGTCGCCTCGTGCACCTCGGTTGGTTCGGGTGTGTGTGTCGCTTCGTGCACTTCAGTTGGCTCGGGCGTCCGCGTGGCTTCGTGCACCTCGGTTGGTTCGGGTGTATGCGTCGCCTCGCGCACTTCAGTTGACTCAGGCGTCCGGGTGGCTTCGTGCACTTCAGTTGGCTCGGGCGTCCGCGTGGCTTCGCGCGCTTCAGTCGGTTCGGGTGTGCGGGTGGCCTCGCGCTCTTCGGTTGGCTCTGGCGTATGCGTCGCCTCGCGCTCTTCGGTCGGCTCCGGGGTATGCGTCGCCTCACGTCTCTCGGTCGGTTCAGGCGTCCGCGTGGCCTCATGCCTCTCGGTTGGTTCAGGCGTCCGTGTGGCCTCATGCCTCTCAGTCGCCTCCGGCGTGCGCGTGGCTTCGTGCCGTTCGGTCGCTTCCGGCGTGTGCGTGGCTTCGCGCTCCTCGGTTGGTTCAGGCGTCTCACTCGCCTCGTGCAGCTCAGTCGGCTCCGGGGTGTGCGTTCCGTCGTCGTCGGAACGCTCCACTTCCTGCGCCCGGAAGACGCCGGCGTTCAGCGTCCCTTGCACCCGGACGGTATCGCCAACTTGCAGGCCGGACACGAGCGCTGGGGACAGTTGGACGGGTTGGCCGGAGATGATGGCAGCGTCGCCGCTGATGGACTGGACCGTGCCCTCAAATTCAAACCGGAGGCCGCTTCCGCCGGAAGCCGCCGGGGCCGGCGAAATGACCTGAGCGTAGAAGGAACCGTCGGGGTCCACATGCGCTCTGATCTGCACCGCCGCGCCGACGGTCAGATCGGCAGGGCGCTGGCTGTCCGCGTCAATCTTGAAGATTGCGCCGCCGACGGTGTAGGTATCCAGCTCGATGGCCTCGACGACGCCGGTAAAGGCGGCCTCCCCCTGCGCCATCTGGGGAAGCGGCTCAGACGCGGACTCCGATTGACCGGCAGGCTCAAGGGACTGAGAGGGGGCGGCGCTGACGTTGCAGGCTGCTAATGCCAGCAGGCCCACGGCAAGCGCGCTCAACAGCAGCGCAAAAGTGGAAAGTTTTTGTTTCATCCTTCCTCCTTATTATGTCATTGCCCATAACGCATATCGTTACGCCCTATCAGACGGTCTCGGGCGAAAAAAGTTATGGGCTGAGACAAGGAGGAAGTAGGAGAATAGTCCCCCGGTTGATTATGGGTTCGCCTGCGCCCAAACCTTCTGCCATTCGGCGAAATAGGCCGCGGCGATCTCCGGGCTGTGGAGGATGAGCACGTTCTCGTCGTTGTTCTCTTCCGCGTTCCGGCTGAAGTTGTACGACCCGGCGACGACGACCTGCTGGTCAATGAGGAAGACCTTGCTGTGCAGGTTATATTTGTTCCCATCCTGCCGCACGTCCAGCCCCGCGGCGGTGAGGGCGTTCCACGCGGCGTCGCCGCCGGCGGCGATCTGCCGCGTCTCGAACACGCCCTGCACGACCACGCCCGCCTGCGCTTTCTCGATCAGCGCTTCGGCGAAATCCTGGCGCGTGAAGGAGAAGGCCATGAAGTGGATGCTGCTCTGCGCAGCCTGGAGCGCTTCAAGGATGTGCGCGGCCACGCCGTCGTCGGGGGAGAAATAATTCTCGACGAACGCGTCGTTAACCGTCAGGGTGGGATGGGGCGTGTTGGCCGGCGAGGTGGGGCCGAACGCGTGCTCCGTGAACATTTCTTCGAACTCGGCCGTGTAGTTCTGCGCCAGCCGGGTGGAAGTGATCTCGATGAAATTGTTGTTGTTGCGGTAGGCGTCGTTTTCGGTGAAGTTCATCGAGCCGGTCCACACGGTGCTGCCGTCTATCACGACGAACTTGTCGTGCATGATGGCGCTGCGCTGGTCTTCGACCACCGGGATCTTGGCGGCGAGCAGGTCGAGGATCGTCTGCTCGACGAGCGAGTCGGAGTCCGTCACGACGCGCACGCGCACTCCGCGCTCTGCCGCCTGGATGAGGGCCTCGGAGAGAGGGTGCAGGTCAAACTCGTACACCGCCACGTCAATCGTCTGCTGGGCTGCGTCGAAACTCGCCGCGACGGCGTCGGGGATGCCGCCAGTGGGGTCGTCGGGCGTCGGGCCGGTGAAGTACAGGTTGTACCAGCGGCTGGCGTCTGATGAAACTTGAGTCGGTATCCCAGGCGGTTCGGTCGCGGGGGCAAGCTCGCAGGCATACAGCAGGCTGAGCAGGATCAGCGCGACGGCGAGAGTTCCGAGGGGGGCAGAGTTACGGCGGTGGGATCGGCGGGGCATATTCATTTATTCGCTCATTATTCGTTGACGTCGTATTCAAGCTCGCTCAAGTGAGCGCCAACGTCTTGATCAGCGCACCGTGCAGCCGGCCGTTGCTTGCCACGAGCTGCGTATCCCCCAACTGCCACGCGCCGCCGTCCGGCGTGGAGAACGCGCCGCCGGCTTCGGCCACGAGGATTGCCCCGGCGGCCGCATCCCAGGGTTGGAGCGAGAGATGATAGTAACCGTCGAGCCGCCCGGCGGCGACGTAGGCGAGGCCCAGCGCGGCGCTCCCGATAGAGCGCACCGTGCGGGCCACCGCGCCCACGCGGGCGAGCGCCTCCAGCACGCGTTGCCGCACCCCCGGATCACGCGCCCAGTCCACGCCCACGAGGGCCTCGCCAGGGTCGGCGATGCTGCTGACCCGCATGGGTTGGGGCTGATCATCCCCTCTCTGGATGAAAGCGCCCTGCCCCCGTTCCGCAAAAAAGGCCTCGCGCTGCATGGGATCGTAGATCACGCCCAGTTGAAACGCGTGGTCGTGAACGAGCGCGATGGCGACGGAGAAGACCGGGAACTGCCGCGCGTAGTTCGTCGTCCCATCGAGCGGGTCTATGACCCAGGTGGGGACAGGCGCGGACAGATCGGCGTCGTGCCGCCCTTCTTCCGAGAGGATGGCATAATCGGGGAAGTCGCGGGTCAGGATTTCCAGCACGACCTCCTGTGCGGCGAAGTCGGCGTCGGTGACGATATCGCGCCAGCCTTTCGACCTGACCTCCCGCGCCTGTGGGAACTTGCGATGGAGAACTTCTCCGGCGGCGGCGGCGGCGGCGAGAGCCGTGTGTAAGGGAGTGGCCACGGGGCCAGTTTACCACGCCAGCGAACGGAGCGCCTCTTTCAATCGCGCAGCCTGCTTCGCGTTCGCCATTTGCACGAACCCGATCTGCCCGGCCAGTTGCGCGCGGAAGTCCGCGCGCCCCTCGCGGTTCTGGGCCTCCAGGCCAGTCCGGCGCGCGTTGTGCAGGATGGCGCGCAGGCGGCGGCGCAGGCGGCGCGGCGTATTCAGGCCGTCGTTGACCACCAGCCCGGTGACCATCTGCCGGGAGGAGCGGCGATAGAGGCGCGTCTTGTCGGCGTTGACCTCGAAATGCTCGTCACGAATGATGCGCTGCGCGCTGTCGAGGATTCGCAGCGCCGCGCCGGCCTCGCCGCCTGAAAACGTGAGGTCGTCGGCATAGCGGGTGTAGGCGAAGCCGTGCTTCCGCGCCAGGCCCTCCAACCGCCGGTCCAGCCGCCAGGCAGCCATGTTCGCCAGCGCGGGACTCGTCGGCGCGCCCTGCACCAGGCTGCGCGCGCCCACGCTGATGTAGTAGCGCACGTCGTCGCGGTCGAAGGCCTCCCGCTCGTGCTCGGTGCATAGCAGCGCCAGCGTCGAGGCCACCGGGAATGCATAGCCCAGCGCGATGAACAGGCCGCGCACGCGGGGGAAAATCACGCTGGGAAAGAAGTCCTTGAGGTCGAGGTTGAGGATGACCTCCTTGCCCACGTGCGGCTGCGCGTTGGTGACGATGGAGCGTCCCCGCGCAAAGCCGTGCGCGCTCCCGGAGGCTGGGACCTGCGCCAGCAGGCCGTCCAGCACTTTGCGCTGCAGCGCCTTCAGTTCGCGCTTGGGCGCGAGGATCACGCGCCGCCCGCCGCCGCGCTTGGGAATCTCGTAGCGCACGTAGTGCCAGACGCGGTCGGCGGGTTTGTCGTGCGTGAACCAGCGCAGGCGTGAGAGCGGAATCCCCAGCCACTCGGCGAGATCGCGCTCGGTGCGCAGGATTGGCAGGTTGAACCGCTGGAGCCTCGCCTCGTCGAGCGCGGCCGTGCGGTGCGGCTCTGCCGCGCCCCAGAGTTCTTCGCCGAAGGAGGCGCGGTCGCGCTCTCTGCGTTCACTCCGGCGTTGCTCACGCTCCTGGCGGCGCTGCGCCTGCCTGGCTTCCCACGCTTCACGCCAGTCCGTGTCGGGCGCGCGCGCTGGCGGCCAGTGGGCGCGCCGATGCGTCAAGCGCCACGACACACGCTGAAAGAAAGACCATAAGCGCAAACGGATGCGTTGCCACATAGGATAGAAAAACACGGCCGGGCAGCCCGGTTACGATCTCGCGTTGGAGCGGCTCCCACCTTGTGCGAAAGGTGGGAACCGGCGAAGGAGTGTTGGGTTCAGCGCACCGCCGCGGCGTATCGCCGCAGTCTATCGGCTAACCCGGGCTGCCCGGCCGACGATCAACTCATTTTAGCGACCTCGGCCAATCTGGGACAGGGATGCCCCGCGCGTCGAGCGCGAGGCGGGCCGCCAGGATGTGCGCGCACGGCCCGCGCGACATCAGGTTATTCTGAAAGAACTGGCACTCGCACCGCCCGAACCGCAGCCGCCCGTTTCCATCCACCGCAACGCTAACTTCGTAGGCCACATCATCTTCCACGACGGCGGCCGCGCGCGTTTCCCGCCGCCCGCCCTGGGACGGGTCGGGATCGGTCACGTTTCGCAGCGACACGCGGCCGGCGTCCAGCAACCGCCGCGCCGCCTCAATGCGCGGATCGGGCGCAAATAATTTGTTTACGTCTAACGCCTCGGCGAACAACTCGCGGAGCCGATAGGCCATCGTCGTCGGGTCGAAGATGACGCGGCCAGCGCGGCAGAGTTGGAACAAGGCCTGCTCTGTTTCGGCAGGAGGCAGGCCGGTCTCCTCCGCGATCTGCGTGCGCCCTGCGACCAGACGCCGGGCCAGGGCGTTGTAGGCCAGCGCCGTCTGTTCGGGGTGCGCCTCGACCTGCGGCGCGAGCAGATCAAATGCGCTGCCTTTTGACCAGTCATTCTGCGTCCACCCCGACAGCGCGAGGACGAACTGATACGGCCCGCAGTGGCAGACGTAAAAGTGCGGCAGCCCGCGCCCCAGGACGCCGACGGTGACGCGCTCGGCGTAGGGCAAGATACCGAGCAGCAGTTCCATCCGCCGCCTTCCCCACAGGCGCACCGTGCGCGCATAGCCCGTGTAGTGTGTGCCTTTGAGCGTGAAGCGCTCCTCCCAGGGTTCAAGCACGATGCGCACCGGCTCGCCCGGCTGGAATTCGTAGCGCAGGCCGTGCGGCGGGCGGAGCGGCTTGTTGTCCTGGAAAAAGGCGATCACGGTCAGCAGGTCCACCGGACGCACGTCGAACACGAAGGGCCGCATCGCCAGCGCGCCCTGTACTTGCAGGAAGCCCTTGAGCCATCCCTCCGGCACATTCACCTTGCGCTCGAAGTGCACCCGCGCGCGCGCGCCGACCGCGGTCGTCACGCCGAACCCGCCCGCGCCGACGGTGAAGCTCGTGCGCCGCGAGGTGCGCAGGCTTTGCAGCGCGTCGCGCAAGCCCCACGTGAAGTCAATGTTCGTCGTCCCGAAACTTGGCTCGCCCTCCGGCTCGAACGCCTCGAACGGCGCGGACAGCCGCGCGTAGAC